>CAZBIF010000091.1:0-3137 GCA_964492055.1 uncultured Flavobacteriales bacterium
TTACAGGCCAGCACGACGCTCACGATGTTCTTGCCGATGTCGTGCACATCGCCTTTTACCGTTGCCAGCAATATTTTACCATTGGCGCTGGATGTCTCATCCTTTTCTGCTTCAATGTAGGGTAGGAGATAGGCAACCGCCTTTTTCATCACCCTAGCACTTTTCACTACCTGCGGTAAAAACATTTTTCCGCTACCGAAGAGATCACCAACCACATTCATTCCATCCATCAGGGGACCTTCAATCACCTGTAAAGGATTGTCAAACTGCTGTCGTGCTTCTTCCGTATCCTCAATAATGTATTCCACAATCCCCTTTACCAGGGCATGCGATAAACGTTCATTCACCGGGGCGTCGCGCCAGCTCAGGTCTTTTTCACTTTGCTTTCCCTGATCTTTTACTCCTTCGGCAAAAGTTGTCAGGCGTTCAGTAGCATCCTCCCGGCGGTTGAGTAATACGTCTTCTATGCGTTCAAGCAGGTCTTTGGGAATGTCATCATATACTTCGATCATGCCTGCGTTTACAATGCCCATATCGAGTCCTGCCCGTATGGCATGGTATAGGAAGGCCGAATTCATCGCTTCCCTCACCGTATTATTTCCTCTAAAGGAAAAGGAAACATTACTCACTCCCCCACTTACTAGTGCACCCGGAAGATGTTCTTTGATCCATTGGGTAGCCTTGATAAAGTCCACCGCGTAGTTATTGTGCTCATCTATGCCTGTACCAACCGTGAGTATGTTGGGGTCGAAAATAATGTCCTGAGGGGCAAATCCGGCCTTTTCAGTCAATAGTTTATAAGCCCTTTCACAAATAGTTATTCGGCGTTCGTAGTTGTCGGCCTGGCCCTCCTCATCAAAGGCCATTACAATAACTGCCGCTCCGTATTTTTTGATCAGACTTGCTTGCTTCAAAAAGGTTTCTTCCCCTTCTTTGAGGCTGATGGAGTTGACAATGGATTTTCCCTGCACACATTTCAATCCGGCTTCAATTACCGTCCACTTGGAGCTATCGATCATGATAGGAACCCGGGAAATATCCGGTTCTGAAGCGATCAGATTGAGGAAGGTGACCATGGCCTGTTCGGAATCCAGCATGCCCTCATCCATGTTTACATCAATGATCTGGGCTCCCCCTTCTACTTGCTGGAGGGCAACGGAAAGCGCTTCTTCGTAATTTTCTTCCTTGATCAGCTTTCGAAAACGGGCAGAACCGGTAACGTTGGTACGCTCCCCTACGTTTATAAAATTACTTTCTTTGAATATTCGAAGTGGCTCAAGTCCACTGTATTCGGTAACCGCTTTCCTTACCGGACGTTTTCTGGGGGAATATTTGGCGGCGATTTCGGCAATGCTTTTAATGTGCTCCGGGGTAGTACCGCAGCAACCTCCTATAATATTGATAAAGCCGGCCTGAATGAATTCCTCAATTTGTTTGCCCATTTCTTCCGGCCCTTGATCGTACTCCCCGAAAGCGTTCGGTAGGCCGGCATTGGGGTGGGCTGAAACAAAAAACTCCGATTTATCAGACAGCACCTCCAGATATGGCCTTAATTCTTTTGCTCCCAGGGCGCAATTAAACCCTACACTTAGCAAAGGAATATGGCTGACCGAGATTAAAAAAGCCTCCGCGGTTTGCCCGCTAAGGGTTCGACCGCTGGCATCGGTAATGGTACCAGACACCATAATGGGTAGCTTCTCTCCTTTCTCTTCAAATAGTTCAGCAATAGCAAACAGGGCGGCCTTGCAATTGAGGGTATCGAAAACCGTTTCCACCAGGAGGAGATCAACCCCTCCTTCCATGAGGGCTTGAGCTTGTTCGTAATAAGCTTTTCGTAATTGATCAAAAGTCACGTTGCGGAAATCCGGCCGATTCACATCCGGCGAAAGAGAGGCCGTGCGGTTAGTGGGCCCAATGGAACCGGCTACAAAACGCGGTTTTTCAGGCTCCTTTGCGGTGAATTCTTCAGCTACCTCCCTGGCAATTATTGCCGATTGAAAATTGATATCGTAAACCGCTTCCTGCAGGTCGTAATCGGCCTGAGCAATGGTCGTTCCGGAAAATGTATTGGTTTCCACGATATCCGCACCGGCTTCAAAATAGGCAGCATGAATCTCCTTAATGATCTCAGGGCGGGTTATGGATAGCAGGTCATTGTTTCCTGCCAGAGGCTTTTCGTGTTCCACGAACCGCTCCCCCCTGAAATCTTCTTCTTTTAATTTGTAACGCTGGATCATGGTCCCCATGGCACCATCCAGTACTAAAATCCGCTCCTTTAAAATATCTTCTATCTGACTCATCAATTACTATAAAAAAAGCCCTCAGACTAGGTCAAAAGGGCTTATAATTCTTTTGCTTTATCTTCATCCACCCGATAGGGATCGGGAGAAACAGGAATTGGCACCGCTTTCTTTTGAAAAGGTTGCCAAGGCTTCACAGGGCCTGTCCCTCTGCCTTTCTAGATAAATTTATTTAGTTAAAGAACGATCTATTCTGCTGTTTTGTATTTGTGGTAGTGACGGTAGGTAAAATATCCTACTACCGCAAGCAAAATATAGGGAACAAACATAATGTAAATGATCCCCTGATTAATGCCTTTTCCTACCGCTTCTTCCCCTGTTTGCATGTTGGACTCAAGTACGGCTTTGCACATGGCACATTGAGCACTCACCTCAACATTCAGACTAAGAACCAGCAGCAGAAAAAACAACCACCTCAGCTTCGTTTGCATGGCTGCAAAAGTAAGCAGGAATGCGCAATATTAATAATAAGGGGAAATGAGAATATAAACGAGCACCCCGCTGATAGTAACATACAACCAAAGGGGTAAGGTGTACCGGGCTATTTTTCGATGTTTGTCATATTTGGCAGCCAGGCCGCGGGAAAATGTAATAAGTACGAGAGGTACTATAGCAATGGCCAGTAATATGTGTGATATGAGAATAAAATAATAGATGGTTTTCATCACCCCTTCCCCCCCATAGACGGTGGATTCTGCAAGGGAATGGTACGTAACGTAGCACAAAAGAAAAAGAACCGACAGCGATAAGGCAGAGATCATCAGGTTTCTATGCAGTATGATCTTTTTATTGCGGATAGCCACATAGGCAAAGATCAAAAGCAGGGAAGCAATGCTG
>CAZBIF010000091.1:3190-5132 GCA_964492055.1 uncultured Flavobacteriales bacterium
TTCCACATTCTTCGGCAAGATGTATAAGGCAGCTACCACCAGAGGAAGCAGAATGGATAGAATCAGAATGCTGCGTTTATTCAGTAAATTATCCATGCTATTTTTGTTTTAATGGAGCATGTTCCTCCCGGTATAGTATTTCTATGGCATCCATCAGGTCATTGGTTTCGGCCGTGCTGGTGCCATCAAAAATCCCACGGATACGCCCCTTTTTATCGATCAGGATCAGGTATTCCGAATGCAAAAACCCACCAGGGGCCAGGGTATCGCGTAACGCATTAACGAAATAACCTTCAAAAGCGATGTTGTAAATGTCTTCCTTATCGCCGGTCACAAAATTCCAAACCGAATCCAGGGCATGCACTTTTTCGGCATAGGCTTTTAAAACTTCTACAGAATCATGCTCCGGGTTTACCGTATGGGATAGTAATTTAAAATCGGGGCGATCGTAGAAATGTTTTTGCAATTCAAACATATGGGTAGCCATCTTCGGGCAAATGGTGGGGCAGGTAGCAAAAAAGAAATCTGCTACATAGATCTTATTCTTATAATCGGCTTGCGTTACCACTTCACCGTTTTGATTAATAAAGGTAAAGTCAGGAATGGTATGGTAGATGGTATCACTACCGCCTTGAGAATATTCTTTGGGACCCAGCACCGGTAGCGTTTTGAACCGATTGACCCCGGTGTGTAAAAAAAGATAGAACAAAGAAGGTAGTAACAGGATGGTGACCAATATTACTACCTTCAAGCGTTTTTTATTTTTATCCATACTACATGATCACATCCGTTTCATTGAGGTAAACAGCTTCTGCAAGTAACATGATAATAAGGTAAACTGCCAGCACAATGTACGGAATAGCAACCGCGTAAATGAAATTCTTGAATTCGTGTTTTAAGTGCATATAATAAGCAACGATATAATAGGCTTTAACAAGGGTGAGTATGATAAAGGTCCATTTAACAAAGGTCCAAGCGAGGCCAAGATCCTGCCACACCAGTCCAAGGGTAACTTCTACGGTAGTGACGGCCAGCAAAACCCAGAAAATGATCCAGATTGTTTTTCTCATCTTTTTCCCTTCCTCTTCGGAATGATGGGAAACGTATTCAGCAGTTCTGTCGAAATCCATAATAACTTATTTATACCAGGTAAAAGAAAGTAAATACAAACACCCACACCAGGTCTACAAAGTGCCAGTAAAGCCCGACTTTTTCAACCATTTCATAGTGCCCTCTTTTTTCGTAGGTGCCGCTAAGCACATTCACAAAAATGATAAAGTTCAGGACCACCCCACTAAAAACGTGAGTACCGTGGAAACCAGTGATGAAAAAGAAGAAATCAGCAAAGAGGGGGACCCCATACTCATTCACCGTAAGATTAGCGCCGTGAATAGCGGTTCCTCCTTCAATCATAGCGGCGGCTGCAGCTCCGGTAACTGTTTCCCCGGTAGGCAATAACAGCGCATTTTTTGCATCGCTAGCCCATTGAGCAATGGTGCCATCTGCCAGTTGTAAGGCTCCCAGCTCGGTACCGTGAATAAAGTGATACCACTCCCAGGCCTGTGAACCCACGAAAATCAACCCCCCTACGATGGTCAGGGCCATCCATAAGATAACGCCCTTTCTATGCATGCGATGCCCTGCTTCCACAGCGAGCACCATGGTTACCGAGGACATGATAAGAATGAAGGTCATTAAGGCTACATACAGCAAAGGATGATCTCCATGAAGGAAGGGAAAATGGGTAAAAACGTCTTCCGCCTTAGGCCATACTTCTGCGAAACGGTGCCGCATAAATCCGTAGGCCACGAGGAGACCGGAAAAGGTGAAAGCATCTGATATGAGAAAGAACCACATCATGATCTTTCCGTAGCTCAGGTTAAAGGGTGAAATTCCTCCTCCCCATAATTTCTTTGCGTCTATTGCCGGTGTATGCCCTGCC
>CAZBIF010000091.1:5142-9191 GCA_964492055.1 uncultured Flavobacteriales bacterium
ATTTTATTAAATAATTACTTTAAAAAAGAAATACAAATACACCCACATAGCGCCCATAAAGTGCCAGTAGGTAGAACACAGCTGCAAACCTAATAAATTTTTCGGCTTGTAATAGTCTTTAAAAGCATGAAATAATACCACCGCCATGGCCAGCAGACCACCTATCAGATGGGCGAGGTGCAAACCGGAAATGATGTAAAGAAATGATCCGGAAGCATTGTGTGCGGCCCCCGTAAAATACACATTCTGATCCACCAGCCGGTCGTACCCTTCAAATTGAAGCCAGATGAAAACAAGCCCCAGTAAAAAGGTAAGACTTAATAACCCCTTAAAGACATCGGAGGCATTTCTTTTAATGGCGGTAGTGGCAGCGATCAGACATATGCTGCTGGCTACGATAGTTAGGGTGCTCCACAAAAAGGTGTCAGGCAATTCATAATTCAACCAGTTGCCATCACCCTTACGTACCACTACTGCTGAAGTTAGGCCGGCAAACAACATGACAATGCTCACCAGGCCAAACCACAAGAGCGGCTTTGCTACTTTTTTACGTTTTGTTTCCTGAAAATCGGATGAAGAAAGTTGTGGATCCAATTAAATTTTATCGATTAACCAGGCAATGAGTACTATCGGCATGTAAACGAAAGAGGCAAACATCAGTTGTTTAGCCGCCTTGTCCGTTTGCTTACGAAAAAGCTGAATGGCAGGATACAACATTAGAAAACCTGCGATCAGATAAAATATAGAGGAGGTCATGCCTGAAAAATGGAACATGACAGGTAATAAACTTACGGGGATCAAAAAGATAGTATATATCAATATGATAAAAGCAGAAGTTTCACTCTTACCTGATTTTGCGGGTAACAGATAAAAGCCGGCTTTATTGTAATCCTGATTCACTTTCCAGGCGATGGCCCAGAAATGAGGAAACTGCCACATAAATTGTACAGCAAAGAGAATACCCGGCTCAAGGCTAAATGAACCGGAAGCAGCCACATAACCCAGCATAGGGGGGATAGCGCCGGGAAAAGCTCCTACAAAAACTGCCCAGGGAGTAATTTTCTTCATTGGGGTGTAAATGGCTACATACACAAATAGGGAAAGCAAGGCCAACACCCCGGTTAGCGGATTGAGTACAAACCAAAGAAGAAGCACCCCCGCCAGGGCCGATAAACTCGCCACCCACAAGGCTTCCATGCGGGATAACAACTGCAATACCAGGGGCCTTTGATTAGTACGATCCATAAGGGCATCGGTATCCACTTCCAGTACCTGGTTAAAAGTATTGGAAGCACCGGTGACTAAAAAACCACCCATGATCAAAGCGATCATTTCCCCCCAGAAAACCTGTTCGGCAGCAATAAAATAGCCCAGCACTGAGGTAATGACTACCAGGGCAGTTAAGCGTACTTTAAATAAGGCCGCATAGGCTGATAACCGCAGCGAAAGATTCAGTTCAGAAAGTAATGCTATTCGTGAAAGCTGGCTCATAAGCAGTATAAAGAGTGGGACAAAATTAAGGATTAAATCCCCTTTCCCCTATTTAAAAATCCAGGGTTTGCCTGAAGATATCCGTTCGAAATCGGAGGTAAAGCATTTCATCAGTTTGATCATAAAAACCATGGGCCTGACGAAAAACATAGCCCAAAGTTAATACAGATTGCCATTTGGGTATCAATACATAATTTACCGAGCCTTCCAGGTAATCGACGGTAGTGGAGGATCCTTGTGCAGTAGTGTTTTCATATTCTTTTACACGGCTGTTGCTACTTAGTTCCAGGTTGCTGCCATTGTTGAAACCAAATACATCTTCACCGCGAAGGGAATGGTTGTACATAATGGAAAATAGCCAGCGCTGCTTTTGCATTTTAAATTCAAGTAGCATTTCCTGGAAACTCGCCCCATACGGATGGGCCACAGGCAGATTGTGATGGGAATAGGCCTGCACCGGATTGGAGTGTGTGTATGTAAAAGGCCGTACCTGATTGTATTCCAGGCGCAAACTGCTTTGTGTTTGCCCTAACGGTTCCAGCCATAAAATACCGGCTTGTAATCCGTATTTATTTCCCCACCAACCGGATTGGATGTCCTCTTCAGGATTAGTCCATTGTTTAATATCGGCCTTTATTTCATCCAGGAGAAACTCATCCAGTAAAAGTTGTCCATAGAGGTAGGCTTTCTTAAAAGGCTGAATTTTTAGCTGGCTCCCGATAATGGCATTGTCGGGAGAACCTATGGAAAACTCAACCGGCCGGTAAAATATAATCGGATTAAGATAGTGAAATTCGAAGCCGCGGTTGTAATTATCCGCTTTAGGCTGCCAGATGAGGGATTCAAATACGCCAACATATAGCCATTTAGCGATTTTTAGTTCCAGAAAATGGGTTGCTGAAAACTTGGATTGATAGAGCTTATCTATTCCTTCCACACCATAACTATTTTCCCAGGCGGAAAACAATACCGAATAGGATAGCTTCCAGAATTGGGTATTTAATTTCAGATAGGGATGGTTGGTTGTAAAATCAGACATCAATAAAGATCTATGACCATAACCGATGAAATTACGTCCGTAACCTAATTCAGCAGAAAGTAGAGAGGAAGGCGAGTAAGCGACGGCGGCATTGATAAAATGTCCCTCTATAGCTTCTGTATTTTCCTTCAGGCTAAAGCCTGGAATAGCAAATGTGTGGTTTATGTAAGCTTGACGGTATTTCATATACTCCCCTGCACTCCACATAAAGGTACCCCCTGCAGCAAAATCCCCTTTTTGCCAGTAGCTGTTAAGCCCAATTGCTGTACGTGTAAGCAGATCATTTTTATTGAGCCCTATCCAGCCATCGTATGCAGGTTGTAGATAAAAATCAATTGAATCGATTTGGTCGAATAAATGATTGTTTCTAAACGCGCTAAACCTTAGATGGGCTCTTGAAGCACTCAGTTCTAATTTTTCATAATCATAAGTGAGTTGGGAAAACAGGGGCGAAATAGAGAAGAAAAGGAGAAAGCAGATGAAAAAAAATTTCATCGCAACACTTTTTGTTGCTTCTGAGGTACAATGAACAATAAACCCATTAAGATAAATACCAGTGCCGCGAGAATCAGGAATTTAATATTGGCATCCACATCTTTCCATAAAATGGCGTAGAGTATAACAGCTATATTAAAAAAATAGATCACCAATACAGTCTGTGCATGGTTCAATCCAAGTTTGATCAACTTATGATGGATGTGGTTACTATCTGCCTGAAAGGGCGAATTTCCCTTGATCATTCGGTAAACAAAAATGCGAAATGTATCCAGTAAGGGATATACAAGTACCGCCATGGCAAATATCGGTCTGGAAATATCGATCATTTTATGCGGAATCTGATGACTATCGTATTCTATCATACGGATAGCTAGAACACATATGATCAAGCCTACAATTAAAGAGCCCGAATCTCCCATAAAAATATTGGCAGGATAAAAATTGAATCGCAGAAAGCCAAAAAGTGCCCCTGCCAATGAAAATGCGATAATAGCATCAATTGTACTGTCCAGCATTAGAAACCAGACTCCAAAGGCAATGGAAGCGATACAGCCAATACCTCCGGCTAAACCGTCCACTCCATCAATAATATTAAATGCATTGATAATTACCACATAGGTAAAAATGGATAATGATATACTAGCCCATTCAGGCAACTCCCTGATTTCGAAAATGCCATACAGGCTCGTAATTTTTATTTCAGCCATTAAAACCATGATAAAAGCCACTAATAAATGACCAATCAATTTTTTAACGGCAGCAGTTCCTATAATATCGTCCTTAATACCAATGAAAAACATTACAATGATACATGGGATCAGATACTTGATATATGAAATATCTTCTGAAGGGTAGCAAATTAAGAAAGAAAACAGGGTAGCCGCAAAGATCATGATCCCTCCCATGGAAGGGGTTTTATGCAAGTGTAATTTCCGGCTTTCGTTTGGTTCGTCAAAAAGGTTTTTGAGTTCTGCAACCCGAATAAAGGAGGGAGTAGCGAACAGGACGATGAAAAAGGATA
>CAZBIF010000091.1:9201-10763 GCA_964492055.1 uncultured Flavobacteriales bacterium
TAGCTAAAGCAATGGTCATTCCTGCAAATTATTAAGCAAATATAGGTTAATAGTCGAAGTATAGGTTTTGCAAATTAGTTCTTAGCCCAAAAAATAGTTGATTACCGCTAAAAACAGCCAGGCTATTTTGTTCCCTGATCCGCGATTCTACGAAGATATAACCCTCGTAAGATGGATTAAAAAGATAGGAAATATTAGCCGTAAAATAGAACCACTCCATTTGGTTATTGAATTGATGGAAGCGAAGAAAAGTAAGCCACCTCTCCTGCTTAAACTGTACCCCTGCAATTTGTTCTGTTTCGAATCCCCCAACAGGTAAATTCAAACTTTCAGAATAGTGACTGTATAATGGGTTCTGATTTTTTTGGTGGTTTCTTTCCAACTGAAACTCAAAATGTTCAATGATATAGGCTTTGATACCGATTTGCCAGGATTCAAAACGCTGCTGATCAGGGGTGAACTGATACTGAGCATAGATGAGACAATTGTCAAGTAACTTAAAATGGGAATTCAGTCCGGCAATTGAGGTGTAGTTTTTCTCCTTTTCACTCAAACTAGCTACAAAGGGGAGTGGCAGATAGGTAAGCAAGGAGCCTTGGGCCAGGGTATTTTCACCTGTTGGCCTCCAGATATTACCCTCGAATAGCCCCAATGAAAAATTTGCATGCGGACTGTATTCAATGTAATGAAACATGGCTTTATTGCGTTTAAAGATATTCTCAGATTGAAGGTCAGTATTCACGCGAATGAGGTCCTGTAATAAAGCGTAGGTTGACTGAAATTGAAGTTTATTATTCAAGGCAAACCAGTTTCCCCTTATATATGGATAGGTAAAGCCAAGATCAGAGAGTAAATGCGAACGGTAACCATTGCCAATGAATTGCTTGCCATTCCCCAACTGAAAATTCAGGTGAGTGGTGGGTGAATAACTCAGGTAGGCTGTGGCCATGGAAAAATCAAAGGCATTTTCACCAAATGTTTTCACCCTCCCCTGACCAAAAGCATGCCCTGAGGTGCGTATCCGCTGATCAATGTAGCCAATGTATCGCCCCTGGGTTTCCCGGAAAGTAGAAGCAAATGCCACCTTATTTTTAAAGCCTGCCCTTACTACCAATCCGCGCATGTTATGATAAAAATGATCTTCGCCTTCATCTGCTAGCTCTTGCTCCACATTAATATTAAACAAAGGGTCAAGAGTAAGCCAGTATTTAGAACTGTCAACCTGGAGCAGGTGTTCGTGGAATAGTTTGCGTTTCAGGAAACTGCCTTTTGTTTGCGGCAAATTAAAGATGGAATAGTATTCCTGAAAATTGTCCATAAGCTGCACCTGCGAGGCCAGCACGGGTTGGGTGGTGAGATGAACTGTTGAATCAGAAGCGGTGTAGTTCTGATGCAAATTAAAATCAATCAGGTGATTAATAGGTAAAAGTGTCGCTTGCGCAAACAGTTTTACCATCAATAATTGAAAGCAAAGCAGAGCGGATAGTTGCTTAAGCGTGCAACTCAAAATCTTTTTGCTTAACTTCCTGGTATACTTTGCGGATACCTTCTTCAAGTTCAAT
>CAZBIF010000092.1:0-3887 GCA_964492055.1 uncultured Flavobacteriales bacterium
TTCTTAATAATCGCACAGGCTTCATTGGAGGCATAACTCTCACTTTCATCCCCAAAATATTTGGTTACCAGATAACAATAGCGCAAACCGGGGATGAGTCCCTCACCATTATTATCATCCGTAAAACTGGTCGTATTCACATTGGAAATGCTCTTGATCAAACTATATCCCAGGCCATCCGGCACTCCTACCTGACAAAAGGTGGGGACAAAACCACTGGAATCAATCCGGCGGTATATGCGGTAGCCTCGGGCAGTAGGACATCTCAAATTTTGCCAATCCAGCTCTATGCTGGCACCCCGGTCGGTGGCGGTGAGGTTTTCGGGTCCGGGAGCTATCACTTTAACGTTCACATTCTTATAGGTAGTTAAAATAGTAGGAGTCTTATTCCCTTCATCCGTAGCTTTTATAGTTAATAAATAATCCCTGGCCCTGGAATCATCGCAACTGGTATTCCAAACAAAGGTGGCATTGTTGGGGTTACTGGGATTATTAACCTGAAAACTGGTTACATTGCCAGGTAAATTGGTGAGTTCCCCGAAAAGCTCCAGGCTGACTTTATCCTCGCTATCCGTATCCGTTCCTTTAATATCTACACGCAGGGCATTTCCCGCTTCTACACAATACTCATCTTGGGAAATGATCTCCGGAGGCTGGTTCATGCAACCCGGATCAATATATACCTGCAGGTCACGCATCACCTCACCTACCTTTACTGCCCCACTACTACCGCGACGATATTCTATGACAGTCAGGCCTACATTATATAGCCCACTTTGTGAAGGAACGTCAAAAATAAGATCACCGGTTTCGGGATTTACATAGGTACTGTTGGTAGAAGGAGGGAAAAAATAGCCGGGTGCGGTATTACCCCCAAAGGTTTTACTGGCGGTAATGCGGTATGCCAGGCTATCGCCGTCCGGATCAAAGGCACCGGGGTTATGAACGAACAACAGACCTACGCAACCTTCATCTATAGGTGGGTTTTGTAAAATGGCCGAATTATTAACTTGAGAGGGTAAGAAGGGGATCCGCAAAAGCGTTTCAATATAAAACGGTTGATTAACCGAACTGTTTATATTGGCAATATTGGCGTTCCGGTTGCGATCAATTACACTGATGCGGTAGTTACCAGGGCCTGGATAGGTATGTAAAGTGGTCCAGATCCGCTTTTTTACATCCTTACGTTCGACGCCATTCCCATTAAAAATCGATTCTACTGCCGGGTTGTTGAGTGAATCAATGCCCTGATTATCGCCGTAATCAATTTCAATCTGCTCCCTTTGAAATGCAGTACTGGTGGGATCCGCATAAATAATCACTTTAATGCGGTAAGTGAGGTTATTCACATGCTCATAGATAATTTCCCCGGCCCGGTTGTGGGTAGCAAAAACCCCCGTTGCGGTCAGGAAGATCCCCATGAATAAAATAAAACTTTTCACTATTTATAAACGCTCTTAGTAGTCGATTAGTTGCTGCTCCATGTTTTCCGGCAAGTCTCTTTTTTGATACAATTGATCACGCAGCACCGGGGTATAACCTGCCTGTCGGATAGCTTCCTGGATCCCCTCAGCGGTAAAACGGTGGGGCGCTCCGGCTACTGAAACCACATTTTCTTCTATCATGATCGAACCCATATCATTGGCGCCTGAATGCAGACAGACTTGAGCAACTTCCTTGCCAACCGTCAACCAGCTGGCCTGGATATTTACGATATTAGGCAACATGATACGAGACAGGGCGATCATGCGAATGTATTCATCGGCAGAAACTTGATTTTTAATGCCTTTCACCCGCTTTAGCAAGGTGCCGTCATCCTGGAAGGGCCAGGGAATGAAAGCCAGGAAACCATTTGCATCAGCAGGCTTTTCAGACTGTACTTCCCGCAACCAAACCAAATGCTCAAAACGTTCTTCCAAAGTTTCTATGTGGCCAAACATCATGGTGGCGGAGGTGGTAATATTCAACTGGTGGGCGGCCCGCATCACATCAAGCCACTCTTCCCCGGTACATTTTCCTTTGGAGATCAACCGGCGCACCCGGTTATTCAAAATTTCAGCCCCCGCCCCGGGCAGCGAATCCAGTCCTGATGCTTTTAACTCTTGCAAAACCTGTGAGTGGCTTAAGCCTTCCAGTTTACAGATATGAGCGATTTCAGGGGGTCCCAGGGCATGAAGTTTAAGGTTGGGATAGATCGATTTTAACTCTGAAAACAGCTCCTTATAAAATTGCAACCCCAGTTCCGGATGGTGGCCACCCTGTAAGAGTAATTGCTCTCCCCCATAACGGAACAGTTCCTCTATCTTTTTCTTGTATTCTTCAATGCTGGTTATGTAGGCTTCATCGTGCCCCGGAATGCGAAAAAAATTACAGAATTTGCAATTGGCAATGCATACATTGGTGGTGTTGGCATTGCGGTCAATGATCCAGCTTACTTCCTCATCCCCTTTTTGGCGCTTTTTTAACTCATGGGCTGCCAGGGCTAGTTCAGCGGTGGATGCTTGCTGGAATAAATAAACCCCTTCCTCCGCACTTAAAAATTCCTCCTTCAGGGCCCGTTCCAATAATTCTCCTACCTTCACCTCTTGTTCACTTTATTTACCATAAATTAACTCCTGAAATGCCTGTTAATTGTGTTAGATTTGCTTATACAAATTTACGCATACGGCTGGGTTTAAGTTGTGACCTGGCGGGTAAAAAAGAAATGCATGGGGATAGAAGGAAAAAAAAGGAAATTGAAAATTGGGATAAGTAGTGGTGACCCCAACGGCATTGGCTACGAAATCATTCTTAAAGCCCTGAGCGACACCCGCATCTCCGAAATAATCACACCTATTTTTTACGGCTCGAAAGCGATCGGTAATTATTACACGAAAATCCTGAACCTGCCGGATTTCAAGATGCGCTACCTGAAAAGTGTGGAGGAAATAAAAGGAAGCCAGGTATACATGATCGACCTGGAAAGCCAGGATTTTGAAGTAAAACCAGGCTTGGCGAGTGAAGACTCAGCCCGACTGGCGGTGGAATCACTGGAGAAAAGCACGGCAGACCTGAAAGAAGGCAAGCTCGACGCCCTGGTCACCGGCCCTATCGATAAGGATGCCATGCGAACCGCCGGCTTTGAATTTCCCGGCCATACGGAATATTTACTTTCCATTTCGAAGGCGGATGACTGCCTGATGATCATGCAGTCCGAACGCTCCCGTATTGGCCTGGTTACCGCTCATATTCCACTGAAAGAAGTAGCTGCGAAACTAACTACTGAAGCGATCCTTAAAAAATTAACTTTACTGAACCGCAGCTTAAAGGAAGATTATTCCATTCGCAAACCGAAAATCGCCGTGCTGGGGCTCAATCCCCATAGTGGTGACAACGGCCTGTTGGGGAAAGAAGAAAAAGAGATCATTGAACCTGCCATCCGGCAAGCCAAAACCATTGACATTCTCGCCTTTGGCCCCTTCGCTGCCGATGGCTTCTTCGGTTCCGGAAATTTCCTGAAGTACGATGGCATCCTGGCTATGTACCACGATCAGGGGCTGATCCCCGCCAAAATGCTTTCCCAGGGCAAAGGGGTTAATTTCACCGCCGGGCTTGAGTTTGTAAGAACCTCCCCGGATCATGGAACGGCTTACGACATTGCCGGCAAAGGAGTGGCCAGTGAAGAAGCTCTTTTACAAGCCTTCTTCGCAGCCCAGGAGCTGGTGCAAAACCGGGAAATGAACCGGGAATTGCAGCAAGATGCTTTTGTCCCAAATAAAACGAACGTAACGAGCAGGTAAGCATTTATTTTGTTAAATTTGCCCCCTTTCTTTTGCGGAGGAGGAGATCATGATGAAGAAAAAGAAAAAAAATCGTTTGCTCATCCCTTTTAGCAGTTTAAAAGAAGG
>CAZBIF010000092.1:3897-6592 GCA_964492055.1 uncultured Flavobacteriales bacterium
ATTTGACCTGAATGAATTAGATAATGGTTCTTATTATTTTGAGCTTGATGATTCGTTTTTTGAAGGAATTGAAAATTCGTTGATAGAAAGTGGCGAAGTAAGGGTTACGGTGGATTTTGAAAAAAAGCCCTCCTTGTTTGAACTTGCTTTTTCGATTCAGGGGGTGATCCACACATATTGTGATACCTGCAATGATCCTTTGGATGTAAATATTGAAGGGGATCAGTCATTGATCGTAAAGTTTGGGGACGAGCCGGTAGAAATGACCGAAGACCTGATCATCATTCCCCGTTCTGCCGACGAATTGGATATCACAGAAATTGTATATGAATATGTAGCGGTTTTATTGCCTGCCAAAGTAGCCCATGCCAATGAAGCGGATTGTGATCCGGACATCATTGAAAGGTTAAAGGCACAGGCCGCCCCTACGGAAAAAGAAAACATTGACCCACGTTGGGATCAACTGAATAAATTGAAGAATTAAATTAATAGGTTATGGCACATCCTAAACGCAAAATCTCAAAAACAAGAAGGGATAAAAGAAGAACACATTACAAAGCAGAAGTACCTACCATTGCTACCTGTCCAACTACCGGCATGCCGCATTTATACCACCGGGCCCACTGGCACGAAGGCAAATTGTATTACAAAGGCAAAGTAGTAATGGAAAAGGCTGAGGCATAATTGAGGTTTTTTCAAAAAGCTGGAGGTGAAATGAAGAACGTTTCACCTCTTTTTGTTGAAAGCCTATGCTTATCCTGCTTTGCTCCTGCAAGATAAAAAACTATTTTAGTCCTTTAAAAATTTACCATGTCCAAGATTCATGCAGCCATCACCGCCGTAGGAGGATTTGTCCCTGAGTACCGCCTCACCAATAAGATCCTTGAAAGCATGGTGGATACAACGGATGATTGGATCACCAGTCGCACCGGCATCAAAGAACGCAGGATCCAAAAAGGAGAAGGCCTTGGCACTTCCGATATGGCCGTGCCTGCCATTAATGAATTACTTGAAAAAAGGGGAATCGGAGCGGAAGAAATCGACCTCATCATCTGCTGTACGGTTACCCCCGATCTGGTTTTTCCTGCAACTGCCAATATCATTTCAGACAAAATCGGCGCAAAGAATGCCTTCGGTTTTGACCTGATGGCTGCTTGTTCAGGTTTTCTTTACGGATTAACCACTGCTTCCAAGTACATTGAAGCCGGGCCTTATAAAAAAGTACTTGTAGTGGGTGGGGATAAAATGTCCTCTATCATCGATTACTCCGACCGTACCACTTGTATTATTTTCGGTGACGGGTGCGGAGCTGCTCTCCTTGAACCTTCGGAGGAAGGAAATGGCATCATTGATGCCATCATGCGAAGTGATGGGTCTGGCCGGGTGCATTTGCATCAAAAAGCGGGCGGTTCAGTTAAACCTGCCTCCCATGAAACGGTAGACGCCCGTGAACATTATGTCTACCAGGAGGGGCAGGCGGTGTTTAAGTTTGCTGTCAATAATATGGCCGAGGTTTCCGCTGAAATTATGAAACGAAATCAATTGAAAAGTGAAGACATTACTTACCTGGTACCCCATCAGGCCAACAAGCGCATTATAGATGCCACTGCCAATCGCATGGGCATTGGTGAAGATAAGGTAATGCTCAACATTCAAAAGTTTGGCAATACCACCAACGGAACTATCCCCTTATGCCTGTGGGAATGGGAAGATAAACTCAAGAAAGGGGATAATTTGATACTTTCTGCTTTCGGGGGAGGATTTACCTGGGGAGCAGTATATTTGAAGTGGGCCTATTAAACTATTGGATTGCCCTAGATAATTTTTAATTTTACGACTTAACTGTATTAAACTGTATATATGAAACTATCCGAAATTCAGGAACTGATCAAATTTGTTTCCAAATCCGGTATTTCTGAAGTTGAAATTGAGGACAAAGATTTCAAGATCAACATTAAAACCCCACCCCACAAGAGAGGTAAAGGAAATCAGATCCAGCAGGAGCAGCAACCCCAGGTAGTTACCCAAATGATCCCGGCCATGCCGGCCATGGGACAACACATGCAACAGCCAATGCCCCAACAGCCTCAGGCCGCAGCTGCTGAAGCCCCTAAGAAAGAGTCTGCAGCAAACAAATCGGAAGAAGAGGACGCCAATTATATAGAGATCAAATCCCCTATGATCGGAACGTTTTACCGCAAACCATCCCCTGATAAACCTGAATTCGTGAAGGTAGGTGATACAGTTAAAAAAGGAGATGTGGTATGCGTGATCGAGGCCATGAAACTCTTTAATGAAATTGAAAGTGAAGTTAGCGGAAAGGTTGTAAAAGTACTGGTAGATGATTCCAATCCGGTAGAATACGACCAGCCCTTGATCCTAATCGACCCAGCCGGGTAATTTCTTACCTCAAACAACCGAAAATATGTTTAAAAAGGTATTAATAGCCAATAGGGGAGAAATAGCTTTGCGGGTGATCCGTACCTGTAAGGAAATGGGCATTCGCACAGTAGCGGTATATTCCACTGCCGATAAGGATAGCTTGCATGTTCGCTTTGCCGATGAAGCGGTGTGTATAGGCCCCCCAAAAAGCTCTGATTCCTACCTGAAGATCTCCAACATCATTGCTGCCGCCGAGATCACCAATGCGGATGCCATCCACCCCGGTTATGGATTTCTTTCAGAAAAAGCCAAA
>CAZBIF010000092.1:6653-10705 GCA_964492055.1 uncultured Flavobacteriales bacterium
TTGATAGAAGACCTGGACCACGCCAAAAAAACCGCGAAAAAGATCGGTTATCCGGTGATGATGAAAGCCACTGCCGGCGGGGGTGGAAAAGGCATGCGGGTGATCAAAAGCGAAGAAGAACTGGACAATGCCTGGGAAAGTGCCCGTAAGGAAGCGGCTGCCGCTTTTGGCAACGACGGCATGTACATGGAAAAATTTATCGTGGAACCACGGCACATTGAGATACAGATCGCCGGGGACCAGTTTGGCAACTACTGCCACCTTTCGGAGCGGGATTGTTCCATACAAAGAAGACATCAAAAACTCTGTGAAGAAACTCCCTCCCCTTTCATGACCGATGAACTGCGGGAAAAGATGGGGGAAGCCGGTATCAAGGCCGCTGCTGCGGTCAATTACGAAGGTGTGGGCACCGTGGAATTCCTGGTGGATAAAGACCGAAATTTTTACTTCATGGAAATGAACACCCGTATTCAGGTGGAGCACACCATCACCGAAGAGGTGATCAATTTCGACCTCATTAAAGAGCAGATCAAAATTGCCGCCGGTTACAAGATCTCAGGGAACAACTATTATCCGCAAATGCACAGCATTCAATGCCGCATCAATGCAGAGGATCCCTTCAACGGATTCCGTCCGGCACCTGGGGCCATCACCACCTACCATTCACCGGGAGGTCATGGGGTACGGGTAGATACGCATGTGTACGCCGGTTATGTGATCCCCCCCTATTACGATTCCATGATCTCCAAGCTGATCACCGTGGCGCAGACCCGTGAAGAAGCCATCGACAAAATGGAACGGGCCTTGAGTGAATACGTGATCGAGGGGATCAAGACCACCATTCCCTTTCACATTAAGCTGATGCAGGACAAAAATTTCAAGGAAGGGAACTTTACCACCAAGTTCATGGAGACTTTTAAGCTGGAAGAGTAATCAATTACGAATTACGAATAGCTTAATTACGAATAGCTTAATTACGAATACTTTTTCTGTCATGGCGATCCCGACCTATTTGTCTGCTTCGACCTGTTCAGTTGCTATCGCAACTAAACGCTCAGCATGATAAAAGCAATAGAATTTGTTTTAGTAATTGAGGGGACAACGAGCGAATCTCCTCCGATTGAAGCTCCTTGATTTACCTTTTGCTACGTTAGTATATCAAAACATTCTTCCTTTGTCAGGCTGAGCTTGTGAGCCGCAGGTGAACAATGGTCGAAGCCTGAACAAAGTGGCAGTTCCACTTTACTTCTTTGTCTGCTTCGACCAGTCTGTCCGCCTACGCGACCCGACGCTCAGCATGACAAAGCATTAACTTCGAGCAGTCAGTAAGTGCTTGTGCCCTTATCCCTTCCCACTTTCACAAAGCGGTACTTGGCCTTGTACACCAGAAAATACATCACCGGCACCAGCACCAGGGTAAGGAAAGTGGCGAAGGTGAGACCGAAGATGATGGTCCAGGACATGGGGCCCCAGAAGATCACATTATCCCCGCCCACATAGAACTGAGGATTCAGCTCACTGAAAAGGGTGAAAAAGTTGATGTTTAACCCAATGGCCAGGGGCAACAAACCCAGTATGGTGGTAATGGCAGTGAGCAACACCGGCCGCAAGCGTTTTTGTCCTCCTTCCACTATGCTATCGAAAATGGCAGAAATAGGGAGGCGCTGCCCTTCTTCTATGTTGTAATCCTCCCGTTTTCTTTCAATGATCAGGTTGGTATAGTCGATGAGCACAATGGCATTGTTAACCACAATTCCCGCCAGGGAGATGATGCCGATCATGGTCATGATGATCACGAAATCCATCTGGAAAACTACCAGTCCCAATAATACCCCGATAAGGCTGAACACTACCGACACCAGAATGATAAAAGGGGTTATGGCAGAGTTGAACTGGGAGACCATGATGAGGAAAATAAGAAAAACCGCGATCATCAACGCGTTGCTGAGGAAAGCCATTTCTTCGGCCTGCTCTTCCTGCTGACCGGTAAAACGCAGGGTATTCTGCGCCGGCAGTTCATACCCCTCCAGATGGTCTTTGATCTTCGCCACTACCTCATTGGGGTTAGCGTCTTCCAGCACATTGGAAGTAATGGTCACCACCCTGGTAAGATCTTTTCGCTTTACGGCGCTGAAAGTAGAGGTCTTTTTAGCCTCTGCTACGGCAGAAACGGGTACCTGCTGGATCTTACCGCTGGTCTGGTCACGGAAGGTGATGCGCTGGTTCATCAGGGCATCCAGGTCATAACGGTAGGTAGAATCGAAGCGGATGTTGATGGGGTAGTCATCCTCCCCATCCTTATATGTCGAGATCTCTTTCCCGAAAAGGGCGGTACGCAAGGCATCCCCTATCTGGGCGGTGGAAACGTTCAGTCGGCGGGCTTTTACCCGGTCGATGATAATGGGCATCTCCGGTTTGCCCTGTTCCACATCCAGTTGAAGTTCTTCAATGCCATAGATATTGGCAGCATTGATAAACCCTTTTACGGCCTCTGCTTCCTCCACCAGCTGCTGGTAATCATCGCCTTTGATCTCAATATTGATGGGTGCCCCCTGCGGAGGGCCATCGGAATTCTTTACCACCGTCACCTGTACCCCCGGATAGTCGCTAAGGGCGGCACGAACATCTTCCAGTACCTCGGAAGTGGAAACTCCCCTCCGTTCCTGAAATTTAACGAATTGTACTGTGATCCTGGCCTTATGAGGGGTATTGCTCATGGAAGGTCCTTCATTGGGATCAGCGGTGCCATTCCCCACCTGCCCGATAATGGACTGTACCAGGAAATTATCGCCGTCCTCATCTTCGTATTCCTTCATCATTTCAATCACCCGGCCCTCAATATTTTTGGTTACCTTGTTGGTGGTATTGATGTCCGTCCCGATGGGCATTTCCACATAAATATTCAGGTACTGCGGTTGATTGATAGGAAAGAAGATCACATTGGGGGTAAATATCCCGAGTAATATGAAAGAAAAGATCAGCAAGCCGAAGGTACTTCCCAGTAGAATGAGGGGCTTTCTTTTGCTCAGCCAGTAAGATAAAAACCGGCTGTACTCTTCTTCCAGGCGAGGAATTATTTTCTTTTGAAAAGCGCGGGTTGCGGAATTAAGGACAAAGGTATTCAGGAGGATGAGCAGCGCAATGGCGATAAGGATATTTCCAAGCCAGAGTACTCCCAGCAAGGCAATGATCAGACCGATACCCCCGAAGATGAGGGCCCGTTTCAACCAGTAGGATTTGGGTTTGTATTCCTCTTCTACCTTCATCAAGGCAGCAGTTAACACCGGATTGATCACTAATGCCACAAAAAGTGAGGAAGCCAATACGGTAATCAGGGTAATGGGTAAATATTTCATGAACTCCCCCATTAATCCCGGCCAGATAGCCAGGGGGAAAAAGGCTGCCAGAGTAGTGGCGGTAGAGGCTATAATGGGCCAGGCCACCTGCCCGGTTCCGTATTTAGCGGCCTTAATAGGAGACATACCTTCATCCATCAGGCGGTAAATGTTTTCCACCACTACAATGCCGTTGTCCACGAGCATTCCCAAGGCCAGTACCAGGGAAAACAACACCATCATGTTCAGGGTGGCCCCAATAGCGCTGAGAATAATGAAGGAGGTGAACATGGAAAGGGGAATGGCTACTCCCACGAACAGAGCGTTGCGTAAACCCAGGAAAAAGAGCAGTACCGCTACCACCAATAATACCCCGAAAATGATGCTGTTCTCCAGTTCATCAACTTGCGTCCGGGTCTGGTCCGACTGATCGTTGGTGATGGTAAGGGAAAGGTCAGGCGGAAAATATTCTGCCTGCGCTTTTTTGATGATCTCGTTAATGCGATCGGAAGCTTCCAGCAGGTTCTCCCCGGCCCGCTTCATCACGTCCAGCATGATCACCGGTTCCATGTACTGCCGGGCAAAACTTTCCGGATCCTCCCCCCGGAAATATACATTGGCAATATCCTTCAGGTATACGATCTCCTGCTTCTCCTGCTTCACGATCACATTTTCGATCTGCTGCATGTTTTTGAACTCCCCGATCACCCGCACATT
>CAZBIF010000093.1:0-3438 GCA_964492055.1 uncultured Flavobacteriales bacterium
AGCCATGGCCTTCAACCGCTACCTGGACCGGGACATTGATGCTGCCAATGAGCGAACGGCAGCGGTGAGGGAACTGCCCCGGGGCATCCTGCGCCCAAAAGCAGTATTGTTTTTTGTAGCTGTTAACGCGGTTCTTTTCATTTTTACCACCTACTTTATCAATGCAATATGTTTTTACCTTTCGCCCATTGCCCTCGCTATTGTATTGGGTTACAGTTACACCAAACGGTATACGGCCTTATGCCATCTGGTATTATGCTGGGTAGCCGGTTTTGACATGATCTACGCCCTGCAGGATGAAACTTTCGACCGGGAACATAAATTGCACTCCATACCAGCCCGCATAGGTGCTCAAAACGCCCTCTGGGTTTCCCGCACTCTACATGTATTAACTTTTGTTTTTCTCCTGCTGGCAACTTTAGACGCCAGCGGTAACCTGTTATTTTGGCTTGGCCTGATCTTTTTTACCGCCCTGTTGGTCTATCAGCATACCCTGGTGAAAAAAGATGACCTGAGCAAGGTGAACCTGGCTTTCTTTACCACCAACGGGTTTGCAAGTTTGATCTTTTCTATCTTTGTGATTTGTAGCTATTACGTGGACTTTCATGTTTAACACCCAGGTAAACCATTTCTTTCAGCAATTCGATCATCCCGTTATCTACTGGTTTCTCGCCTTCATATCCATACTTGGCATGGCCCCGGTGATGATGATGGCGGTTTGCACGGTGGTTTTTGGCATCAATTTTCGCAAAGGGATCGTGCTCATCAACCTGGTAGCCTTAACGGCTTTTGTTACCGATATTTTAAAACACGAATTCGATTACCCCCGCCCCATTGATATTGATCATTCCCTGAAGGACCGGGTATTTACCAAAACGGAAAAAGACCTTTTTGACCTGCAACCTACGGGATTTTATGATTCCTTCTCTACCGAACTCCTGGATGTCACCCGCAACGATGAATACGAACGGCATGGTTTTCCTTCCGGCCATACGGCCATACAGCTCACCTTCTGGACCGGCCTGCTTTTTCTTTTCCGGCGAAAGTGGATTTTGATTACCGGGATCACAGTTGTACTTCTTACCATGCTTTCCCGCCTTTATCTCGCTCATCATTTTCTCGGGGATGTGTTAGGGGGAGTAGTAGTTGGGGGTACCATCTCAGCTTTGTACATTTTTTATATCAATAAGATCAGGTATTTTGATAAGATCACGCATGATACCTTCAGCCTTAGTTTTCTCTACTTGCCCTGGCTGGTTTTTCCTTTTGCTCCCTACATTCCCTATTGGCAAATTGCCAGTGTGATCGGGGTTAATATGGTGGCCTTGCTGATCATCCTATACCGCAATTTCCCGGTGTATCATGTGATCATTGAAAAGCGGTTTATGGCCTGCCTGATCGCTATTATTTTGTTCTTATCCGCATTTTACCTGAATAAACTCCTTATTTACGCAGAACAAGCCCATTTGAACTTCCTGATCATTATCGTCATGAATTTCGCTGCGATCTGGGGGGCACTCAGCCTCAACCGGCGGCTGCATTTATTGCGCTACCGCTTCTGATTCATCTTCATTCCGGCCAAAGTACTTTCGCCAGAGTTCCTTAAACTCATCAAATTCTTCCCGGTAAAATACGCCTACCCCTTGGGTATAGGGGTTGTTTATCTGCAAAAGGCTATTGGTATTGGAACGATTAAATCCCCTTACCCTCACACTTCCCTTGCGGTTTAACTTGTATTCCAGCAAAAACTCACCGATGAAACTTCCGGCACTTTCGGTTTCTTCTACTATATCATTATTGGAAATGTAGCCAAAGTTTCCGTCCAATACCAGGCGATTATTGAGTATTTCCGTAGTCAGGGAAAGGTCCACCTCCTCTTCAGTTACTTCATCTCCCGGGCGGTAAGCCACACCAATATCCACTTCGCTGCTAACCTTGGAAAGCCAGTTGCTTAACTGGTTGGAGAGAAATTCATAGCCGTTGTTGACCCCCGGCGCACCCCTGTCGGCGGTGTTACGTACACTACCCGAAGCAGGTGGCATAAAGCGGTTGAGTACCAGCAGGCCAAATACCTGCTGATTAAGTTCCTGCTGGTTGATGTTATTCTGATTCACGTACAGTATACTTTCCAGCCTGCGTTTGACTGATTCATCCGCCCCGGGCAGTTCAATGTCAAAAGAAATATCCGGGCTGAGCAGCAGACCGCTCATATTGAGTTCCAGCTTAACCGGCACCCGCCTGGAGAAGCGGCCTGATGAATCTTCGGGCATAATATCGTAAAGGGAAGCGCGCAGGTTATAAATGGCATTTATATCCAGTCTGGCCTTGTAGGGATCACCATCCCACATAATGCGACTACCCTGGGCTAGGGTAAATTTTTTATTGACGATCCGTTTGAGGGTAAAAAGATAGGACCCCCGCTCTACAGTATATTGCCCGTACATATTGAAATTTCCCGAGGTGTTGATCTCCATATTTAAATTTCCTTCCCCTTGCGCCTGGATCACATCCCCGATCTGTTCGTCGAAAATGATACGGGTATTTACCTCCGGTGCGATCTCCAGATCGAAATTCAGTTGTATGCCGCTTAGATCAACTTCAAACGTAGAATCTTTTTCAAACTGAGGACTATTGGTGAACACAAGAAATTCATTTTCACTCACCGTAGCTTTATCACTAATAGGAATATTGAAGTTGGTACCTTCAAGCGCTTTCAAGCGCATTTCAAAGATCAGCTGATCGGCGAAACCACTAATGTTGGCCTGCCCACTGACGATACCGGTACCATAGTACAGGTCATTATCCGCAGCGGTGGTATTTAAGGCGAGGAATTCATTGGCTTCTATACCAATATCCAGGTTAAAGTTTTGGTAATTATCGTGAAAGATAGTTCCGGTTGCAATAGCTATATTTCCGTTACTGTCGTAGATTTTCATCAGATCAAAACCAATGAAATCAGGCCGTATTAGGATAGTATGGTTCAGGGTGTAGTAGGTGTTTAGATAATTAACATGCACCCCGGCATTTACCAGTCCCAGATCGCCATTGAGCAAGGGCCGTGAAAATTTACCGGAAAGGTTAACACTGCCATTCAAAGAGCCCTGAATATCGGTAAGATAATGATCAATATACCGGCTCAAGATGTTCATCTCAAAATGATTGAAGTTTAATTGCAGGTCCAGGTTGTTGTTTTTTGCAGAGGGATACACTATCCCCTGTAACTGAAGTTCGGGATTTTTCTTTTCACCCAGACTCAGTTTAACATCGAGGGAATTGGTGTCGGCATTCCAGGCAGAATAAAAAGAAGCTTCTTTGAAATCATATTGATTAATACGCAGACCTGTGATACGACCATCCGAGGTGAGGGTGAGGTTGCTATCCTTATGCTGAACCACTATCCATCCATTGGCTATGCCTTCGATCTCCACCTTATCCTGA
>CAZBIF010000093.1:3448-4031 GCA_964492055.1 uncultured Flavobacteriales bacterium
GTTCAAAGTAAAATAACTATCATACAAGCGATTATCGAAAGAACTGAGAGAATTGAATGCAGAGTTTATTTTCAGTTGACCATGACCGAGACGCTGGTTGATCCCCTCCCAGCTTAACTGAGTAGCAGCAACACCACTTTCCAGTACACTGACAAGAGAAAAAGTATCCAGCCCGGTACCGCCGGGGAGCACAAAATGAGTTGCTTGCAGATTTGTTTGCATCATGCTATCAGTGGCACTAACATCGAAGATGTAATTTTTCAGGCTCATATTCCGGTAGGCAAGATGAGGGCCTTCCAGGGTGAGGAGGCTTTTGCCCCCGTGGCTGCTCAATGCTCCCATCAAGCGAGTAGCGGAATCGACTTCCAGCTCCGGTAGGAAAATACCGGACACCGGCTTAAAATCCTTGATTAAAAGGGAAAACTCCAGTTGCTGAGAAGCAAATTCCTTTACCTCATATTCCGTTTGCGGGATGCGATCTTCCACAATATCGAGGAGTACATCATTTAATTTTGTCAGTTCGAAATTTCCCTGCAGGTAGCCATCAACAATGCTGCTCTCTACTATCAATTTACGCTCTTCA
>CAZBIF010000093.1:4041-5110 GCA_964492055.1 uncultured Flavobacteriales bacterium
GGCCTTTAGCAGTTATGTTTAAGCCACTCACCTTATAGGCATCCTTACTGTCTTTGTAATAAAGACTATCCAGAACGATCACTCCTTCAAAGGTATTGGGATCATCCCCGATGATGTCAAAATGGGCTTTCAGGGAAGCCATTGCCATACTATCTTCTTCCGGGAGCAGGTTTATTTTGCCCAGATTGGCCTGCTCAACATGCAGGTAGAAGTTGGATACCGGGCGCGTTCCGGAGGCATCGATCTTACCGGTAAACCGCAATTGTAAGTTACTGTCGTTAACTATTAGCGCACCTTTGAATAATTGTTTATTGAAATCGCCATCCAGAGTGATATTGGCATATTCATTACCTCTGAACTGAAGTCGTTTTATAGCTCCTTTCGCCACGGCATCAAGGGAATTCTTATCCAGGCCTTTACCTTCGATCTCCACATCAAACGCCATTTCACCCATGGAAGGAAGATCGATCAATTTTCCGACCTCCAGATAATTACTCGCTATACCACCGCTGTAGGTATAGATTCCCTGTTCATTCTTTTTGAGTTTCAAATCGGTTTGCAAGCTGCCGAGCCGGGAACCAAAAGTGCCATAAGCTACAAAATCGCTGACAAACCCACTGAAATTTCCTGTAAAAGTGATCTCCCCGAGGCGCTGTAACTGAGGCAGGGGGGTAAATTGCCACTGGCTGTCAAGAAGGACATAGGGCAATTGTTGTAAACCCTGAGCGGTAGTGTGAAATTCATCAAGGTCAAAAAAGATAAACGTTTCTTCAATATCGGGCAAGCCTCTCAGGTCAAAATCGCCTTTCAGATAGGTGTGTTTATTGAAGTGAATTTCTACCTCTTCTCCGGATAGGTTGTCAATAGTACCATTTATTTTCCCGAATAAGGTAATTTGTTCGTTTATGGGATTAAACCCCTTGACAAAAAAGGCCAGGTCGGCCAGCTGAATGAGGGAATGATCAAAAGCTGCGTCCAGGTATACTTCTGATTCAAATTGATTGTATTTCTCAAAAGATTCTGCCGTAAAGGAAAGATCACCTTCCAGTTCCGTTCCATACGTTTGCAC
>CAZBIF010000093.1:5120-8526 GCA_964492055.1 uncultured Flavobacteriales bacterium
GAGGTCAAATCCGTTGGCCTCTTGGAGCCCGAGTTGTTTAACCTCCGCTTGTAAAAGCCCTTTGTCCATTTTAATTTGCCGTGCATTCAGGTTTATATTACTGATATCCAGATGATGGTAGTTAATGCCTCTTTCCTCTGTCTGATTATCTACATGATGAAAATCATGGTACCGGAATTTTCCCTCTTCAATAAGCAGGGCTTCGAGCTGAATGAGCAAATTCTTGTTCTCCCTTTGCTTTTCCGATACCAGCGCATCTATCATAAACTGGTAATTGAAGGTAGAATCGACAGGGAGGCGGTAAAAATTAATAAAGGGGTGGTGGAGCTGGATCTTTCCATGGATCACCCCTTCATCCCGGATAAAGGAGGATAGATTGACTTCCACTTTCTCCACGAACATCAGGGTGTCACTCTGCAGGTCTTCCACGTAGAAATCGGTAAGGGCGAGGCTTTCAAAAAAATCCACACTAAGCCTGCCTACTGCGATCTTATTGCCGAGTTTTTTGCTGTAGTAGTTGGCAAACTTTTTTGCGGCATAGGTTTGTACCCCCTCGAATTGAAAAGCAAGCAGCAGTGATACCAGCAAAAAAATGAAGAGCAGTGCTAAATAAGCTATTATTTTTAAGGTTCGCTTGATAAAGATAAATTTGTGCTTCAAAATTCTGCAAAATAAGCGTGGAACGTCAACCCATTATTCTCGGCATAGAATCCTCCTGTGATGAAACTTCCTTCGCTTTACTGCAGGGAAACAAAATCCTTGCCCATAAAACCGCCCGTCAAGAAATTCACAGTGAATACGGAGGGGTAGTACCCGAGCTTGCTTCCCGGGCCCATATGCAGAATATCATTCCCACCCTTCAGTTAACTTTAAGGCAGTCAGCTATTGAATTGACCGATATAAATGCCATAGCCTACACCAGGGGACCGGGATTATTAGGCAGTTTGTTAGTGGGCAGCAGTCTGGCGAAAGGCCTTTCCCTGGCCTTGAACAAACCTTTGGTAGCGGTCAATCATATGAAGGGGCATATTCTGGCTCATTTTATTGATGATAATGCCTCCATTCCTGACTTTCCGTTTATTTGCCTTACCGTAAGCGGAGGGCACACCCAACTGGTGATCGTACGTTCACCGCTGGAAATGGAGGTGGTGGGTAAAACACTGGACGATGCGGCGGGGGAGGCATTTGACAAAACCGCTAAAATGCTTGATTTGCCTTATCCCGGAGGGCCATTGATAGACCAATACGCAAAGGAGGGTAATCCAGACCGTTTTTCCTTTAGAGTTAGCAAACTGAGTGGCTTCGATTACACTTTTAGCGGAATTAAAACCGGGGTTCTCTATTTCCTGAAGGAGCAGACTGAAAAAAATCCAAATTTTATAATAGAGAACCTAGCAGATATTTGTGCTTCGGCGCAAGCTACTATTCTGGATATGTTGTTTCATCAATTAGAAAAATTAGTGGAAGATACCGGCATCACCGAAGTAGCTATAGCCGGGGGAGTTTCGGCCAATTCTGACTTACGAAAACGTTTACAACAAAAAGGTGAGTCAGGTTGGAAAGTGCATATTCCGAAATTTGAATATTGTACAGACAATGCAGCCATGATCGCGATGGCGGGAAAGTTTTTGTATGAAGCGGGAAAATATGGCAAACTATGCCGGCCCCGCGCATGTCCTTCTAATTTCTATTTAAAAAGTTAATCGTTTTATCAGCAGCTTCAACAGTCTCCTGGGGCAATGCTTCCTTTTCATAGGGATGCTGTCCGCCAAAAGTATGCCCGGCATCCTTTATCAGTTCCATTTCCCCCCTGTTGGACCATTCTTTTAATCGGAGTGCATTTTTATAAGAAACAGTTTCATCAGCTATACCGTGCACAATTAGGATGGGTTTATCGGTTTTCTTTACTGCCAGCTGCAGGTCAAGTTGATCCCGATGGTCCTGCAGATCCCGCACAAAGCTATATTTCATAGGCATGTCCTGCCCGGTGCGGCTATTGGGGATGTAACGCACACCCTTTCTTTCCCAGTCTGTCAAGGCTTTCTCATCCGGCAGGCGCTCAAACAAGCTAGCCGGTGCGGCCCAGCTGACAATCTTTTTTACCCGCTGATCTGTACTACCGGCCAAAATAGCCATACTACCTCCCCGGCTGTGGCCCACTAAATAAATTGACTGTTTATCAATATAGGGAGCCACTTTATCCCGGCTCAGGCAAAAATCGATTACATAATTGATGTCTGTAAGTTCTTTGGTATAGGTGTTATTGGCAAAGGCATTCAAATCGGGAAAATCTACCGCCTGGGACACGGTACCCCCGTTGTGGGAAAAGTTGGGCTTGACAACTACAAATCCTCCTTCCGCCCAATGCTGTGCAAGCAAATCGAAGTGGCCCCAGTTTTTAAACCCTTTGAAACCATGAAGGAATATGATCAGGGGTAATTTCCCCTTGTTTTGGGGTAGAAAAACATCCAAAAGGGAAGCCCTGCGATTCGCCCCTACATATTGAAGATCAGCAATGATATTAACTTCAGGTACACTTTTTGTCATATTCTATCGTCTTATACAGCAGTTGCTTTATTGTATCTTTGTATTATGCAGCGGTTATTCTTTAGGTATACACTTCTTGTTCTGCTTTGTTCCGGTTTGTTTTTAACAGCATCGGCACAACGTGAATACCCTTCCCAATACCCTGCACAGTTAAAAAACACTACTAATAGATTGCAATCGCCCCCCCTGCTGCAATTGCCAACTCCTGAACTGAAACCCTATCTTGAAGAAGATAAAATCACGGAAAACTATAAGGATATACCCTGGCGTTTTGGGATTGCTATAGATACAATGCTTGGTTTAAAAGATGGCGTAGGGATAAGAGAAGGTGACTTATTCTTATGGGAATTATCCATAAAAATGGAAAAAGCCATTAGCCTGAATCTTAATTTCGACAAGTTTTACCTTCCCGAAGGAGCAGAATTATCCGTGCAAAGTCTGGACAGGAATGATCAGATCGGGGTTTTTAATCATATGAATAACCGGCCCGATAGTCTGTTTTCAATCCGCCCCCTGAAAGGATCCCATATTAAAATGAAACTGATTGTACCTTTCCATGCAAAGGAGCAAGTATCCCTTTCCGTTAACCAGGTGATCTATGGCTATAAAGACCTGTATGAAAAAGCCGGGGGGTTTGGAAGGTCGGGAAATTGTAACCGGAATATCAATTGCGCCGAGGGTAAAATATGGGAGCGCAATAAAAGAGCTGTGGTAATGATCCTTGCGGATAGTAATACTAGGGTGTGCTCCGGAACTCTTTTAAACAACGTACGGAAAGACAGTATTCCCTATGTTTTATCAGCAGCACATTGCCCCTTTGGTAAGAATGCAATTTATATTTTCAATTACGAAAGTTCAA
>CAZBIF010000093.1:8536-10665 GCA_964492055.1 uncultured Flavobacteriales bacterium
CCCCTCCAGTGATGGTCAGCTTATACACTCCCTATCGGGAGGAAGGTTCAGAGCCAGCAATTCTGCTTCGGACTTCAGGCTGATAGAATTATATGATAAAATCCCCCTGAATTATAATCCCTATTTTGCCGGCTGGTCAGCTGTAAATCAAGCGCCGAAGACTTCCACCTGCATTCACCATCCCATGGGGGATGTTAAGAAAATTAGCCTGGATGAGGACCCTGCGGTGTCGGGCAGTTATAATTCTACCACTCAAAATACCCACTGGCAAATTAACAATTGGGAAATAGGTACTACGGAGACCGGGAGCAGTGGATCGAGCATTTTTGACCAGAATCAACGGGTAGTTGGTCAGTTACAGGGAGGCAAAGCCAGTTGTAACATAAAAGCAGAAGACTTTTTTGGTAAATTTTCCCATTCCTATGACGCCCATCCTGACAGCAATAAGCAATTAAAATACTGGCTGGATCCGGATACTACCAATCTCAGAATATGGGATGGTTTTGACCCCGTTCCCAAACCATACGATTATGATCTTGCTATCGGCTATTTTGAATTGGAACGGGAATACCTTTGTGGCACTTCTACCAGTTTTAACATCTCAGTACTAAACCTAGGCAATAAATCCATTAATAACTATAGCATAAAGGTTTATAAAAATCAGCTGCTTGATACCCTGTATTCCCCAACACTTACATTAGATACGGATGAGGCTGCAGAGTTTACGTTCGAGTTGCAGAATCTCAGATCTTCTGATACATTATTGACCTTTAAGGTGGAGATCAGCGGGCTGACTGATGGGGATACTACAAACAACGAAAAAGATCATAAAATTTTGATCAATGCGCAGCCTCGGAATACCTATCTGCAATTTCGGACGGATCAATATGGATCAGAATTGAGGTGGGAAATTACTTTAAACCAACTTGTTTTACATAAGGGCGGCCCCTATCCGGATCTGCCTACCAATAGTACCGGAAAAATATATTACGACACTTTGTGCATGATTGATTCTTGTTTTGACTTCAATCTGTATGATGCTTATAATGATGGATTCACAGGCTCATTTGGGAACGGGTTTGTCCTTTTGCAAAACCCGGCCGGGGATACTTTACTTTATGAGAATGATTTTCGCAGTGGATACAAAAAGATCAATTTCTGCGATACCCATTTGACTTCTATTACAGAAGTATCGAACAGTTTAGTTTCCCCCTCTCCTTTTCCCAATCCGGTAGAGAAGGGAAATGATCTTTATTTCAGTAAATCAAAAGATAAATACGCCTATGAATTAATAGCTCCTACCGGGCAATTAATAGAAAGAGGCAGGGATGAGAAGGTAAGTATAAACATTAAAGATCCATCAGGATTGTATTTGTTGCGCTTATACAATCTCAATTCAGGTGCTTATCAGGCTGTAAAAATAGTGGTGAGGTAATTACCAGGATTTGTACATTTTATTGGACGATTGAACCCTCATCCCAGATTTTCCACTACTACATCCATTTAAAGCAAACAAAAATCCTGCTATGGCAAGTCCGGCTATAATCTTTTTCATATAGCCTGCTTACGCAAAAAACGAAGAAAGGTTATTTTCCCCAAACGTGTTTGTTCTTGTGCTTGGTATTACCCATATGCTTTTGGGAATGAACTTGGTTTTTGCTACTACCACAGGAAGCCAGTAAGAACATGCCTGTGATCAGTAGTACTAAGGAAAACTTTAAATTATTTTTTTTCATCTGTTAAGGTGGTTGGTTTAAGGTAATATCTTATAGGGCATTTGCGCTTCAAATATCCGTATTCCGGGATCACAGAGGTCATTTTTACGCAAGGGCTGATAATTCAGGGTAATTTTAATATGACCTTCTCCTGTGGTATCAGAGTTGGGACGAATGTAGCTCGCCCATCTGCTTTCCAATCCCAATAAATAACCATCGGTATCCCTTTCTAGAAAGTTTAACTCCAATTCGTTCGTATTGTACGAACGATAACAAACAATGTAGTCATCGTAATTCTGACGAATAATAGAGGTTACTTCCTGCTGATCCTGATAAAAATTAACGGTAGCACTATAACGGACAAAATCCTGAGAAGTAAGGGGACGCTGAAAAAGACTGGTATCGACCACGGTA
>CAZBIF010000094.1:0-10629 GCA_964492055.1 uncultured Flavobacteriales bacterium
GGGCTGCTGCGGGAAGAGCATTTCAACCTGCTGATGATCGACGATGATTTTGAACGCCTGCTTTTCAAAATGGAAAATTACCGTCCACCTGAACTTACCGAGTGGATGGATAAGGAAGATGTGTAAGCAGGCAACTTTTTTTTTAGCTAAGGCGTCTGTTATATACCATTAACCTAATATGAAATTTCGCCTTCTATATTTTTTAATTACCGGAATCTCCCTCCTGTTTTTTCTTATTAAAACCTTCTAGTATTAAACTTTAAAAAATTCTTTGTGTTTGGGTGGAATAATAATTCACCTAATAACATGAATATTTTCGAACAGTTGCGTGAAGATCACCAAAAACAACGCACCCTGGTTGATCTGCTGGCTAAAACCCATGGCGATAGCGAAGGCAGGAACGAACTTTTTTCCCGCTTAAAACAAGCATTGCAAAATCACGCTGACGCTGAGGAACGTCATTTTTATACTCCCCTTTTTGAAAACGACCTCACACAGGGTAAAGCCCGGCACAGTGTAGCCGAACATCATGAAATGGACGAACTGATAGAGCAACTCGAGGAAACCGAATTTTCTTCACCCGCCTGGCTGGGTATTGCCAAGCAACTAAAGGAAAGGGTCATTCACCATTTGGATGAGGAAGAACAGGAAGTTTTTCAATTGGCAGGTAAAGCTTTATCAGATAAAAAAAAGACCGCATTAGGTCAAAAATACCGGGAAATGATGAATGAATTGGAAGGTAAATGATGCAAAAAATACACGTATAAATTGCAATGTAGATTTTTTTCTACATGTGAAAATTTAAATGGAAAATTTCAATAGAACATTTAAATAATTGATTTTAAATTCATTGAATTTATTTTATAAAAAAAGAACAATAAGGAACAGTAATGGGTTACACAGGATACAAACTGCTAAATTTTTTTCTAACTATGAAAGTTAAGACCAAACCAATTTTAGGGATAATCATGTCTTTGATATTCCTGCCTGCTGTTATGACCGCCAGCAACATCCCGGGCTTTAGTTCCCAGTATGGATTTTTCAAGCTGAACAGCCAGAGTCCAAATGCGGAGTTTAAATATCTATATCAGAATAAGGGTGTAAAGGTTTATTTCACCGAAGATGAAGTAATTTATCATACCTACGCCCCGGAAGGTGAATTTATAAAAGGCAATCGCATTGACCTTACCTTTAAAGGCAGTCAGCAAGCTTTTCTGATGGAAGAGCAAGCAGTGGAAAGTTTGCCTTATGCTATAAATGTTTCCCTTAAAGGTGATTTGTATAGCCTTCAGCCCATATCCTCATTAACTTACGGTAACCTATATAAAGGTATCGACCTGACTTACTATCTGGATGCGGAAGGAAAGTTGATGTATAAGTATGATCTGGAGGCCGAGGCTGATCCATCCGTCATTCAGGTGGAATATAATGGTGCCGATAAAATTGAAGTGGATACTGAGGGAAATCTTAATATTTATACTGCTGCCGGTATCCTATCAGAAAGTGGGCTGCATACTTTCACTGCTACTCAAAAAGAAGTGAACAGTAGCTTTTCAGTGCAAAATTCGAATATCCTGCAATTTAAAGTTCAGGCAGCAACCAATCAGGCATTGACCATAGATCCTAAGATCGACTATACTACTTATTACGGTGGAACTTCAGAGGACTATGCTTATGGTATTGCGGTAGATGATTCATTGCGAGTTTATGTGGTTGGATCAACTTCAAGTGATCCCTTGCCTGACGTTGCGGGAAATTACCAAGACGAAAAGGCGGAGAATGACGATGGATATATCATCCGCTTTAATCCTAACGGTACTCTTGCCTGGGCTACATATTACGGCGGTAGTGAAGTTGATATTGTTGAAAGTGTAGATGTCGACAATACCCTTGGAAGGGTGTACATGATTGGCCGTACCAATAGTGAAGACCTTCCGGGAACTACCAACAGCCGATATGGAGATTTAGATGCATTCATTACGGCCTTCGACACTGCCGGTAATTTTATTACTTCCCGCTATCTGGGAGGTACCTCATTTGACCGCGGAGAAGATATTGTGATCCTCAATGATCAGATATATGTTACCGGTTATACTTCAGGAGGTTCATTTCCCACTACTCCCGGAGCTGCCCAACCAGTACATGCAGGGGGTGATGATGCCTTTTTCACCATCCTCGATACTGGGTTAAACGTGATATACAGTTCTTTCTTCGGAGGATCTGAAGGTGAAGGCTCATTTGCAATAGGCGTAAATTCAAATGACGAAATTGTAATTGCAGGAAGGACTTTCAGCACCAACTTTCCTATTCTAACACCAAATCCTACCTCTGTTTCTTTAGGAGGAGAGGAAGATGCATTCGTAGCTAAATTCTCGGCTAACGGTACACCCCTCTTCTCAACCTTAATGGGTGGAACCGGGCTTGATGTATTTTACGATCTTACCATTGACAGTTCGGATAATATTTATCTATCCGGCCGCACCAAAAGCCCGAACATTAATTTTCCAGGTAATCCATATAAAGACTCGATTAGTAATCCCACAGGGGATCGATCTGATATTTTAATTGCCATGTACAACAACGCCGGTATATTGCAATGGGGAACTTATTTTGGTGGCAGCGCTGAAGATGTAGCTAACGGAATGGATGTAACGGCAGCAGGAATTGTGACTATTACAGGAGAAACCGAAAGCAATGATTATCCGGTAACCCCTTCCGCAGAGCAACCTGTGAAGCGGGCAGATGCAGATGCCTTTATTTTGCAATTTGACCGACAAGGTATATTATTATATTCCTCTTATCTGGGAGGTAATGATTTTGATTACGGCCGTAGTATATTCTATTCCACTGACGAAACGGAATATTATGTTGCCGGTAATACCCGAAGTACCGATTTTCCGGTTGCTACTGTCACGGCGTATCAGCCATTCAATGCCGGGAATAATGATGCCTTTATTAAAACCCTATGCGGATTGGTGAGCAACAACCTCATTAGTTTCGCCCCTATCCGGAATGGCAATACATTTAATCCCATTCTGGATACCATTATTTTCTGTAGCCGCAACGAACCTGAGCCCGATGTTTTTGGAACAGTATCCCGAGGTGGCTCCGGCAATACCAATGAGATTTTCCAATACCGGGATTCCTCCGGTATGTGGCAGAATTTTACTTTGAATTTTGAACCGCTATTAGGTTATGATGTGATACCCCGTTTTGTATTATTATCCGACCGGTTTGTGCAGATCCGCAGGATCGTGGCTGATGGGCCCGTAGGTATCAGTTCAGATTGTATTGATACTTCCAATGTGATCGTGGTTGATTCCCGCATCTCCCCAATAGCTGCCTTCCGTGCAGAGGGCACCTGTGATGCGAATAATGTGATCGATTTCTATGATGAAACAGATACCACAGGATCCGGAAGTATCATTGCTTATAACTGGAAATTCGGACGCACCATTCCTTTCAGCGTTCAGGAAAATCCGCAAAATGTACAATTCCCAAGAGCAGGCTTTTACAATATTCGTTTGACTGTAACTGCTTCAAATACCTGTTTTGATTTTGCAGACAGTACTATTGTGGTAGGAGCTGATACCACTGAAGCAGATTTCACCTATACCACCGGTTGTGAGGACGAAACCCTGTATTTTCAAAATACTTCAGCCGACTCCTCCGGACAGGCCGTGGCCTTTTTCTGGGATTTCGGTGACGGAACCACTTCCACCATGGAAAATCCGGTTAAGACCTATGCTTCCCCGGGCCGTTATTTTGTGGAATTTACCACTAACAGTTGTGTGTCTTTTATTCGCAAGGAAGTATCCACTAACGCCATCTTTGCCGATTTTGAATTCTTCAATGTATCCTGTAATGGTTTGCAATATCAATTCAATAACCTATCCCGTTCCAATACCACCGATAGTATAGATTTTTACCGATGGGACTTTGGTGATGGTACTACTTCCACAGAGGAGAATCCGTTTAAGATATATACTAATGCAGGCCCATACACCGTCAAATTAGTCACTGGAATTACCGATAGCATTACCAATGGCATTCAGTGCATTGACAGTACAACTATGACCCTAAATGCGGGAAGCGGGGGCACCATTGATGTGAGTTTTACCAGTACTGCTGATTGTTCCGATGAAGCAGTTCAATTCTTTAATACAACTAGCACGACAGAAACAGAACTAGCCTATTTCTGGGACTTTGGTGACGGAACAACTTCTACAGAAGAAAATCCATTACATATTTTCCCCGGGCGTGGTATATATCCGGTGACCCTGACCATTACCAATGCAAACAATACATGCAGTGGCTCAGAAACCAAATTAATTGCTGTGAGGGACCGAGACCTTACCAATAACCTGGTTGCCGGCTTCTACTCCAATGCCGATTGTTCCGGTTTAACCGTACAGTTCTTCGATTCATCAAGAGTTGTGGGTGGTACCATAGACAGATACATCTGGATATTCGGGGATGGTGACTCTGCCTTTACCAGAAACCCAATTCATACCTTCCCTGCTGCCGGACAGTATGATGTAAGATTGATCATCTTCAGCAGTGATAGCTGCGTATCTACCGTAGTAGATAGCAACCTGACCATTAACAGCAGCAGCTCCACCGTTGATGCTTCCCTGGAATATACCGTAGGTTGCAGCAATTCAGTACAATTCAACAGTACTTCCACTGCTACCACCGGAGTGGACCGCTACATCTGGGTATTTGGGGATGGGGACAGTGCCTTTGTAAAATCACCAATACATACTTATCCAGCCATCGGTAATTACAATGTTAGCTTATTTGTATTCTCAACCGACAGTTGTCTGGAGAGATTGGATACTTCTGTAACCATTACCTCCACTTCCGCCAGTGTGAATGCCAATTTCGATTATCAAAACCTGTGTTTGAATGAGGATGTAGGTTTTGTAAGTAATTCCAGCGCCAATTCCGGCATCGCCGGCTACATCTGGGATTTTGGTAATGGGGACAGTGCTTTTGTGGCCAACCCATCTTATGTCTATAATACCAGCGGCACCTATAATGTAACGCTAGTGGTAATTTCCAATGATGGCTGCCGTGGGGTCATCACCAGAACAATCACCATTTCCCCTAAACCTGAATTGACAGTTTCGGATGATCGGATCATTAACAAAGGTGAAAGTGTGGATTTAAGTGCCTCTGCCAATGTTTCAGGGGGCACTTATGCATGGGCGCCGGCAAGCAGCTTGAGCTCAGCATTTATCCCCAATCCCCGGGCAACACCGATGTCCACCACTAATTACATGGTGACTTATACCAATCCGCAAGGTTGTTCGGTAATGGATTCAGTACTGATCACAGTTGAGGAAGGGTTTCTCATCCCCGGGGTATTTACCCCTAATGGAGACGGGGATAATGACGAATTCGTCATCCGCGGAATTGGAGAGTTCCCCTTACACAATGTGAAAATATTCAACCGCTGGGGTTCACTCTTGTATGAAGTGACCGGCTCCTACGATCGGAATCCTTGGGACGGAACCTACGAAGGTGAGGCTATGCCTATGAGTGCCTATTATTACATCATTGACCTGAATAATGGTACGGATGAATACAAAGGAACCGTAAGTATTTTAAGATAAACCAAACTAGTAATACCAAAATAAAGAGAAATGAAAACGCTCAACTATGTATGGATAGCCCTGCTGCTCGCCCCGATCGCGGGTGTAGCACAACAATTGGGGCAGTTCGACCAATATATGAACAATGCGATCCTGCAAAACCCCGCCTTTGTGGGTATGGAAGAGTTTACCGAGATCCGGGGCAACTTCCGCCGGCAGTGGGTAGGTTTTGACAACGCACCCCGTTCATTTGTGCTATCTGCCTCAAGCAGGCTGATGACTACAAATACCACCAAGAATGACATTCCCCCTTCCATATTCATTAGCGATAATGAATTGTACAATCAGCTGGGAGGAGAAAGAAAGGTCATTGAACCTTCCCCTCATGGGATCGGTGGTTATGTCATCCACGATAGGAATGGACCTTTTGAAAGGATCTCTGCATTTGCCACTTATGCCTATCACTTACGGGTTACAGAAAAAACCAATCTCTCATTTGGTGTTGGGGCAGGGTTCAGCCGCAGGGAAATAGACTTGGCTTCCATGAGTGTGTTAAGTGGTACTGATGAGTTATACAACAGCTACCTGATGAACGATAATGCTGAAAGCCACCTGGATCTGAAAGCCGGATTGACCTATTACGGCCGCCACTTCTTCGTAGGCTACAGCAGCAATCAATTGTTGCAGAATGAAGTATATGATGTTTCTGAAGGCCAGGCAGAAAAACTGGCGATTCATCACTATCTTTCGGGAGGTTACGTATTTAACTTATCCGAACGGTTTGAATTGTATCCTACCGTTATGGTACGGTATGTAGAGCCGGCTCCCTTGGCCTACGACGCTAACCTGCGCGCCCGACTGGATAAAGAAGTGTGGTTTGGGGTGGGTTACCGCTATCAGGATGCCGTGTCCGGACAGATCGGTCTTACTCTCAACAACAAATTAAACTTTGGTTATACCTATGCTTTTGGCACTAGCGAAATCCGGGAAGCCCATGATGGCACCCACGAAGTTTCTTTAGGATTCATGTTCAATAATAAACAACCTGCACCCTCAAAACTCTGGTAAAAATGAAAACTACAAATACAAACAAAAATAAATTCATAACCCTGACACTTGGAGTCAGCTGTATTTTCGCCAGCCTTTTTACTGTTCAGGGACAAACCATGAAATACAAAGCTCCGGAGGCTATTGATAGCCTGAATTCCGATGCCGAGGAATCCTTGCCCTTATACAATGTCACCAACCACACTTTATACCTGGTGCGGACATTTCACGAGGACAATGTAGGAGGAAAAAATTCGGGTAATGATATCTGGGCCTTTGACCGTACCGAAAGGAAAGACTGGAGAAAATCCACCCACGACATTTCAGTTCTTAATAACTCGAGCAGTAATGCGGTAGTAGGTATTGGTGATCATGGTCATAAGTTATACTTACTCAATCATTATAAGGAATACGATAAGATGTGGCCCGGCCTTTCTTACAGTCAATGGGATCCTATTGCCAACGATTGGGGTGCACCTGTGAATGTCCCTTTTGACAGCATTAAGGCCAATAATTTTATCTACAACATCTATGTGAATCACTATGATGATAAAATGGTGCTTTCCATGAGTGACCATGATGCGGGTGATAAATCGTATAACCTGTACATCTCCGAGAAAATAGCCGGAGTGTGGACTCCACCTAAAAAACTGGGTTCCACTATCAATAAGACTGACTCGGATGAGATCACACCTTATTTCAGCAATGATGGCAGGTATCTTTATTTTTCCTCTGATCGAAAAGGCGGTGAAGGAGGACATGATATTTATGTCAGCGAGATGACCGGTACTGATCTTACCAAATGGTCTGAGCCTAAAAACCTCAAAGACCTGAACTCTTCAGCATTTGATGCTTATTATAGTGAAGGTGCTGATGATGAAGTGTATTTTTCCAGTACCCGGGGTGGCAAACTGGCGGATATATACAAGGCTACTCCTGCTGAAAAAGAGGAAAAAGAAACCAAAACCCCGGAATTCACCGATTCTGATATCATCTCTGCACACCCTTACGTGAACTTTGCCTTTGATGTGCATGAATTGAATAACAGTGCCAAATTCTACCTTTCAAAAGTGGTGGATTCCCTGGTTATGCACCCCCACTGGGATGTAGAGCTTGACGGTCATACCGATAGTATCGGTACCAATAGTTACAACCGGGCCTTGGCAAAAAGAAGGGCATATAGCGCCCACAACTACCTGGTCAATCACGGTATTGACGATGGCAGAATTGTTGTAAGATACTTTGGCGAAGAGCGGCCAAAACGTCCTAATACCACGGAGTTTAACCGTTATATGAACCGGCGGGTGGAAATTACATTTCTAAAATCCAAAGAGGAACAAAAAGAAGCCCGGCGAACTTTACGTAAATTCTTATAGAAACTTATCTGTAAATAAATGAAGTGGAAAATATGCCTGGGATTAATTTTATCTGCATTTGTCCTCTCCGCCCAAACGGGCTTAAAAGAGATCGAGGCCAAGGCAGACCGGGCCGTATTTTCCCTGGTTGCCTACGATGAGGACGGTAAGGAAATAGCCCGCAGTTGCGGGTTTTTTATCGACAATGTGGGACGGGCCATGGGTCGTGCTCATGTGTTTAAAAATGCCGTAAATGCCAAGATCATCTTCGACGATGAACATGAAGCTAAGGTAAAACGACTGATCTCCCTTGACCCTATCACTGACCTGGCTCTTTTTACTGTCAAAAAAGTCGATGATTACAATGTCTTCTATCCCGATAAATATGCTCATCCGCACCGGAAAGAAGAAGTAATCGTTTTAAAGAACCTGGCGGAAGCCAATTCCCCTATCGATCTGGGAACCGTGGAAAATGTGATCGAGATAGAAGGGTTTGGTGATATTACTGAATTGCAGCACGAAATCACCGCAGAGAATGACGGTTGTCCGGTTATCAATAAGCAGGGAGAAATTATCGGTATAGCTGCTCAAAAACTTAGTAGTTCCAATTCAGTCAATAGTTTTGCCCTCAACCATCACCATTTCACCATCAGAAATGAAGCTCTGATTGATTGTACCGGTGAAAAGTGTATGCCCGGAGATGAAAAATCTGAATTTCCCCCTTTAAAGAATTTCAACTCCATTTATATCCATATTCTTGAACAAAACTGGGAATTAGCTCTGGATGAGCTGAGTAAGAACATGGAATTGGAATCCCTTCATGAAGCGGTAGTTGCAGACAAGAAAAGCTTGCTTTTCCTCAAGACCTGCAAGGTGCAAGGGATTCGTACACCGAAATTTTAGAACTAACCATGGATGACCCGGTGGCGTATCTGGAAAGGGGCCGTTTAAAAATCAAAATGGGTGAACTTGAATCAGGAGAAGCTGACCTAGCCGCAGCCCGTTCCTTTGGCAAGAGCGAACAGCAGGCCATTATCCGTAAAACCCAGGGGGATATTTACCAGAAATTGCGCGATACGGATAAGGCCAATCAAATGTATGATGAAGCAGAACAACTGGGTTACGAGCACTATGATATTTATATGGACCGCGCCCGGGTAAAACTAATTGAGAAAGATTATCCGGCAGCAAAAGATTACCTGAGTAAAGCCATCAATCGCAATCCCTATGACCCTGACTTGTATGTTTTGCGGGGTGAAATTCAGGCGGAGCTTGGCATGAAGGAAGAGGCAGCAGCAGATTTCGACCAGTCCCGGGCCATGGGGGCATCGGAATTGACCACCATGAAGGTAATGGCGCGAAGTAACATTAAGATGGCAGAATTTGAAGAAGCGATCCACGTGCTGGAAGAAGCCATCAAGATTGATCCCGAAGATGCGGATATTTTATTGTTAAGGGGCCAGGCATTCAATGAAATTCAGGCCTATAATATCGCCAAGGAAAGTCTGGACAATCTCATCATACAGGATCCTTTCCTGGCAGAAGCTTATTATGAGCGGGGAAAAACCCATATTGCCCTGAGCTTTTTTGAAAAAGCTTTACTCGACCTGACCAAAGCCATTCGCCTTCGACCGGATTATGTAGGTGCCATGCTTGACCGTGGCGTAGCTTACGGACTCACTGGCAATTACAATGAAGCTTTGGAAGATTTTAAGAATGTATTGGCACTTGATCCAAAGAACAAAGAAGCCCTCTACAATAAAGGCCTTGCCTTATACCAGATGAGAAGTTATATAGAGGCCTGTGCTACCTGGCAAAAAACTGCCGATATGGAACATGAAGGCAGCAGCAAGAATCTGAAAAAACTTTGCAGCAAGAAAGAGTTGGCAGACAAAGGAGTGGATTACGACGAATACGAACAATACCTCATCGAGGAAAACGAAATAGACATGGAGGCGGTAGAGGAAATGCGCAGCGATAGCACCAAGACCGAACAAAAGCCTCCCAAAGCAAAGCACAAGAAAGAAAAGATGTTCTGATCTGGCAGATTGGTACACCCTTTGCTTAATTTTACAACAGTTCTTTAATATATGGGGCCGACCGGTTTCGACAGCAAGATGAATGGATAAGTAAGCAAGCCGAGCATTGAGTGTTTGGCTCGTGAATATCAACGCTAACATCGCTAAACGGCGACAACAATTATGCGCTTGCGGCCTAACACCCGATAGGGGTTAGTCCTAATGCCGATTTAAGATAATCGGCACAAGCTATCTCGCAGGGGTTCTACCCATTAATTCCCTGAGCACGAGGTATCGTAATTATGGGTTAGTCAGGCAGGAACCTTGACTTCCTGGCGAAACTTGAAAAGGTTAAGGCATCAATTGGGCGTTTATCTCCGGTTGATGTTCGAAAATCAACGATAGACTAAGCTTGTAGAAGGCTTATGTATTCCTTGTTTGGACGAGGGTTCGATTCCCTCCGGCTCCACATGATGATCAAATCTGCGAAAATGTGGATTTAAAGAAGAAAACCCGCCACATTTATTTGAGCGGGTTTTTGCATTTAAAGACACCGGAGCGTAGCGACCGCAGATTTGATCCACTGCATTGGTTAGGAGGGAGGGCCGTTAG
>CAZBIF010000095.1:0-1159 GCA_964492055.1 uncultured Flavobacteriales bacterium
ACTTCGTCAAGGGCAGTCAGAATACGTATACCTCTTTCATTGTGATATTTCTTTACGAAAGATGCCCGGTCCTCTCCTTTGAAATCTTCTTCTTTACGGTATTTACCGGTAAGGTAGCCACTACCCAAAGCAAAATAAGGGATCACCCCCAGGTTTTCCTTTTCACAGATGTGCTTTACCCCGTTCTCGTATTCACTGCGGTCATACAAATTGTACCCGGGTTGAAAGACTTCATACCGCGGTAATCCATCGTGTTCGGCTGCATCCAGGGAAGCCTGCAATCGGTCAATGGAGAGATTGGAAGCCCCGATGTAACGCACCTTTCCCTCCTGCATCAATCGCTGGTAGGCTGCCAATGTTTCTTCCACCGGGGTTTCATGATCGTCCCAATGGGTAAGATACAGGTCAATATAATCGGTTTGCAGCCGCTTGAGGGACGCATCACATGCTTTAAGTATGTGATCAGCACTCAGGTCTTTCTTTCCCTGTCCCATGTCGGAACCTACTTTGGTGATCAGATTGATCTGAGAGCGGTTGCCTTTTTGCCGCATCCATTTACCGATTATACTTTCCGATTCCCCACCGCTGTTCCCTTCCGCCCAGCGGGAATAAACATCTGCCGTATCAATGGTTTGAATTCCCATGTCTGTCACTTCATCCAGCATTTTGAAGGAAGCTTTTTCATCCAGTGTCCAGCCAAACACATTACCGCCGAATACTATGGAGGCAGTTTTTAATTCCGTGTTTCCTAATCTTCGGTATTCCATGAATCTTATTATATAGATGCTTCAGGTAATGCAACAACAAGCAAGGTTACAGGTTTTTGCAAATCCGCCCAGGTTTAAAAATAATCGTATACAAGTCTTAAAAGGTAGCTTTGGCTGAGATAATAAAATTCCTGCACGGACCGGAAATGCCTGAACTATAGGGGCGGTAGCGCTGGTCGGTGATGTTCTCCACCCCCCCGCTCAGGCTGAAGTGTTCTGTCAATTGATACAATGCCTTAAAATTTAACGTATACCAGGCAGGGGCGTAATTCCTCCCCATTTTATCCTTGGCGTAAATTTCTTCCTTTTCCCGCTCGGTGACCGCCAGCTCATCAAAGGAATACCCGGCCTGCCAGGCCAGGTTCAGTTGCAGGTTCAGGCGGTTCTTTTTA
>CAZBIF010000095.1:1228-10482 GCA_964492055.1 uncultured Flavobacteriales bacterium
CCGGTTTACCCCAAACATAGGCGCAGCATGCCTGGAAGGGCTGACAGAGCCGTCGTCCAGCTCCTCCTCTCCTTCCTGATAATTGAGGTCGCCATGAAAACCGAAGCCTTTAGGTAATTTGACTTCCATGGAGAACTGTAAGCCATAAACCCGGGCAAGGGCGGCATTTTGGATGGCTTGCACCTGACTAAGTTCGCCTTCATAAAGTATGCTATCTCTTCGGTTAATGCGAAAGTTACGCCGCACCAGCGCATCTTCTAATTTTAGCCACTCCAGCTTCCAAATTGGTAGCATACTCCGCCTGCAGATCCGGATTAGGAACGGTTACCGCCCCCGGTTCAGAATCGAATACCTTACCCATATCATCAACATTGGGGGCACGGTATGCTGTTCCTACCGAACTCTTTACTACCAGTTCTTCATCCGGGCGCCACACCATTCCCAGACTGGTGGTCAGGGCATCGTTCTCCATCTCGGCTTCCTGGAAGGGCAGGGCGTAGAAGTCAGGATCAAAATCCGCCTGCAGGGCATAGCGGCTATAGCGAATACCGGATTGCATATTCAATTCCTCAGTAAGTTCGTATTCGTTGTTCAGGTAGATGCCCGCAGCCGACCAGCGCGCCTGGGGGTAGCGGGAAGGACCGATTGAGGTAATGCCGGTAGAAATATGCTCCAACTCACCTTCTGAATCCACCTCATTTTGCACGAATTCCAACCCGTAAAAAAGCCGGTTTCGGCTGCCCAGTTTTTTATCAAAATCCAGATTGGCTGAATAAGCAGCTACCGTTTCTTCCTGCAGGCTACGTTCTGTCGATAGCAGATCCCGGCTGATGCGGCTTTCGGAAAAATCCTGCCGGGCCAGGCGAAAATTTAGGCGGTCGAACCAGGAATGCGGTTTACTATAAGCAAGGGTTAGGGCATTCATCATCCATTGCTGGGGGCCATAATCCCACTCGGCATACCGGGGCAGTCCGTTACGCATGCGGTTGTGCCTGTCGTAGCGGCCATAGGGTGAGGTTTCCGAATAGTGGAAGCCATATTGCAGATCCCAATGTTTGACCGGCTGATAGCGGAACTTCTGCATGAGGTTCAGTTGTTCGTAAGCAGAAGGTACCTGCAGCAATTCATCCTTTTGGGTATAGAGGCGGTCCTCCCCTTCCTTGCGTTCTACAAAAAATGGCTTTACATACTCCTCAGGGCCATGGCTTCCCTGCCGTAAATGCCAGTAGTCCCAATAGCTGATACTACTGATGAGGGCAAATTTCTTCCAGCCCACATTCACATCCACATGGCCGGTCCTTTCGCGATTCGCGGAAGCCAAACGGGCGACCGCTTTACCACTTACCAAAGGTTTTTCCTGCAGGGAAAAGTTCGGGCTAAGGGTCTGAAAGCTCATCACCCCGCCGATGGCATCGCTGCCATACATCACCGATGCCGGGCCGAAAAAGACTTCGGTATTTTCCATAACAAATGGATCCAGGTTGATCACATTCTGAATATTGCCTCCCCGAAAAATGGCGGTGTTCATGCGGATACCGTCAACGGTATAGAGCAAACGGTTGGTGGCAAAGCCCCTGATCATGGGACTGCCCCCGCCCTGCTGGCTTTTCTGAATAAATACCTGACCGGAGATGCCGAGCAGGTCTGCGGCGGTCTGGGGATTTTGCAAGGCTACCTGCCTGGGGCTGATGGTGGTAATGCGGGCGGGTACCTTGCCGGAAGATTCTTTCCAGCGGCTGTCCGAGATCACTACTTCGTCCATGTTCAGCACCCCGAATTTCAGTTTCAGCTTGTAGTTTCTCTCTGCCAATTTTTGGAAGCTGGTGGAAACCGATTCATACCCCAGCATGCGGATTTCGATCTGTTCACCTTTAGGGAAAGTGGAAAGATCTACCTGTCCTTTGCTATTGGTGGTGGCGAGGTGGTGGGTGGTTTTACTGATAATACTGACAAATTCCAGAGGAGCGGAGGAAGCGGAATCCACCACGGTCAGGACTTGGGAGTGGGCATAATATTTTAGAAAGAGGAATAGTAGAAGCAGCAAGGGGCGAAGCATAGTGGGGAAAAGGAAAGAAGAAAAAATCACAGTTATTTCAAAGCTTAAAAGAGCGCCCTCGGGCAAGAATTAAGCCAAATGAACTTAGTAAATCAGTAAAAAATCAGGCAGATATTTCAGTTGATTATTCAACGATCATTTTAAATTGCCGGATTTCATTGTTGAAGTGTGCATTTATCAGATACAAGCCTGCAGGGACATTCAGCGTAAGGTGTTGCGTTTTTACATTCGAAAGAGATGTGATTAACTTTCCCTGTATATTATAAATATCAACAAGGCTCGCAATCTGATCGCCAAAATCAAGAGTAATATGCCCGGAAGAGGGGTTGGGGTAGAGATTATTATAGTGATTACTAGAAGGATTATCTGGTAGCCAGGTTATTTTCCCATCGGAAATTTTAAAAATGAATAAGGCAGAGCCTCCTCCTATCATTGAACTGGCCGAAGTATTGTAATTAAAGTCTGCGCTATCGCTATAATAACCTGTAATATAAACGCTATTATTGATAACCGTAATGGCTTTGGGATAGGATAAGTCCGTACCGGGAATGTGATACAAGTATAGATTATTCCAGCTACTATCGTATTTCAATATATAACCATCCCTATACCCCTGATTTACTATAGGTGTAGAATTACCTAATTTCATTGTTCCTCTAAACCAACCGGAGTTATAAATATTCCCATGATTATCACTCATAACTGAATAGCCATAAGATGCGCCGCTATTGTTTTTCACTGAAAGCACATTCCCCGATTTATCATATTTCACAATGGAACCAGAACCTCGATGCAAGCCAGTAACCAATACATTACCCGCCGGATCAATAGTTATATCTTCGGCAAATCCAGATCCCCCTGAAGCGGTAGATTTTTTTGCCCATTTGTACTTACCGTTATTATCCCACTTAAAAATAAACCAATCAAATATAGAATTAGCACTAAGGGAATTATTTTTATTACTAGGGTCGAAATCAACTGATCCACTGAATTTGCCTGCAACATATATGGAATTATTTTGATCAGGAGTTATATCATAGGGTTCACCATATATTCTTTGTGCCCAGATAAGTGTTCCATTTGAATCTAATTTTGCCACAAATAAAGGTGGATTGTTTTGGTTAAATGAGGAATACAAATAATAAACTCCACTATCCGGGTCGAAATCCACGGTATCAGTAAAATTTCCAGTAATTAATATATGAGAAGCGTTATCTATTTCAATGGAAGTTCCAAAATCGAAGCGGCCGGCACCTATTGTCTTAACCCACCTAAAATCGCCCCCAGCATTTAATTTTAATACAAAAATATCTTCTCCACCCGAAGAATACTTACTAGTTGAACCTGGGCCGGGGTCGAAGTCAACGGTATCTTTAAAAGCACCAATAGCATAAATATTTCCTGAAGAATCGGAAGTGATTGAAGCAGCATTATCGTCCATCTTTCCCCCAACTGCTATTGCCCATTTCACCAAGCCCGTAGTATCCAATTTTACTATAAAAGCATCTTTCCCCCCTTGGGATGTAAGCATTATTCGTGGATTGCCTGTACTAAAAACCAGCGAATCGGTAAATGTTCCTGTTACAACCAAGTGATCATCTATAGTTTTTATGATATCATACCCCCGGCTATCTTGCTGGTAGTTGTATATATTTACCCAATCTGTTTGAGCATATTGGGAATAACAAAAATTAAAGATTGTGTTTAGGCAAGTTAGAAGTAGTATTTTCTTCATTTTAAAAGGACTTAGTAATTCATAAAAGTAATCAAATTGGTCTACTCCACCTTCCTGAAATCCAGATTATGAAAGTGAAAATCCGGATTGGGCAGGTCGATGGTAAAACCCTGCACTTCCCCATCGGCATTGGCTGAAAAAGTGACAAAACCCTGCGGCAGAAATTGGTCTTTGAATTTAATACGGTAGGTATTTTGTTGCCAGTGGGTCATCTCCGAACTGAAGGTTTCCTTCGCTGGCTCCAGGCTGAGGTGAAGCTTGCCGTCCATTTTGTTAATACGGGCATCTCCGTAAAATACATCGGTATACCTGCCGGTGAGAGCTTCTTCCTTTATATTGGCTTTCGTCTTGGCATCCCTTTTTTCCGTACGTTCCGTGTCTTTCTTCTCCAGGTATTTTTCATAGTGGTTCTTAAAGCCCAAATAGGTAGCTGCCCAGTCGGGTTTGTCCTCCCGCCCCAGGAATTCGTCTATGCTTCTGTACATCAGGGCTGAGGGCAGGGAAGTTTCCCCGTTGCTCAGGATCACCCCGCCCAGATTTTCGGCCGGAATGATGAAAATTTTGGAAATGTAGCCGGGCAAACCGCCCCCGTGGTAGGCTACCTTATGCCCTTCGTAACTCATGAGGAACCAGCCCAGGCCGTAGCCCTTGAACTCAACATTATTGCTGCGGTCAAAAGTAGAGGGAGTAATAGGCGTATGCATATCCAAAATGGTTTGCCAGGTTTTCAACTGCAACAAAGTGTCTTCATCGTAGACCCCCTTATTCAACCACATTTGTATCCAATGGCTGAGGTCTTCCACATTGGAACTGATGGCCGCCGCTCCCCCGCTCTTGTCATAATTGCGGATGGCATCCAGTTCGCCTTTCACATGCGGCAGGGCCTTATCGTCTTCCCCTTCAAAACCGGCAAAGGTGGCATAACTGTTATCCATATCCAATGGTTCAAAAATGCGCTGCCTGATAAATTCCTCCCAGCTCATACCACTGACTTCCTCCACCACTTCCCCGGCAATGATGAACATGATGTTCTGATAGCCGTATTCCGACCGCAGGTCGTAGCTCATTTTATACCGGCTGAAGCGGTCAATGATCTCCTCCCGGCTATAGGTGGTGCCGTACCAGAGCAGGTCCCCGTCAAAGGTGTTGAATCCGCTGCGGTGGCTCAGGAGATCTTTGATGGTCAATTGGGAAGCCACGTATTCATCGCTGAGGTCAAAGCCTTTGATGTATTTCCGCACCCGGTCGTTCCACTGCAATTTACCTTCGTCCACCAGCATCCCGATGGCCGCAGCGGTAAAAGCCTTACTGAGGGAAGCGATGGCAAAAACATCTTCGGTTTCCATTTCTTCCCCGCTTTCCTGATTTGTAACCCCATAGGCTTTCTCAAAAACCACCTCCCCGTCTTTTACCACGGCGATGGCTAAACCAGGTAACTCAAAATTCTTTACTGAATTAGCAATGTAGGTATCAAAATCTGCCTTTTCCTGAGAGAAAAGGGCCAGTGAAACAAACAGAAAAAAGGTGAATGAAATTATTCTATTGAAAATATTATTCATCTGATAAAATATTTTATAGGTCTTTTTATTGTCGCCTGCTGATTTGCGATTTCTAATTTTCATTTCAACTATTCAGTTTTAAATCAGAAATATGAAAGCTGAAATCAGAAAACTGAAAATGCAAATTTCTATTGAAAGTAATTATTATACCTATAAAATAAATATCCCGTTTTACCATTTTCACATTAATACATTGTTACATTGCTACATTGCTACATTTATACATTGCTACATTGCTACATTGCTACATTGCTAATTTGTTACATTAATCAATACGCTCCATGATACTTCCTCAGGAACCATTCCAGGCTCAATAAGCCCAGCAAGATATAAAAAATCCACTTTAAATTAATGATATCTTCCACTTTTTCGTGGGTATAGGCGATGGAGGAAAGCTGGTTATTTTGTTTGAGGATCTCCGGCAGATATTTCAGGCTATCGCGGCTGATCATTCTTCCACCGGATTGCTTGCTCAGTTGGAACAGTAAATTATGATCCGCTACGGTATTGACTTTTTCCAGTTGCAGTTCTTCCACGGCAAACTCCCCTTGCTTGACCAACTGCCGCCCATCCATACTGCTGCTGGCACGGTAACTGTAATTTCCACTGGGTAATCCTTCAATCTCCAGAAAATAGGCCTGTTCATTGCGGCTGAAAACATAGTTGTACTCGTTTCCTTCCGCATCCTTCAAGGAAATTTCCACTTCCGGCTCATTCACCGCTTCGTAGGACTGATTGAAAAGTTGTAAATCCAGGCGGACGGTTTCATTTTCAAGGAATTTTTTCTCATGCTTCAGCCGTATAAAACTTTTATCGGCTTTCACCGCCAGGTATTGCACAATTTTGTTGATCAAACCGTCAAAAACTTGGTGATTATTCAACTCTGCAAAATTCTGCAGGCGCCAGCGCCATAAACCATCGCCTATCAAGGCCCCGCTTTTAAACCCTTCCCTATCTGAAAAAGCCAGCATGGGATATTCCGTTTCCACCGCCCCGATCTGTTGTTTGAACAAAACGTGATTTTCGCCTTTATTACGAAAGTTTCCTAAGGGAACGAAGAGTGGCGAAAAATTGCGGATGGCTTTTTGTTCTTTTTCAGTAAGGGTAAACAAGGTGAATCTCTCATTAATCTGGGGTTGCACCTCGTTGGTAGCCTGCCCATTGGGGATAAGCGTAAGCGGATATGGCTGGGCATTGAAAAGATTCCAGTCCGTAAAGGCCGTAGCAATGCAAAAGGTAGCCAGCTTCTGTTGCCGTACCTTATCTAAAAATTCTTTGGCCCATAAAGATTTTGGAGCAGGCACCTGGTGCAGGATCAACAGGCTGAAATCTTTGATCTCTCCTTTGAATTTCTCAAAATCGGCTACCGTTAATTCATAATTCTCGCTGTTTTGCAGGGACTGACGGATCGCATTTACATCCGGATGGGGAGTAGCATAGAGCAAGAGTATTTTTTGACGGGAATCAATTACATCAATGTAAAACTCTCTCACATTGTTGGCCAGGTTCTCTTCGTTTTCCAGGCTGCTGACTTTTACTTTATAAGCCTGAATACCCACCCGTTCTGCATTTAATTGAGTCTTTAGTTCAATGAGCTGATTGTCGCTGCTTATTGCAATATTCTCTGAAAACTTTACCTGCCCCCCATAGAGTACTTCAACCTTTACTGTTTCACCGGCCGCTTTGGTAGCCTGAATTTCCATTTGCAGGGGAAATTCATTTCCAAGAAAAGCGATCTCATTATGGATCAACCGATTGATCTTAACATCCTTTCTGATCTCCGTATTTCCGACTGGAATGGTATAAACCGGAAAACGACCCGCATCCTGCACATACAGAGGGTTAGATCCCTGATTGTAGATGCCGTCAGTAGCCAATATCACCGCCCCTACATTGCGGTTTTCGTAGCGATCTGCCAGGTTCTCAAAAAGTGATTCGTAGTTGGTGAGTCGATCCGTATAACTCCCGCTATCCTCAGCCTGTCGTACGGTTTCGCCAAACCACAAATGGTCGGTCTGATAATCACCTTGGAGTTTATCTTTTATAGCAGATAGAGCTTCCCGGAAGTCCCCGAGCATATAACTGCTGTCAGCAGTTGCCATAAGGGAAGCGGTGCGATCTTCAGCAATTACGACTATTGGTTCTTCAATGGTACGGCTAAAATAAGTGAGTAATGGGGCGAGCAACAAAACCGCCAGGGCGGTGGAAAGAACAAACCGCAGGCTGCCAAGCAGATAGATCAGCCAGCTGGGGAACTCAGATAGCTTCCGATCCTTGCGGTAGAGAAAGAAGGCATAGGCAGCCCCCAGTAAGAGACAAAGCAGATAATACCACCAGGGTGACTGACTAACAATATGCAAGGAAATTCAGATATTATGTTAACATTGCTCCGCAAACACTAAGCGTTTGCCCGGAGACGTAAGCAGATAGGTCGGAAGCGAGATACAATACCGCATTGGCCACATCTTCGGTGGTACCGGGGCGGTTCATGGGGATGGTCTTCAACCAGGCCTCCATGGTTTCTTCCCCTAACTCGCCGGTCATCTCCGTTTCTATAAATCCCGGGGCAATGGCATTGCAGCGGATATTGCGGCTACCCAGCTCCTGGGCTATGGATTTGGTAAAACCGATGATCCCTGCTTTGGATGCAGCATAATTGGATTGCCCTGCATTGCCCTTCACCCCTACAATGGAGCTCATGTTAATAATGGAACCGGAACGCTGTTTTAACATGCTGCGTTGCACATGCTTGGTGATGTTAAAAACGGATTTCAAATTGGTGTTCATCACCTCATCCCAGTTTTCCGGGGTCATGCGCATCAGCAAGCCATCGCGGGTGATACCGGCGTTATTTACTACCGCATCAATTTTCCCAAAATCTTCCAGCACCTCTTTGATCAATTGTTCCGCTGCAGTGTAATCCGCAGCGTCTGACTGATACCCTTTGGCTTTAACTCCCAGATTCTCCAATTCTTTTTCTACCCCTTTGGCTTTTTCAGCCGATGACATAAAGGTAAATGCAATATCAGCCCCATGTTCAGCCAGTTTCATAGCTATACCTTTACCGATTCCCCGGCTTCCACCAGTGATCAGAGCTACTTTTCCTTCCATTAATTTCATGCGCAATAGTTTTATTTTTTCAGGATGGCCAAAGATAAGATAGATATTAAATATGAAACTTGAAATCTGAAATGAGAAATCTGAAAGATGAAATATCAAACGAGAAACTCGAAACAGGAAATGTGAAAATGGAAACCGGAAACTTGAAATCTGAAAACTGTCCGACCCTGATATAGGTTGACCGCATTGCTTCATTTTTAAATAAATCAATTTACATATTAATTCATTGCTTCATTGCTACATTTCCACATTGTTACATTGTTACATTAAACCAATAACTCATTGACACATTCACTCATTGATTCATTTTCACATTATCTCATTTCCAAATTAATCCATTTCCACCCTTCGACTATCGCTCAGGGCGGCGCATTGTTCCATTTTCACATTCATACATTAACCCTTCGTGTCTTTTATTATCTCTTCCACTACCTCCGGATTTAGCAGCGTTGAAATGTCCCCTAAATTGTCAATATCTCCCGCAGCAATTTTCCGCAGAATGCGTCGCATGATCTTACCGGAGCGGGTTTTAGGCAAGCCATTCACGAAGTGAATACGATCGGGTTTAGCAATTGGGCCAATAGCATCTGCCACCAGCTGCCGGATCTCCTTCCGGAGTGTTTCCGTACCTTCTACCCCATCGTGCAGGATCAGATAAGCAGCCAAAGCATTTCCCTTAACTGAATGCGGAAAACCTACGATGGCCGTTTCCACCACGGATTCATGCTCATCTATGGCGTCCTCTATGGGAGCAGTTCCCAGATTGTGGCCGGAAACGATGATC
>CAZBIF010000096.1:0-1960 GCA_964492055.1 uncultured Flavobacteriales bacterium
TCCTCAAGCAACCAGGTGATGGGAGTACGTAAGACTACTGACTTCCTTGAAAAAGCAACCTGGACGCTCGGCATTGCCTTGCTCGTCTTTAGCGTTATCTCTTCCAGTCTGATCGGGGGTACAGAAGTGGTGGTAACGAATGAGTCAGAACTTGTAGATGAGGCCAATCAGGTGATCATTCCGCAAAATCAGGCTCCCATGATTCAGGAGGGAGTACCTACTGAGCAGACCGGCAACCAGGGGGCTGAGCCCATAGAAGATGAACCGGAAGACGGTCAGGGGCAGTAATTCCTCCCAAAGAAATGTCAGTATGTCACACCTACTGACATTTTTTTTTATCCTGCCTCTATTATTGACAAAATTTCACGAAAAAAACCGGTTTGTTGCCTTGGCACAGAATGTGACTGCCCCGCCATCAGAAAATAATTTTTAATAAAAACCAAAATAAATTAAAACTATGTCAGTGAAATTTAAACCAAACGAAGACAGGATCCTGGTGAAGCCTGCAGCTGCGGAAGAAAAAACCGCCGGAGGGATAATTATTCCCGATACCGCCAAGGAAAAACCACAGCGTGGCGAGGTGGTAGCCGTAGGTGAAGGAAAGAAAAAAGCGCCGGTGAACCTGAAAAAAGGCGACCAGGTGCTGTACGGTAAGTATTCCGGTACGGAGATCAATATTGAAGGTACCGATTACCTGATCATGAAAGCTTCCGATGTATTCGGGACCATTAAGTAAACCAAATAATAACCCAAAAAATAATTATAAAATAAAATGGCAAAAGAAATAACTTTTGATAGCAAGGCCAGGACCAGCCTGAAGGCAGGGGTAGATAAACTGGCAAATGCAGTGAAGGTAACCCTGGGCCCGAAAGGCCGCAATGTGGTGATCGATAAAAAATTCGGAGCTCCTACCGTAACCAAAGACGGAGTTACCGTAGCGAAGGAGATTGAGCTGAAGAACACCATTGAAAACATGGGAGCCCAGATGCTGAAAGAGGTAGCTTCCAAAACGGCGGATGACGCCGGTGATGGAACCACAACGGCAACCATTCTCGCTCAGGCTATCGTAACCCAGGGGTTGAAAAACGTAGCTGCGGGTGCTAATCCTATGGACCTGAAAAGAGGTATTGACAAAGCAGTTGAAGCCGTAGTTGAGAAATTGAAAAAATCTTCAAAAAAGGTAGGTGAAGATTCAGAAAAGATCGAGCAGGTAGCTACCATTTCTGCCAACAATGACAGCTCTATCGGTAAACTGATCGCCCAGGCCATGGCCAAGGTGAAGAAGGAAGGTGTGATCACTGTAGAAGAAGCAAAAGGTACTGAAACTACTGTAGAAGTAGTGGAAGGTATGCAATTCGATCGCGGTTATCTTTCCCCCTATTTTGTGACCAACACAGATAAAATGGAGGCAGAACTGGAAAATCCTTACATCCTGATCTTCGATAAAAAGATCAGCAGCATGAAGGATTTGTTACCGGTGCTTGAAAAAACTGCTCAGTCCGGTCGTCCGCTTTTGATCATTGCTGAGGATGTGGAAGGGGAAGCCTTGGCTACCTTGGTAGTGAACAAGATCCGTGGTTCTTTGAAAATCGCTGCCGTTAAGGCTCCCGGTTTCGGTGACCGCAGAAAGGCCATGCTGGAAGATCTGGCTATCCTGACCGGTGGTACCGTGATCTCTGAGGAAAGAGGTTATAAGCTGGAAAATGCCGACCTGTCTGATCTTGGTGAATGTGAAAAGATCACCATTGATAAAGACAACACCACAATCGTAAATGGCGGTGGCAAGAAAGACGACATCAAAGGCCGGGTGAAGCAGATCAAAGCACAGATGGAAAATACTACATCTGACTATGACAAGGAGAAACTGCAGGAACGTCTGGCCAAACTGGCAGGGGGTGTAGCCGTACTTTACGTAGGAGCTGCTTCCGAAGTAGAAATGAAGGAAAAGAAAGACCGGGTA
>CAZBIF010000096.1:1970-8844 GCA_964492055.1 uncultured Flavobacteriales bacterium
TGATGCTTTGCATGCTACCAGGGCTGCCGTAGAAGAGGGTATTATCCCCGGCGGTGGTGTAGCCTTCATCCGTGCCCTTTCTGCCCTTGAAAAACTACAGGGTGAGAACGCAGATGAAACTACCGGTGTAGCTATCGTACGCCGTGCTCTGGAAGAGCCATTGCGTCAGATCGTTGCCAACAGCGGCGGGGAAGGTTCCGTAGTGGTGCAAAAGATCAAAGAAGGCAAGGACAACTTCGGTTACAACGCCCGTACCGAGCAGTACGAAGACATGCTGAAAGCCGGGGTAATTGATCCCACTAAAGTGGCCCGTGTGGCGCTGGAGAACGCAGCTTCCATTGCCGGCATGTTGCTGACTACCGAATGCGTGATCGCCGATGCTGAGGATGAAGATGACAAAGCAGGTGGCGGAATGCCAGCCGGTGGCGGAATGCCAGGCATGGGTGGCATGGGCGGTATGATGTAATACCTACAAGCTTAAATATAAATAAACCCCTATCGGACATTTCGACTTCGCTCAATGTCCGATAGGGGTTTTCTTATTTTATAACCGCTGTTTACTTAAGAATTCAAAAAGATAAGGTAGATCAGCAATAAAACGATTAATAAACCTATAATACTACCTAATAGCACATCCAAAATGCTGATGAGCAATACTATAAGCAAAACAGCTATAATTATTGCCAGAACTGCCAGTACTATATCCTTCCCATTCCAGTCTTCTACATCTTTGTTCCACCATTCGTTGGCGGGGATGGGCCGTACAATTAAAGAAGAAAAGTCCTCCATTTTAATTGTCTCCTGATTTTCAAAAACAGAGGTTAAGGGCCTGAGCTCTTCTGTGGCGAGGGTGAACGCTCTTTTAGGTTCAGCGGAAACGGTGTACGGTAGACTTTTTGCAGGTCTATGCTCCATCAAACTCATGACCGTCAGTTCCTTTTCCCTCTTCAGAGGCACCTGAATATTATCTAACTTTTCATACTTCTCATCGTTTAGCTTTTTGGTTTGCAAAGGTGAGTTGAGCTTGAGGTGGGCCCGGTATTTTACCCGTTGAAAATTGGCGGATTGCGGGTTCTTCACCAGACTGCAGGCCGATAATAAACCAGCTGTAAGTATAACCGATAAAATCTTTCGCATCATTATACTTCATTGTGGTCAAGGGCCCGCTTTACCAGCTGGGCGATGATCTTACCATCGGCCTTACCGGCCAGGCGCTGGTTGGCCTCGCCCATCACCCGGCCCATATCGGCCATTGAGCTTGCTCCCACCGTCCGAATGATAGCATCCACCTCGGAGCGCACTTGCTGCTCGGTCATTTGCTCAGGCAAATAATTTTCAATGATGGTGATCTGTTCCAGCTCTTCAGCCGCCAGGTCGTTGCGTTTTTCTTTTATGTAAATATCAGCTGCATCCCTTCGCTGCTTCACCAGTTTTTGCAGCATTTTCAGCTCCGCCCCTTCTGAACTTTCCTTGCCTCCTTTCTCGGTGGCGGCAAGCAGCAGAGCAGACTTTATCGCCCGCAAAGCCTCCAGTTTGGCCTTGTTTTTCTCCTTCATGGCGACTTTGATGTCTTCGTTTATCTTATCGGTCAAATTCATGGCTATTTTGTTTTATTTATTTAGGAAACAGGAAAATGGAAGCAGTGTTTACATTCTAAAATTAATATCCTAATCGCAATTTTACCGTTATTTCTGCGATTAGTTTTTTAATTTTTACCGAAAGGAAGAAAAAAAAAAGCACGTACCTTACGGCACGTGCTTTCTCAGAAATGTAGTGTTAACCAATCAATCTACATTATCGTGCAAGAACGAATTATTCGGTCTTAGTGTCGTTTTTTTTTCCTCGTCTTCCCCCAGGGTATAACGGCTCACATTGGATTCGGAGGAGTGGGGGGTATCTTCAAGCTTGATGTTCCTGCGCTTGTAGGCTGGTTCTTTCTCAAGGTCATTAATTCCCCCGGGACTGCGCATTTTCAGGCTAAGTGCTTTCAGCTTCATCAGGCGGTCCTGGCTTTTTTTGATTTGTTCCTCTTCGTTAATTTCCCGCTCATCCTCAGCTTTCTTTTCCTCTGCGGGCTGGATCTCATGTTTGTTGACCGGTTTGCTGATATTGCTTTCCTCTTCGTCCGAAAGTTCATCCTCCAGATTGTACTTCTTCACCGGTTTGTGTTCCTGCTTTGAGGGTTCAGATCTCTGGATATCCTTCGGCCGGATCTCAAACTCGAAGCTCTTCTGCTGATCGTTCTTCTTCAGATAAGGCTCATCTGGCTGCTCTTCCTTTTTCTCCTCTTTCTGCTCTGATGATGGTAAGGGCTGGGTAATGTTCGTTTTCACTTCATCATCCAGTTTGCGCACTACTTTTTGTGGCTTCTTGTCCAGGGCAAAACCGGTAGGTTCGGAAGAGCCGAATCCGGTGGCGATAATGGTCACGCCGATCTTGTTGGCCAGGCTTTCATCCACCCCATTTCCCCAAATGATGTCGGCGGTATTGCCGGCCTCGCTTTGAATGTATTCAGTGATCTCATCAATCTCATCCATGCTTACCTCCTCTTCTCCCGAAGTGATGTTCAGCAGGATGTAGTTGGCCCCGGTGATATCATTATCGTTAAGCAAAGGCGAAGCCAGGGCCTGGCTCACCGCCTTGGTAGCGCGATTCTCCCCTTCCGCTACCGCAGAACCCATGATGGCGGTGCCTCCGTCTTTCATAACCGTCTTCACATCTTCAAAATCCACGTTAATGTAGCCGGCCACAGTAATGATCTCTGCGATGCCCTTGGCAGCCACGGTAAGAATATCATCAGCTCTGGAGAAGGCCTCGGAGATTTTGAGGTTGCCGTGCATTTCCCGCAGTTTGTCGTTGCAGATCACCAGCAGGGTATCCACATTGTCCCTGAGTTGCGCCAAGCCTTCATCGGCCTGCATTTTACGGCGGCGCCCCTCAAAGGTGAATGGTATGGTCACGATCCCCACTGTCAGGATGCCCATTTCCCTGGCAGTTTGCGCAATGATGGGTGCGGCACCGGTACCGGTTCCACCTCCCATACCAGCGGTGATAAACACCATCTGTGTATTGCGTTCAAAGATTTCCTTCAATTCATCCACATTCTCTATAGCGGCATTCTTGCCCACTTCCGGATTGGAGCCTGCCCCCCTCCCTTCGGTGAGGGTAGATCCCAGCTGGATCTTATTGGGTACCGGGCTTTGGTCAAGCGCCTGCTGGTCGGTATTGCAAATGATAAAGTCCACCCCGGTAATTCCCTGCCGGTACATGTGATTGACCGCATTGCTGCCGCCGCCGCCGACGCCTATTACTTTGATGATGGATGATTGATCTTTGGGCAAATCAAATTTCATAACTTAGGGTTTAAATTGATTTTTATTCTTCGTCTTCTTCAAAAAATTGTTTTCCTTTTTTCAGCATGGTCTGCAGAAAACCGCTTTTGGTATTGGTTCCCTGCCTTACCTTGATGGATTCTCCTTCCTGCTTTGCTTCCACCGCTTGTCCTTTTTGTTTGTTCAGTTTATCGAATCCTTTCAGGATAAGGCCCACTGAAGTGGCAAACATGGGGCTGGTGATCTCTTCCGCATTTCCCTGCGCCAGGTATTCGTTGGGGTACCCAATGCGGGTATCCATGCCGGTAACGTACTCAAACAACTGCCCGATGTGCTTCATCTGGGAACCTCCGCCGGTGATCACCATGCCGGCGATCAGCTTGTTCTCGTACCCGCTGTTCTTTATTTCATAATAAATGTGCTCGATGATCTCCTCGGTGCGTGCCTGTATAATGTGCGAGAGGTTTTTCAGGGAGATTTCCTTCGGCTCCCTTCCCCTGAGGCCGGGGATGGAAACGATCTCATTTTCCTGGCTTTCATTAGCCAGGGCGGAACCAAACTTCACCTTCAGCAATTCCGCCTGGTTCTTGATAATGCTGCATCCCTCCTTAATATCTTCCGTAATTACATTTCCTCCGAAAGGGATAACGGCTGTGTGGCGAATAATCCCGTCCTGAAAAATGGCTACGTCGGTGGTACCCCCACCTATATCCACCAGCACCACCCCGGCTTCTTTCTCCTCCTCACTTAGCACGGCTGCTGAGGAAGCGATGGGTTCCAGGATCACATCCTGTACTTCAAGCCCGGATTTTTGCACACATTTATGAATGTTCTTGGCTGCCGCCACCTGTCCGGTAATGATGTGAAAATTGGCTTCCAGCCGTATGCCGGACATGCCGATCGGATCCTTGATCCCCTGCTCATTGTCCACGATAAACTCCTGGGGCAATACGTCGATGATCTCTTCCCCGGGCAGGGTAACCAGCTTAAACATATCGTTGATAAGCAAGTCAATATCTTCCTGTGATATCTCATCATCCAGGCTGTTGCGCACCCGTATACCCCGGTGCTGCAAACTTTTAATATGTTGACCGGCAATGCCTACATTGACGATGCGGATGTCTACCCCGCTGCGGTTTTCCGCTTCAGTGACCGCATCTTTTATGGACTGCACTGTTTTTTCGATATTGGCTACTACCCCGCGGGTCACCCCAAGGGAATCAGATCGCCCCATGCCTAGGATCTCCAGCTTGCCGTGTTCATTCTTCCGGCCTACCATGGCCACGATCATCGTAGTTCCGATATCTAATCCTACAACTATGTCTGAGGTGGCTTCCATTTTATATTCTTTTTTTGCAAACTATCTGGTTTGCATATTTTAGGTTAATAACACTGTATTCATTCCAGCCGGTTTTGGGTAATCCCTTTGTATAGAACACTTTCAGTTTATTAAACTTATGGGCAATTTGCGTGGCATCCCCGAATACAATTCTATGATTTCCTACCCTTGGTATCAATTCGATCTCCATATCTTTATTAACATAAAACTGTTCAATCTGGGCGCTCCAGAAAGCATCCCTTCTGATGAAATCAGCATAGCGGAAAAGATCATCAATGATCAACTGATTCTTCATGCTATCGGGAACTAACTTTAAGTTCAAATGACTGACCTGCTGATAACTGTCGCGGATCAAACCATTGGCTACTGGTACACGGGCAGTAAACTTTCTTGAAACCGGCATGGCCCTCCCCTCACTGTCCAGATAATAGCTTTCCCCAGCCCGGGTAAATATTCTGAGTATGGGAGATCGTTGAGCCACTTCTATCCTCAACTTGCCATCCACCGATTTATAAATTTCAGTACTTGCCACGCAGGGGTGGTGATTGACCTTTATTTCCAGTTGCTGGGCATCAATGCTGTTTAATTTTTTGCCCACAATGGTATCTATTTCATGATATACCATGGCGTGAATATCTTCTTCATCCACAAACTGATTGCCCTGACTGCGGTCGATGGAAATTTCAATCTTCCGGCATACCTTGTCATTGCTGGTGCGGTTCACAAAGCTCAACAAGGTGATCAATACCGCTACAGTGAACACCCAGCCGGCTATGGATTTTAGTTGTTCATTCTTCATAGTGTGCGATTAAGGGTTCTATCAACGTGTCAATATCCCCGGCGCCAACCGTAAGTAAAACCTCCACTTCTTTACTATCCAGGATATTGATCAGCTGGTTTTTTTTGCAGACCGCCACATCGGCTTTGTTTATTTTCCGACTTAACCAAAGGCTGTCAATTCCTTCAATGGGGTCTTCCCTGGCGGGGTAGATCTCTAAGAGGATCAATTCATCTGAAGTTGCAAGAACTTCCGCAAATTCATCGGCAAGATCGCGGGTACGGCTAAAAAGATGAGGCTGAAATACGGTAGTTATTTTCTTATCGGGATACATCTCCCTCACGGATTGCAAAAGCGCCTTTACTTCGTTGGGATGATGGGCATAATCATCAATATACACCAGTTTGTCTGACTTGAGGTGCACATCAAAGCGGCGCTTCACTCCATTGAAGGAACTGATCGCAGATTTAAGGGCTTCCACTTCAACATCAAGCTCAAGCGCAATAGCCAGGGCTGCCAGGGCATTTTCCACATTGTGGATGCCGGGCAGTCCGCAATTGAATTCTCCCACTATTGCTCCTTGCTTACGAAGTTGAAAATGGTATTTTCCCTCACGTACTGTTATTTCCGTAGCGGCGTAATCTGCATTTTCAGCCTGATTTATTGAGTAGGTGATGGTATTTACTCCTATAGCCGGTTTTAATTTTTCTAGTAAAGGAGGTTTGGTCAATAGCTTCCCGCCCTGATTAATCTGCTGAACGAAAGCATTGTAATTGGCAACCATCTCATCCTGATCCCCATAAACATCCAGGTGATCGGCATCCAGGGATGAAACCACGGCCATATTGGGTTTTAAATTAAGGAAGGAACGATCGTATTCATCGGCTTCGGTCACCAGCAATTCCGCCGCTTTGTCCACCAACAGGTTGGTACCGTAGTCACGGGAAATCCCGCCCAAAAAGGCATTGAGGGGTTTACCCGCAGATTTCAACAGGTGGGCCAGCATGGTGGAAATAGTGGTTTTTCCGTGGGTACCCGCCACTGCTACCGTAGTCAATCCTTCACTGAGCTTACCCAAAACAGCAGCCCTTTTCAAGCAGGTAAACCCTTCCTCCTTAAAATAGGTTAAGATGGGATTTCCTATGGGGATGGCCGGGGTGTAGATCACCAGGGTGCTTTCTTTATCGCGAAAGGGAAAAGGAATGGCATCCGCATCCTGAAAATCAGTTACCGCAATGCCTTCGCCCTGCAGTCGCTTCGTGAGATCAGTAGTGGCCCGGTCGTAGCCGGCCACTTTCTTTCCTTCCCCGTTAAAATACCTGGCCAGGGCGCTCATGCCAATGCCGCCAATTCCAATCAGGTATATATTCTCTCTGTCAAGCATTTGCTTTCAGCATTTTTAGCACTTCCCGGGCTATGTCCTCA
>CAZBIF010000096.1:8854-10458 GCA_964492055.1 uncultured Flavobacteriales bacterium
CATGCCAATGCCGCCTATGCCGATCAGGTAGATATGTGAATAATTCAAATTCATTTTTCCAAAGCAATTTTCAGGGCCTCATCGGCGATCAGGTTGGCCGCATCTGCATAACCCTGAGGCTGCAGGTTCTTACTCAATTTTTGCAAACGATCTTCATCGTGGATCAGGGTTTCCACTTCATTCCCTAACTTTTCCTTTACTTCTGCATCTTTTAATATAAGCGCCGCATTAATGGCCTTTAAAGCCATGGCATTTTTATACTGGTGATTTTCCGCGGCGGAAGGGAAAGGGACAAAAATGGTTGGTTTTTTAATCAGGCTGATCTCGGAAACCGCCAGGGCCCCGGCACGGGAAACTATAAGGTCGGCAGAAGCATAGGCCAGGTCCATGCGTTTAATGAATTGATGCACCTTTACCCATTCCCCGTAGGGTTCAGCCTCTTTTACCGCCCGCTCATAATAGGATTTTCCCGTTTGCCAGATCAATTGAAAATTTTGTTTTTGCCAGTTTTCCAGAGCCGCTGCCACCCCTTCATTGATTGACCAGGCCCCCAAACTGCCCCCGACGATCAAAAGGGTCTTTTTCTCTTTATGCAGTTCGAAAAATTCAATAGCGCGATCTTTTTTACCTTCCAGTTTAATGACTTCAGCCCTGACCGGATTACCGGTTTTCACTATTTTATCTTTGGGAAAAAAACGCTCCATATTCTCATAGGCCACGCAAATGCGATCTGCCTTCTTCCCCAGGATCTTATTCGTCAGTCCCGCATAGGAGTTTTGCTCCTGAATAAGTATAGGTATGCCTTTTCTTTTCGCCGCCCTCAGCATAGGTCCACTGGCGTAGCCCCCCACCCCGATAGCTACCTGGGGCTGGAATTCTTTAATTATACCTCTTGCTTTCCGTAAGCTTTTTAATAGTTTAAAGGGAAATTTGATGTTTTTAAAGGAGAGGCTACGCTGTAAACCCATGATAGGCAGGCCAATAATTTTGTAGCCGGCTTCCGGCACTTTCTCCATTTCCATACGGCCAAGTGCCCCTACAAACAAGATCTCTGCCTCCTGCCGCTTTTCTTTGATGGCATTGGCTATAGCTATGGCCGGAAAAATATGCCCCCCGGTGCCGCCCCCACTTATGATGACTTTCAATTTAGTCATGATAGGTATTTTGTGTGGTTTGTCCGGTCTGGGGAACCAGGGTTTCGTTGCTTCTGCTTACACTCAGGATAATTCCCACGGCCAGGCAGGTAAACCAGATGGAAGTACCCCCCATACTGACCATGGGCAGGGGTTGTCCTGTAACGGGGAATAAATTGACGGCTACCGCCATGTTTATCAGTGCCTGGAAGACCAGGCTGAAACTCAGGCCTATGGCGAGCAAGGCCCCAAATGTTCCGGGGGCTTTCCTGGCGATCACTATTCCCCGGTAGAGCAAAATCAGGTAAAGAAGCAGAACGAACATGCCTCCCAGCAAACCATATTCTTCAATGAGGGTGGCAAAAATAAAATCGGAATAACTCTGGGGCAGAAAATTCCGCTGGGTACTTCTGCCCGGCCCTTTTCCCACCACCCCGCCGGTGGCAATGGCAATATAGGCCTGCTGATTCT
>CAZBIF010000097.1:0-3921 GCA_964492055.1 uncultured Flavobacteriales bacterium
ATCTCCGAGGCGGTAGGGGCCATTCTACTGGCTGATATTTCCCATCCCGCAGGCCTGATTGCCAAAGGTATTCTTAATGACCCACTTCCTCATTGTCACATAGTTAGCAGTACCACCCACAAAACCTTGCGGGGACCGCGGGCCGGCCTCATCATGATGGGAGAGGATTTTGAAAATCCCTTCGGCATGAAAACACCGAAAGGGGAAGTACGGAAAATGAGTGCCTTACTCGATTCGGCCGTATTTCCCAGCACCCAGGGTGGGCCGCATGAGCACATCATTGCCGGTAAAGCAGTTGCATTTAATGAAGCCCTTGATGAACGGTTTATGGATTACTCGGTGCAGGTAGTGAAAAATGCTTCCCGCCTGTCTGATGAATTATCGGATAAAGGCTATGAGGTTATTTCCGGAGGTACTGAAAATCATTGCATCCTTATCGATCTTCGCAACAAAGGAGTAACGGGCAAAGAAGCGGAAGCCTTATTGGGCAAGGCAGATATTACCGTTAATAAGAATATGGTCCCTTTTGACGATAAAAGTCCCTTTGTGACTTCAGGAATTCGCATTGGTACACCAGCCATCACTACCCGGGGGATGAAAGAAAATGATATGGTGACGGTCGCCACACTTATGGATCGGGCTATTTCCGCTAAGGATGCCAGTGAAGAAACTACTCAGCAAATAAAGGGAGAAGTAAATGAACTAATGCAGGATCTCCCCTTGTTTAGTTTTTAATAAACCGTTTTTGTGCGGGTAATTTATCCGCAGTGAGAATGGTGGCCGTGTAAAAACCCACCGGTAATGCGGAAGTATTTATCCTTCCATTTACATCAGGTGCTACATCCATAACTTTTCTGCCCATTTCATCTGTTATGATTATCCATTCAATGAGTTGGGCATCAGTACCGCGAAAATAAAGATGATCCTGTGCAGGGTTGGGAAATAATCCAATAGCTATTTGGTTTGGGGAATTTTTCCCATTTAACCCAATAGCCTGATCGTCAAACACTATGAAATCATCAATAGCTATGTCACTTCTGTAGCCTGAACCGGTATTCCCTCTCAAAAGAAATTTTAAATTACCACTATAGGGGGTTAAGTCCACCGAAGCGAGGTTCCAGCTATTTCCCTGATCACCTACAATAGGCGTGAGAATATCTTGTATATAAAACCCATTCACATAAGCATCTACATGCAACTCTCCCATGTCTGCGCCACTCATATGATAATAAAACTCCAGGGTAGGTTTTGATAAATTGGAAACCTCATAACAGGGACTCAGTAAATGAGCACTTTTATTATTAAAATTAGTAGCGTTGACGTACATATAATTACCACTACCGGAAGTATGATCAGCAGTCGGGCCGGTAAAATTAGAAGGCGTACTGCCGGTATGCACATACCAGTCATGATCATCAGAAGTCAAGTTAGTCCAGCTGCTACCTAAGGTTCCCGGGGTGCCGGTACTGAATTGATCAAAATCCATAGAATCGGGGTAGGCTGTGATTGAAGGACTACTGCTAAACTGATACCCTAGTATACTATCATTGCCCTCAATTGAATCTTTTCCAAAAAACAACCAGCTTGATAAGGAATAGCTTCCCGGAGTGGCAAGGTTTACCGTTTGATAAAAAGTATGATTAATAGAATCACCTGCATTCAAGGTAGTAAAAATCGTATCCCGCATTATCGTTCCCTGGTTTAACTGAAAAGCCAATGGAATAGAATCCGCGGCTAATGAACCGGTATTTTTTACCTGTACAGTAATAAAGGAAGCGGAGGAATAGTTACAACTGCCTTCAGAAGGAGAAACGATCCCTGATAATTCCAGATCATGTAAAATGGGTTCATGAATTTCAATATCATCAATGGCAATATCACTGGTAAAATTATTGCCGGTAATACCCCTGAACCGCAGAATCACAATACTGCCAGTGTAGGCACTTAAATCCACTTCCTTAAAATTCCACTGATTGCCTTGATTTCCACGGATGGGGGTCATCACATCCAGGATGATGCGGTTATTATAGAATATATCCAGATGCAATTCACCCATGGCACTGCCATACATGTGATACCAGAAACGGAATTTAGGTGCTTTTAAATTGTAAAAGTCAAAGCAGGGGGTTAGCAAGTCGGCGGTTTTATTTGTATTTCCGTTCGAGGCTTCAACATAAAGAAAATTGGCATCATTGGGACTATGATCAGCGGAAGGGCCGGTATTAGTAGAGAGTGTACTGCGATCGTATACATACCAGTCATGAGAATCACCGCTTGCATTCACCCAATTATTATTCAGGCTTCCTACGCTTCTTCCGTTGCCGGGAGTAAAGGAGCCGAATGATTCATAATAATCAAATTGGTTGACCACATTGTTATTACAAAAGGTGGGAGGGGTATTACTGACAATAAATTGAATGCATCCGGATCCGGGTACCGAATCCCGGTTACTGCAACTACTACTGTCTGTTGCTACAATGCGATAACATACGGTATCATTTACATTTTGCTGAGGAATGGTAGCCCGGTAATCCGATCCGGAGTGAAGGCTCATGCTGAGACTTTGCTCGGTTCCCCCGTTAACCCTGTACTTTAAAATGGCAGACTTTATTCCGCTTTGGTCTGTAATAGTGGCGTCAATAGTAAACGGCCCGGTGGAATAAACCTTGTTGCGGGGGGCAGTAGTATCCAGAACGATGGTAGGTGGAATTAACTCACAGGGAGCTGCAGATACTTCAATCTCATCTACCAACCATCCATAATTACCACCGGCTCCATTATTATCGGCATCCAGCAGCAAAAACCGGATCTTCATATTGCGTTGGTTACTATATGAACTAATATTAAATGATTCAGACTGCCACCAATTACTGCCGGGATTTGCCGAAGCATTCATAGGGGACCACTGACTGTAACTGAGGGAGGAGAATGAATTATTGTTCATAAAGCCCGGGCCCAGATACTGAGCAGAAGTTAGCAAAGACCAGGTTCTGCCGCTGTCGGTACTGATTTGTATTTGTGCCTTGTCAAAAAAATCAATCTTACAGATGTGTTTAAAACTCAATACCGCATAAGTTGAATTAAGGGTACTGAATGTATCTGTTTCCATAAACAGGGTATCCCGTCGTTCAACCTGAGCCGTATCGCAATAATTGCCATTCGTACTGTAATTTGAAGTTCTTGCCCAGCTGGTGGTGGCGTTGGCAGAGCCGTAATGCGTAACCTGTAAGGGAAGGGTATCAAAATCCTCCCCAAACACCACATTCTGCCCCTGCCCTACTACATGAAAGCCAAACAGAAGTAGCAACAACAGATATCCATGCCAGCCTGATAATCGCATTCTTTACAAATTATTTACTAATGACCATCTTTTTCACCACAACCTGCTCCTCAAAAGTGAATGTGTAGTAATAGATTCCATTCGATAGATTGGTGACATCCAATTCGAAGAAGCTTTCACCCTTGCTTACAGCCTTCCTTTCCTGATATACGGACTGTCCCATTAGGTTTGAAATGTTCAATTCGATATTTCCACTTTCAGGTACATAATAAGGTATGGAAGTAAAATTACGGGAAGGGTTAGGACTGTTTTGTCCTACAAATAATTTATCCGATTGACTGAGGTAATCTTCCAATCCGATAATACCACAAATGGAACTATCTACTTTTCGAATACAAAAATCATCTATAGCCCACCCTTCGTAATTTGCATTTGCATCTGCCTGGAACAGCCATCTGAAATTAGCAAAGGTTGAAGCTCCGCGAATCAGAGCCGGATCATCTATTGAAAAATAGGATTTAGATTGTATCCAGCCTCCCTGATTACCTGGCCAGGTTCGCGTCACGCCTGTCCATCCCCTGTCAATGTCATTCCCGTCTGTAAGGTTTGTATCAACTATAGAAGCAATATTCTGGGTATTG
>CAZBIF010000097.1:3931-7437 GCA_964492055.1 uncultured Flavobacteriales bacterium
TTAATTGTACACTATCGTTAACTCCCCGGTATAAGTTTACCCAACTCTTACCAGAATCCAGTGACAATTGCACATTTCCACCATCATTTGGCCCATCGTCGAAATCAAACTCATGGTAGAAATCTATTTCGTAACAATTACCTCTTTCCAATAAAAACCAGGGAGACAGTAAGGATGCCCTTTCAAAATTGCGGTAATCCATGTCCAAATGGGTCACCCAGGCATTATTGCCCGACTTCACTGTACTCAAATGGGTTTTGGAAGGCATCCCTCTGGTAAACGCCTGATCATCTTGCTTATACGTCTGCGGATCAATAGCTACAAAGTGAAACTGATCAATGGTCTCGAAATCATTGCAAAATTCAGTTTCAATTTCATAGGTAGAATCTACCCCGTTAAATACCTTCATGGTATCGATCACCACAAAGCGGGTAAATACGGTATCCCCCACCGGTACTTCATCCTGAACCCCATTGGGGTTTTCTGTCCAGGCCATCAAATCATAGTAGCCGGGTTTGAAATCGATCAAACCAAAATCCACAATTCGCTTACGGGTATATTTCAGACCGGGATCCGGTATCACATCGGTCTTGGTATATTTTTTCCCATTGATCATCAGGTGGACATCCACAGTACTCACACTATCCAGACCGTCATTGAGGTAACGTACATCCATGTAATATTCCTTACTTATGGGAAGTTGTTTACGTCCTCTGTCAAAATTGATCTCTATCGCTTTGGTGGTGCGTTCAGGAGGACATACCCACACAAATCGCTGGAATGGTGATAAATCACCTCCTTGCACCTGATCAAACATAAGGGTATCATCATCTCCATCATAGCCATACATGGAATAAACATCTACGATGTTTCCTTGTCCAAATTGAATAGGATCACCCAGCAGGAAGGATACCTCGGCGTTTTCTTAATACAGATATCCCTTCTCACCGTATCCTTAGGGGGAAAGTTTACATATTGTTCCTCAATCCTGTAATTCCTGCCTCCCACTTCGTAATCAAACCGATAAAATGAACTGTCAATTAAAGCTGCTACTGCAGAATCTTTAGGATTAAAACCCGGCTCGGTAGGATCCGTTATATTGGGAAAATTCCTGGTAACCACTTCAAAGACAAAAGAGCATCCGTCAATATTTTCAAATATCCGGGTCAGGGTATCATTACTGACACATCCGTCACCTGCGACTTTCACAATGGCTGACACTTCCCAATCCCCCAGGCTCCTCATATCAAAGGTGGGCGTAGATAACACCTTGATGGTATCCCTGGGAGCTATTGAGCGGTTAATGGTTTCCTTCTTAACCTGCACTGCATTTGTCCGCAGATTTTTCACTATGTATTCCACTTCAAAACTGTTAACGGTGTTTAGGCCGCGGTTTTTGATCACTGTCCTGATCCTTTCCGTGCTGGTCATATAACATTTTGATTTAGGCTGATGGAAGAAAATAGGATCCAGATCAATGGACTGGGGTTCATAAATAAGGAAATTATCTATACTCATCCCTTCGTCACTGTTGTCCTCTCCGATAGCTACCTGCTCGGCAAAAAATAAGAAGCGGAAGATTACCAGTTTTTCATCATGAAAGACTGAAGGCAACCTTACTTCAGATTCCACCCAATTGTTTAAGTTTCCTTCCATTCTTCTTGTGTAGTAAGAAAAAGAAGGTTGCCCGGCGTAACCCCCGGCCGCAACATAAGAATTATACCAGCGTCTGCGATTGGGGTCAAATCTACCGGGAACTGAATCCCAGGTTACCCCCTGGTCAAGGCTATACTCCATCAGTACGCCCGCAATAACGGTGTCAATACTGCGATTATTCATGAAGGACAGCATCACATCATTCATATTGGTAAAATCATAGAACTGGGTATATAGCACCTCCGTGACATCATTCCCGGTATAGGGTCGGTTAAGCAATACATCCCATGCATAGGGAGGAGAGAAAGGGGTATTGGTACGCCCGTAATTAGGGGCTCCCCTTTCCCAGTTATTTAAGTTTGAGGTAGAATCACTAGGTAATTTATACCAATAGGTGGTTTCTGAGTCGAAAAACTCTTTTTCACAATCCGCTGTACGATAGTTAATCCCCGTAGCCCGCACTGCAGTTAAATTATTTGTTTCACTTTCATCGAACTGATAATGTACCGTGGCCCGTACTTCAAAACGGCCTAATGGGACCGGAAAAGGATATTCATATTGAATGTTCCTGAACTCTCCGGGTTCAAGGGGGGTAGCTAATTTAATCCCATAGTAGGGATATTTAACTGTATCACCGTTAAGGTTCCCCTCTTCATCAATGGTTTCCACCTCGAAGGATAAGCCTACTGAATCCACAGGAAGCTGGCCCAGGTTACCTATGTTCAATATTAGATCTACCGGTCGATTGTCGTTATGGGGCATGAGCGGATAGATCTCCAGTTGATTCGCCCTCACATCATGCACCGGGCTCGGCACCAGTTTAAAGGAATCCAGGCCAAAGTGAGTGAGAGCTACTTCATCGGGCTTGGCTGAGAATACAAGTTGGATCACTTTCCCTCTATAGGGGTAAGTATTTAATTCAACCGGCAACCAGCGATCACCCTTATCCCCTACTATGGGGGGGAGCACATCATAATCATACCCTCCGTTGGGTTCTCCCGGCCGTGGTTCCGGATCATAAATATCTACAGTAAATATATTATCGTTAAATCCTCCATTCTGATGCAGGTAAAATCGAATAAGTCCGCTTGGCAATTCCCCCAGGTCAAAACAGGGGGAAAGCAGGATGGCCGTACTGTCATTCAAAGGATTTCCTTTGCGGCTCTTGCCTCCGTTTACATATAGATATCGTCCGCCCCCCGGATAATCATCCCCCGGACCCAGGGTAGGAAGTGTATCTCCCGGAATCGTATCCCCTGTAGCAAACCATTCATTGAAATCCCCAGTTGCATTTTGAAAGTGTGATTGGGGAAATAAATAGGTCCCATCGGGAAAGGTATCTTTGCTGTTAAAATCCTGAACGTAGGGAAAAGTTGAAATTGGTGTTTTTGTACACCCGGGAGGAAGGTTGCCCCTGACCAGAAACTTGGTCCGCTTTTCTGCCTCCGGAAACGTTCTAATGTTTCTGCACCTGGAAATGTCAAACACTTCCATTCTCCAGTAAACCGAATCCCTGGGTTTAATGGTATCTTTCTTTTGCGTATTAATGTTATAAAAGGTAGAAGGAATCTCTGTGGTATAAAAACTACCACTTTGCAATACTTTCATGGGTAGGGTATCTTTTGCTATGGTATCGTAACAGGCTGTCACATTGGTAGGACAACCATCCCGCAAAACCTCGTAGACAAGGTAAGCCGTATCAATAGCTCCCAGGTTGTCCAGTATTTGAGCAGTGAAATCGTAGGGTCCCAGATAATAGACCTGTCCCTCATATTTATCCACATACAAGGAGGGATCTTCAGGGTAGATCTGAGGCTTGATCAAATCACATTCTGCCCCCAGGACCTGCA
>CAZBIF010000097.1:7509-9397 GCA_964492055.1 uncultured Flavobacteriales bacterium
CCTGCACATTTTCCACAAACCAACGGTGTTTATTGCCGCGCTCTGAACCTGAATTTCCCGCATCATAAGAATTAAAGCGGATCCGCATGTATTCGAAAGTATCGGTAGGGGTACGTACCAGATCCGTTAAGGAAAAGGACTCAGGCACCCAGCTACTGGGGGAGTTGTGAAAGGTGCGCTTATTATTGCCGGGAGGATTGTTCCAAAGCAAAGCCCGGCTTCGAATGTCAAAGAAATTCCTTGGAGTCAGATTGCTAAAGTAGCCCGATTGTCCTTCGTAATTTTTTTGAGGAAAAGGAGTCCACGCAGTCGTATTCATTAATGCGGCAGAATCATGACCTACCACAAATTCAACATATCCGCGATCCCCGGGTTCCAGGTAGCAAATGTGGCTGAAAAACAACCCCAGGTTTTCAAATGTATCCACTCGCATCACTGGTGTATACAAATAAGAGCGTGATCCAATGCCTACTGAGTCAGAAGCAGAGTACCGTGAGTTTGGCAGGGTGGTTAAACTATCCGGTTCCCATACTTCTTTATTGTTGATATTATTGGTCCCGGTCTTCATTTTCCAGGGCAAAACATCAAAACCATCGTAGAATATGGTATCCTGGGAAAAGCTATGGAATGTGATAGCTAGTAAGCTAAAAATAAAAAGTATCCTGATCTTTAACATAGTTGAAATATAATAGCCTGCTAATATACTTATTAAAAAGAATTACAGACAAGATGATAGGTTTATGTGCTATTAACAATAAAAGACGCAACAAACTTAGTACAGGTTGCACTTGTTGTTGCCATATAGATTAAATTACTTTGCAGAAAATTTGTAAAAAAAATATAAACGAAATTACATGTATAGCTGGCTGAATATTCCCGAAACTTCCGATTTTTCCATTTATAATATTCCCTTTGGTATAATACGAAGTAAATCACTTTCCCCCCGCCCTGTCAGTCGCATCGGGGATTTTGTCATTGATTTACAGGCCTTGCATGAGTTGGGCTATTTGGATGCGCTAAACCTGGAGGAATCTTATTTCCAGCAAGCTACCCTGAACCAATTAATGGGAATTGGAAAAAAGGGCATGCGTAAACTTAGGGAACGCCTGATTGAACTGTTAAAAAAAGAGAACGATGAATTACAAAGCAATGAGCAAGATCAAAAGAAGGTCCTCATCCCCATCGCTGAAGTAGAAAACCTCATGCCTGTAGCTGTAGGTGACTATACCGATTTTTATTCCAGTGAGGAGCACGCCACCAATGTGGGTACCATGTTCCGCGATCCTGACAATGCCTTGCTTCCCAACTGGAAATACATTCCCGTGGGCTACCACGGTCGGGCTTCTTCCATCATTCTTTCAGGAGAACCCATTCACCGCCCCAAAGGGCAACAAAAACCAAAGGAGGATGAACCACCGGTCTTTGGCCCCTGTAAATTGCTGGATTTCGAACTGGAAATGGCCTTCATCACGTTTGATGGCAAACCTTTAGGAAAAAGTATCAGCACCGCTGAAGCAGAAGAGTATATTTTCGGCATGGTGCTATTCAACGACTGGTCGGCACGGGATATACAAAAATGGGAATACGTGCCCCTGGGCCCCTTCCTGGCCAAGAATTTTGCTTCCTCCATATCTTCCTGGATCGTTACCCTGGATGCCCTGGAGCCTTACCGGGTAAAAGGCCCTGATCAAAAACCCGAAGTTTTTGACTATTTGAAATACCAGGGGAATAAAAACATCGACATCAATCTGCAGGTACAGATACAGCCGGAAAAGGGTGAAGCTTCTACCGTTTGCCAGTCCAATTATAAGTACATGTATTGGAACCAGAACCAGCAACTGGCCCACCATACCATTAACGGTTGTAACATCAAGGCCGGTGACATGTA
>CAZBIF010000097.1:9407-10382 GCA_964492055.1 uncultured Flavobacteriales bacterium
CAAGGAAAAAAGTTCCTATGGTTCCATGCTGGAACTCAGCTGGAAAGGCAGCCAGCCGGTCAAATTAAAAGATGGTACAGAACGTAAATTCATACAGGATGGCGATACGGTGATCATGAAGGGCCATGCGGAGAAATACGGTAAGCGGGTAGGCTTCGGGGAGGTAAGTACCAAAGTATTGCCGGCTATTTAAGCTATTCCGCTTCCGGAACGAGCACGAACAGTTCCTCGTCCTCCTTTTTCATGAGGTATTTTTCCCGGGCGAATTTCTCCAGTGTTCTGGGATTGGTTTTGAGTTCCTTCAGGTCAGCCTGTACTACATCAATCTCCTCTTCATAGAATTCTTTCTCTTCCTCTAGTTTATGCAATTCCCATCGATATTGCATCTGCGTGATGAGGTTGTTCTGGTCGAAAAAGGTGATCCATATCAGAAAAACCAGCGCGGTAAGAAAATAGCGGTTTTTCATCCATGAAGGTATGTTGATTGGCATTTTCACAAGCTCAAAAATAATCATTCCCTCCATTTCCAATAAAAAAGCCCGTTGAGTACTTCAACAGGCTTTTGTTAGTTGTGTAAATCTAATTATCCTAAAAACGGATAGCGGTAATCGGTGGGGGGTACAAACGTTTCCTTAATGGTGCGGGAAGAAACCCAGCGCATCAGGTTTTGCATGGCCCCCGCTTTATCGTTGGTACCGGACTTACGGCCCCCGCCAAAAGGCTGCTGCCCGACAACCGCCCCGGTGGGCTTATCATTAATGTAAAAATTCCCGGCGGAATTCACCAGTTTTTTGCACATGTAATTCACTACGTGACGGTCTTTGGCGAAAATACCTCCGGTAAGGGCATAGCTGTTATCATCCACCAACTGCAGAGTCTCATCGAAATCAGCATCATCATACACGTAGATGGTGATCACCGGCCCGAAGATCTCTTCACACATGGTAGTGTATTTCGGATCATTGGCTAGGATGA
>CAZBIF010000098.1:0-7147 GCA_964492055.1 uncultured Flavobacteriales bacterium
TTATACGGGATTTGGCTTTGCCAGTGATCACATAATCCAGCCAGCTTTCATTGGGTTTCTGCTTGCGGGAAGTGATGATCTCCACCTGATCGCCGCTCTTAAGCTCTGTGCTCAGGGGTACCAGTTTGTGGTTTACCTTGGCCCCCATGCAATGGGTACCCACCTCGGTATGTATCTCAAAGGCAAAATCCAGGGCAGAGGCCCCTTTCGGTAAGTTTCTGATCTCTCCCTTGGGGGTGAAGATAAAGATCTCTTCGGCAAATAGATTCAGCTTGAAATCATCAATGAACTCAATGGCATCTTTCTCCGGGTTTTCCAGCAATTCCCTGATCTTATTGATCCAGGCGTCGAAGTTGGTTTCAGAAGCTCCCTCTTTGTATTTCCAGTGGGCTGCATATCCTTTTTCCGCTACTTCGTCCATGCGCTTGGAACGGATCTGCACCTCTACCCAGCGTCCCCCGGGGCTCATTACCGTGGTGTGCAGGGATTCATACCCATTGGCCTTAGGAGTACTCAGCCAGTCCCGCAGCCGGTCCGGATTGGGTTGGTAAAAGTCAGTTACTATGGAGTAAGCGTTCCAGCATTCTGCTTTTTCCTTGTTTGGGGGAGCATCAATGATGATGCGAATGGCAAATACATCGTAAATTTCTTCAAAGACCACATTCTTTTTCTTCATCTTACTGTAGATGGAGAAGACTGATTTAGTCCTGGCCTTGATCTCAAAATTGATGTTTTGCTTTTCCAGCTCCTGTTTGATCGGGAGGGAGAAGCGGTTGACAAAGCGGCTGCGCACCGCTTTGGTCTTTTTTAACTTGGCGGTGATCTCGTTGTAGATCTCCGGTTCGGTATATTTCAGGGAAAGGTCTTCCAGTTCGGTCTTCAGGCTATAAAGCCCCAGCCGATGGGCCAGGGGGGCGAAGAGGTAAATGGTTTCGGAAGCCACCTTCAATTGCTTGTCCCGCCGCATGGCATCCAGGGTGCGCATGTTGTGCAGGCGGTCGGCGAGTTTGATAAGGATCACCCGCACATCTTCCGAAAGGGTAAGCAATATCTTGCGGAAATTCTCTGCCTGCATGCTTACCGTATAATCCACCACCCCGGATATTTTGGTGAGGCCGTCGATGATCAGGCGTTCCTTTTCCCCGAAGAGCCTGGCAACATCATCCAGGGTCAGGTCTGTATCTTCCACCGTATCGTGCAGCAGGGCGCAAATGATGGAGGTGGTGCCCAGGCCAATTTCTTCGGCTACTATCCTGGCTACTTCAAGAGGGTGGTAAATATAGGGTTCCCCGGATTTTCGCCGCATGTCCTTATGAGCTTCCAGTGCCAGTTCAAAAGCCTTGCGGACCTTGGCTTTATCCTTCTTACTTTTTACATTTTTCGCAACTTTCAGCAAGGCCCGGTAGCGCTTCCTGATTTCTTTTCTTTCGGTTTCTTCTTCTACAGCCAGCATATTCTTTGCAGACAGCAAAAATAAATTATCTTGTCGGTAAATAAGTAAGCAGATTAGCACTTAAGTTGTTTGCCTCATACGGTAGTAGTATTTTCGTAAACTCGGAACCGCCTATGGAAATTGCACATAATATTGACTTCGACGAATTTGAGCCAATTGGCAGAAAGCAGTGGCTGGAGCAGATCAGCAGGGATTTAAAATCAGACACCCAAGCACTAAACAAGGTAGACCTGAATGGGGTGAAGCACCTGGCTTTTGCCTCGCCTGAAGGCATGGAAGAAATTCCACAGCTCCAGGCTATTCAGGAATCCCAGCCCTCAACAGCAGGATGGAAGATCATGGCTGAGTATGACCTTCAGCATGTGGAGATAGCTGCTATACAAAAAGAGCTGCAAGAAGGTTTGGATGAGGCCTATATTGCTTGCCGGGACGTGGATCAGCTAGCTGCTTTGAGGCAGCAGCAGCATGTGGAAGGTATGTATTTTTGCTTGTCGCCCGACTGTGTTAAACATGATTTGCCGGCACTTAACCATATTATTCTCCGGCCTTTTTCATCGCTTGATGCTACCTCTAAGGAATTGCCTGAACATGCCGGTTCCATCGAACGCTTTTTACAACAAAAGCTCAACCAATTCCACATGGATCATTGCATTGAGCTGGATGGAACCGTTTACCGCACGGCCGGGGGGAATGAAGTGCAGGAAATGGCTTTTTTACTGCACCAACTGGCAGATTTTTACAGTCAGTACCAAAGTGGGCAGCTTAGTGTTAAGAACCTTAGCCGTGCCGTACAGTTCAAATTGGGGATAAGCAACCGTTATTTTAATGAAATTGCGAAAGGCAGGGCCTTTTATTACCTGCTGAAAAAATTTCACTTTGCCTATGGGATTGAGGCTGAAAGTAAAGTGACCGGTCATAGTTTGAGCTACTATTTGGCCCACCGGGGAATTGATAATAACCTGTTGCGACTTACTACTATGGCCATGGCCGGCATACAGGCCAATTACCGGGGCGTAGCCTTGCATCCGGCCTTTCTTCAGCAGCCAGAACGCGGGCGCAGGCTGAGCAGGAATATTCAATTGTTGCTCCGGCATGAATCCCATTTTGGCAGGCAGGCTGACCTGGTTAAAGGTTCCTATTACCTGGAAAAACTTACCGCAGATTATGCGGAGGTAGCCTGGAATCTATTTTTAGAACTGGAAGCCTCCGGGGATTGGCAAGCGAATTGGAAAAGTGGAAAAATAAAGGATTTGATCAGCATGAACCGGGAGAAGGAGATAGCGGAATACCGCTCGCAGGAAAAGATCATGATCGGGGTTAATAAATTCGGGATGCCGGATGAGGTTGACCAAGATACTTATAGTGGGTCGCAATTATCAAAACAGATCATTTCATGAGACCCGATTTCAGTAAAGTAAAATTGAAAGCAAACGGGAATGAAAAGTCCGGGCAGGAAAGCGGGACCAAATTTTCCCTGCATCGTTTTGTTGCCGGTATACCGCCTTACTTACGTGGCCCTTATTCCTCTATGTATGTAAGTCGACCGTGGACCATTCGGCAATATGCCGGCTTTTCCACCGCGGAAGAAAGCAACGCTTTTTACCGCCGAAACCTCAAAGCCGGACAAAAGGGGCTTTCCGTGGCCTTTGACCTGCCTACCCACCGCGGCTATGATTCGGATCATCCCCGGGTGGTAGGGGATGTGGGCAAGGCAGGGGTGGCCATTGATTCTGTGGAGGATATGAAATTGCTCTTTGACCAGATTCCCCTGGATCAAATGTCAGTCTCCATGACCATGAATGGAGCGGTGATCCCCATCATGGCTTTTTACATTGTAGCTGCGGAAGAACAAGGGGTAAAACCGGAGAAATTAAGCGGTACCATACAGAACGATATACTGAAGGAATTTATGGTGCGGAATACCTACATCTATCCACCTGCCCCTTCCATGCGGCTGATTGCCGATATCTTTAAATACACCGCTCAACACATGGCCCGTTTCAACAGTATTTCCATCAGTGGATACCACATGCATGAAGCCGGGGCTACTGCCGACATTGAATTGGCCTACACCCTTGCCGATGGATTGGAATATGTGCGCACCGGTATAGCAGCCGGCCTGAAGATCGATGAGTTTGCTCCCCGTCTTTCTTTTTTCTGGGCCATCGGAATGGATCATTTTACGGAAATTGCAAAACTCCGGGCCGGGCGGGTTTTATGGGCCAAATTGATCAGGCAGTTTAACCCCACTAACCCCAAATCCATGGCGTTGCGCACCCACTGCCAGACCTCCGGCTACAGCCTGACCGAGCAGGATCCGTACAATAATGTGGCCCGCACCTGTATTGAAGCAGCTGCTGCGGTGTTTGGAGGCACCCAGTCCCTGCATACCAATGCCCTGGATGAAGCCATTGCTTTACCTACGGATTATTCTGCCCGCATTGCCCGGAATACCCAATTGTACCTACAGGCGGAAGCGGAAGCCCTTCACTCAGTGGACCCTTACGGAGGTGCTGCCCATGTAGAAAACCTGACAGAGGAGTTAATTGAGAAAGCCTGGGCCCTGATCACTGAAATAGAGGAGGCAGGTGGCATGGCCAAGGCTATTGAGCAGGGTATTCCCAAATTAAAAATTGAGGAGGCGGCTGCCCGTAAACAAGCCAGGATAGACAGTGGGCAGGAAGTGATCGTAGGGGTGAACCGCTACCAGACCGACGAAGAAACGCAGATTGAAGTGCTGGACATTGACAATGCAGAGGTCCGGCAGAGCCAGATCAACCGCCTGAATCGACTAAAAGAGGAAAGGGACCAGGAAAAAGTGGATAAGGCTTTGCAAAATTTAAACCGTGGCGCTAGGGGTAATGATAATTTACTCGAGCTTGCCGTAGAGGCGGCGCGGGCCAGTGCCACCCTGGGTGAGATTTCTTCAGCAATGGAGGATGTTTTTGGGCGTTTTAAAGCGGAAACACGATCTATTTCCGGCGTATTTTCGCAGGAATCTATGGAAGATGCCGATTTCATCAAAGCCCGGGAACTGAGTGATCAGTTTGCCGAGCAAGAAGGCCGCCGGCCCCGTATCCTCATAGCTAAAATGGGACAGGACGGCCACGACCGTGGAGCGAAGGTAATTGCCACCTCCTTTGCCGATCTGGGCTTTGATGTAGACATTGGCCCCCTTTTCCAAACACCCGAAGAGGTGGTTCGGCAGGCGATGGATAATGATGTTCACATGATTGGCATTTCATCCCTGGCGGCAGGGCACAAAACCCTGGTGCCTCAGGTAATGGAACTGTTGAAGCAAAATCAGCGGGAAGATATAGTGGTGCTTGTGGGCGGGGTAATTCCGCGGCAGGATTACGATTTCTTGTGGGAACAAGGGGTAGCGGGAATTTTTGGTCCCGGCACTAAGATCGCCAAATCAGCCCAGGAGATTCTCGGGCTCTGGCTGGAAAATTAAGGTGCAGTAAAGGTGATTTTATAACCCCGCTTGTCAGCCTGGGAGTAATATTGAATTTTGCCCTCCAGTTGGTTGACAAATAATTTTATCAGTTCAATTCCGGAGCTTTCATGGCTTTTTTCTACAATGGACTGATTCAATTTTCCTCCGTTATCCATATAAATCAGGATCCATTTTTCCTCAGCTTTTTGTAATTCAATGTTGATGATGTTGCCCTCATCATTGTCAAAGGCATACTTCAGGGAATTCATTAGCATTTCATTGAGGATTATTCCCAGGGTTACCAGGATCTTCATGTTCAATTTCTTCTCGCTAATTTTATAATCTATGGTTACTTCCGCAGGAGAATTACTGCTTAAATTTTCGCATAATTGGAGGATGTATTCATTGGCGGGCACTTTACAGGATTTATCGTACTTGAGTTGTTCGTAAGCGATGGAGATGGAATTCACCCGGTTATTGATCTCCTGCACGATGTCTTCGATCTCCTGATTTTCCCGATGTGCGTAGCGGTAATTATTCAGGCTGATCAATAGCTGGCAATGGTTTTTTACCCGGTGATGGATCTCATTAAAAAGAATGGTTTTTTCTTCTAATTGCTGATTGATCACTGTTTGCCTTTTTTTCAAAAGAAAATTTAAAAGACGGATCCGGTAAAATAATTTAGCCATGATCCAGAAGCCAATCCCAACCAGAGAGGAAAGTAGCAATTGAAAAGGGAGAAAATCATACCGGTATTCCTTTACTGCCTCTACTTCATTTTCTATGCTGGTATAGATCAACCATTTGCCGGCAGGTAAATGAATGGCTTTATTACAGTATGATTTACCAGCTACCGTATCGCCCAGGAAAAACCCGGGATTGTCCATGGTTGGATTATCACTGTATAAGGCCACCCCTTCCAGATCGTCAGCCCAGTAGAGCCTTTTAATTAGTGGTTCAATGGATAAAACGATAGCGGAATATCCCCAGAAGGATTCGGAACTGTCGGCTGTAACATCCAGAATGATGGGATAGCGGTAGACCACGCCCATTTGTTGTTGTAGTAATTGTCGTGGGCCAATCAACATGGGCTTTTGGTTAGAATAAGCAGAGTCAATGTAGTGGCGGTCATCGCGGAGTGAGAGAATATTGGTCCCGCTTATTTCTTCGTTACTTCTTTCTGGATAAGTGTAAAGGATAATGCTGTCTTTTACCAATTGCACCCCAAAAATCCCTGCTGAATCCAGCTTGTAAACTTCCTTGGCAAACTGCTGGAATTGATAGGAGGAAAGGTTCGGATTATAACTCACATAACTTGCCAGGTTCTTCGCCAGGTAGAGTTTATTATCTATCTCCCTTTCAATAGTAGCTACGGTTCGTTCAAGCCTGCTATTTACCACTTCCATGCGGTAGGATTCGTAATCCCTTACTTTTTTACTAATGAAATAACTAATGGAGAAATAGGCGAGGACACCCACCAGAATCCCTATAAATAAAGGAACTATTTGAGCAGGCCAACCGCTGTTTTGCGTATGAGGGTTATTATTCTTCATCAGAAGGCATAAATTTCTTCCTAATACTACTATCCTGTAAGCGATTTAATTCCCAGTAGGGTAATTTTATGCGTTTATGTAATGTGGCTGTGGTGGTATGGTTGGAATCAACCCCGGCATCCGATATTTCTTCCCATTTAGGAATAGTATGTGGGAATGCTGCCGTGTACCAGATCTTTATAACCCTCCTGGAAGCGGGATAGCTGATGGAAAGGATTTGCAGGGAATCGGAGTGCATGTCTTTTTCCCGGGAAATGATCCCCAGAGTGGGGGCCAGGGGCAGGTGTTTTAAGCGTATGGCTTGCGTTCCCGGCAGTAGGAGTTGCTCACCCATTGGAATAGAAGCAGGGTCTAGCCGGATTTGATTCCATAAATTGTCTTCCAGCAGGACATTTTTCATACTTAAGTGAGTGTCTGCTACCGCTTGAAAATAGCTATACGCCCGTATATCGTAGCCTGGATAACTTCGATTGATTTGCAACCAGCTATGTCCGCACCATTCCTGTACGGAGGTAGTGACTTTTGTGGCTGCTGCCGGTTGGTGCACAGGGGTAAAAACGGAACTCATCAGATTGTAATCGTAGATACCAGTAGTAAAATCCCGAATAAAATTGGTTTTTAAAACCGTATAGGCAGCTTCCTTAGTTGCAAATTCTTTTTTCACCAGTGATCGGGAAAGGAAATCTTCCGTTACAAACAGAA
>CAZBIF010000098.1:7229-10221 GCA_964492055.1 uncultured Flavobacteriales bacterium
AGAATGGTTGCTGATCCTTCGCGATCTTCCCCGTAACGGGATTGGGTTAAGTGGTAACTGCTTAGTTCTGCTTTTCCGCTAAACCAAAAGGATTTAAAGGCGGAATCCAATTGCATTGCTTCCTGGTCTGCAGCAACTTCTTCTTGCGGTTGCTTACAAGACTGGTATACCATCACCAATAAAAATAAAAAGAGAAATTTCCTGCTTTCTATTGCTTTACCGGATCGGATATATGATATGAGTTTCAACATCCGCACTATCAACTGTTGTAGGGTCATTAGCATAGATCTCTATAGGGCCACCCGCCAGTTCCCAACCATGATCCTGCAGGTAGGTGTCGATGGCGATGTGCATGTCTTCCGACAAATTATAATCCCCGTAATGAATGCCTTTCACTGCTTTACCTTCATGTAATTTCTTTACTTTAAGCCGGCCTTCACCATTCGCCCCAGTAGCGTCTACAGGCATCGCCGCTTCCAATACCACCTTCTCCGGTGAATACTGATGATAAATAGCCAGAGGCATACCATTTACTTTTACATTATCGTGCATTTCGTCGTAAATGCTAAGCTCAGTATACAATTCGGTAAGTTTTTTACTGATTCCTTCAGCGGTAGTGGAATCGAGTATAGAGATGACCTGACGACCGGGCATTTCAATCACTTCCAGCCCCCATTTTTCCGCATGGGCTTCATTGCCGTATTCGTCTTTTTTACTTTCCACCAGATGCTTTAACTGATTCAGGCTCTTTTCATATTTTTCTTCCAGATCGGCTTCCATAAAACTATTCATGATTCGGGCATACCAGGGAGTTTTCGGCGTTTTAAAAGTCCAGGTAGTACGTGTACCTTCCTCGGTTTCCTCCAGGATCAATTCAGAATAGCTGGGGTCATCCCAACCTTCAAACGTCATAGCGGTTTTAACATATTCATTGGGTTTTATCTCCACAATTTCCTGACGGCCAGTACCAACCTCCCAATTATCACTCCTCCAAGTGGTCCAGCTGCCTACTTCACCCATTTCTTCCGAATAATCTTTTTCCATGGCGGTGTCAATCTGGTTCCAGGCAGCCCATTCATCCCAGTTCTTGAAGTCTATGTATTGCGCATAAACTTGTTCTTTGGGAGCGTCAATCACAATGGTTTCCTCCTTATCTAATTTGGCAGGGGCAAAAAATGCGGAGAAGATCAAGGCACCTACAATAACACATACGATCAAAATAATGATCCATTTCAATACCTTCATGGCGTTAAATTTTTGAAAATAAAGTAGTTAGTTTATTTTGCGAAATTATAATAAAAATTCGTTTTTTTACACTTCGCAAAAAAAATTAGGGGAATGGCTGACGAAATAGATTATGAGATCCGGGGTGATGACCTGCAATGTGTGGAAATTGAACTGGACCCCGATGAAACCGTAATTGCAGAAGCCGGAGGCATGATGATGATGGATCAATCCATTGAAATGAATACCATCATGGGGGATGGTTCTGCCCGCAGTCAGGGGATCATGGATAAACTTTTTTCGGCGGGCAAAAGGGTGCTTACGGGAGAGAGTTTATTTATGACTACCTATACCCAACGAGGCTTTGGGAAGGCAAAAGTCACCTTTGCCGCTCCTTATCCCGGCAAGATCATTCCCCTGAACCTGGAGCAACACCAAAATAAGATCATTTGTCAAAAAGAGTCGTTCCTCTGCGCTGCCAAAGGTGTTTCAGTGGGAATTGCTTTTCAGAAACGACTGGGCGTAGGTTTTTTCGGTGGGGAAGGCTTTATCATGCAAAAACTGGAAGGAGATGGCATGGCTTTTCTGCACGCGGGTGGTACCGTGATCAAACGCGAATTACAAGCCGGAGAGACCCTTACGGTAGACACCGGTTGTCTGGTGGCCATTTCCGCTACGGTAGATTACAATGTACGTTTGCAAAAAGGGATAAAAAATTCACTTTTTGGGGGAGAAGGGTTGTTTTTGGTGCAACTTACCGGCCCCGGTGACGTATGGATACAATCCATGCCCCTGAGCCGACTTGCGGATCGTATCTATGCCCATTCACCCAAAGCCGGAGGGAAGCGAAAAGGGGAAGGCAGCGTACTTGGAGGTTTAGGCGATTTATTGGACGGGGACAGGTTTTAGACTTATGATCAACAGCAGATTTTCACTTTTCTTTATTATTTTATTTATCCTTTCCGCTCATTCTGTAAAGGCAGGGGGTGAAAAGAAAGATACGGTTCAGGCATTGGTGGTTTCTACCAAGGCGATAGAACACGGTATAGACATAAGCTCCCTTAGTGGAAAATCCATCATCGGCATGATCGATTCCCTGCTCGATCTTGATGCCATCCCTGCCGATTTGATCCGGGAGATCAATGATTATGCGGAGAGCAAGTTGTTGCAGCATGACTTTTATGTTTCCCTTACCGGCTTTTACGATCCTTCCATTTACCCTTCCCAATCCATGTACAAAAGCTGGGATACCTATAATTTATATCCATATAAGGAAGAATTGAGGCAAGAAGATGATGAGCTTACGCTGGTACTGGAAGATACAGTGAATTTCTGTTATTATGTACCGCCGGTGAAAGGGATTATCACCTCGAATTTTGGCTGGCGCGATGGACGGAACCACAACGGTATGGACATCGACCTGCAGGTATGGGATCCGGTAGTAGCATCTTTTGACGGCATGGTACGTATAGCACGCTTTCATCCGGGTTATGGTCGGGTAGTGGTGGTGCGGCACTACAATGGTTTGGAGACCCTGTATGCCCATTTGCACCGGCTAAAAGTAAAACCGGGAGATGTGGTGGAAGCAGGGCAAGTAGTGGGCCTGGGAGGAAGTTCCGGGCGATCAACCGGTAGTCATCTTCATTATGAAGTGCGCTTCAAGGGAAAACCCCTTAATCCCCGATCCTTAATCAACTTTGCCGGGGATTGCCTGATCAGTGATTCCCTGAAATTAGTGAAAACCAAGTGGAGTTATGCTGCTATCCCA
>CAZBIF010000099.1:0-2121 GCA_964492055.1 uncultured Flavobacteriales bacterium
TTCCCTTTTCGATGGCAGCATGTTGAGTAAAAAAATGGGCTTTTCGTTTTTCCAGGTCATAGGCCGTGATTAAGGTTGGCTTCAGCAGATCACTCAACATTGCGCCACCCAGGTATTTGTCCAGGGCTTTTAAAAGCCCTTTACTTGGGTATTTTTCATCCAACACCCCTCCCACTGCTTTGAGTTTATGAAAGAGCGGGATTTTGAATATTTCTTCCCCATGCTCAAAATACAGCTCTACTACTTCTTCAGCGGAAAATTTCGGTTTTCCGTTTTTATCCTTCATCAGGTAACTGCAACTCAATATGCCTCCCGTACTGGTGCCGGCCATCAAGTCAAAATAATCAGCTAAGCGCGCGCTTTTTCTGCCACTAATTTTTTGCAGCTTTTTCTCTAATTCCGATAGGATCACCCCGGGAATAATCCCCCTGATGCCACCACCATCAATGGAAAGAATGCGGGTGAAGTGTTTTTTGTTGCTCATTTTGAAGCAGATTAATTTGGGTTAAATCTTGTTGCCTTCATCCTGTAAGCTTAAATAGTGGCTATATCTTCTCCTAAATTCATTAAACCGCTACTATTTTCAACGTCAATTTTAAAGTGATGATAAAGAGTGTTTCCTGCATTATCAACTCTGGGTAACTGGTTACTTCCAACTGAAGTATTGGCCAATGGCACATTGAAAGTTGAATTATTGGATTCAACTTCATAAATCTTTTCCCAGGTCCCGGCCTCGGTCATCTTGTAAACATAATATGTTCCGCTAATAGCGGTCTTGTTCCAGGAGAGCTCCACATTATCTATGGTTGTTGCTCCACTAACTCCATTTATGCTGAGATTAGGAGCATCAGGATTGATATTGTCCGGCAGCCTCACTTCTACAACTTCTGAGGGGAAAGAAGGTACTAGTTCCGGGTTGCCTAGTTCATTGATGATTTCTCTTAAAGCAACTATATTATAATAAATAGTTTCTCCATAAGGATATTCGGTTAAGTCAGAAAAATTATCTTCAAAGGTGGTGGCAAAAGGAACTTCAACACCCATGTTCATTAATCCGATCCTGCATGCCTGCAGCGGCTCATAAGTTCTGTAAATCCTAACCTTGGTAATATCCTCATTTAAAGGATAGCCTGAAATATTGAATTGTACCCTGGGTGGCAGGGACTGAGCGGGGTCAGCTAGCAGTGTATTGACCGAATTAATATCGGGCTTTTGCGGAGGGAGGGAATTGATCAACTGAATAGGCCCGTTGATCGTACTCACCGGTCCCAACTCGTAGTTGAGGCTTATTTCCCGGGTGAAATAAAAATAATCGTTGGACGATGCCCCATCCAGTGAATAATCAGTAAACCTGACAAACCAATCCCCCGAACCATCCTGCTCCTTTCTTATCATAGGATAAGGATAGTAATTCGGATCTCCATTTTCTAATAATTTTCCTTGCTCATTGCGAATGACTGGTTCCTTATTTTCCGTTTGGAAACCAAGTTTGATCTTTGAATAAATTACAGGGTCTTCGGTTAAAGGAACAAACGCCTTGTTTACCACCTCCCTCCAAGCAATAGATTTTTCGGTAGGTGTCATAGTTGAGACATCCGGCAGACCGCTTTTATCGGGCGTCGGGAACTTATACCCTCCCCCACCAGGCGGATATTCATTGAAATCTCCTGACCCATCTAATGTTACATTCGCCAGTTCATAAAAACGATCCGTATGATAGGCATCGGGTTGCAAAGAAGCTAATTGACTTTTGATCCCTTCAATGGTAGATTGCTCATATAAGGCTTTTAAAATGGAATCTTCATTAGCCCTTAAAAATATCATCCCATATGGTGTTCTTCCTGAAGTATTTACTACTGTATCAAATGTGTAGGTGGATTTTCCAAAAATATCTGGACGGGTAGCAAAAGAAGGCCCTGTAGGCGGGCCAGGAACTTCAGGTACATATACTTTATGGGTCTTTAATGGAATCGGGTTAGCATGATATGATTTCAAAACAGGCGATTCCGTATCATCTATTGACCTCAATGAAAAATAAGTGGTCCGTTCTTCATCATTTCCCTGGGGAAGCAAGACTGTATCATCAAAGTCCCCCGCTTCCTTGTCTAAATAAACCCGGTA
>CAZBIF010000099.1:2131-7545 GCA_964492055.1 uncultured Flavobacteriales bacterium
TGGCTGGCAGATCAACAAAATCATCTTTACCAAAATAAACCCGGTAAGAAGGATGGTAATTGACTTTCGCAGATGCGGGCAAACTTACTCCTGAAGCATTTAGGGCCTTAACTGTGAGTGGAGTGTTAGCAACTATTTCCACAACTTCCAGAGTGATCACATCTGAGGTTAAAATGCATCGGACCACTCCTTTCTCCCAAAAAACATTTTCTGTGCTTTCCTGCGGATGTGGTGCCAGGGTAGTTCCGGGAAATTCAATGGAATAAAGCTCAGCGTTTCCTGCGGACAAGTCAGTCAGGTTTGCTGCATCTTCGGTAATACCCCCAATCGTCAGTTCCCGGGTTTGCCCTTCATCATCAATTTCAGTTTCCGTATACTTATTGCCCCCGGCATCAAGAAAATGAACAATCTGAACTGTTTGAGCCAATTTTGTCCAATTAGCTTCATTGTTCAGGTTTTCAACCGCAGAAAAGAAGGTTCCTGCCTTGGGGCCTTCAAAAGCCCTCGATAATATTACTTTGCCGGGCTCCAGGGGATCAGAAGATTTATTGACCACTTCTTCCCCTTCAACTTCTATCAGCGGTTCGCTCCCGGCCGTAGTAATAGCAGTGATGGTATAAGGCTTGCCATCCACTATGATATTACCCCCTATATAGGCAGGGGCATCCGTAGATGAGATTATGGGTGTAACCGTTTGCATCGGAAAAACACTTTTGACGTCATATTCCTCCGTTTGAAGATTGAATTTCTCCCCACCGGCCACAGGGGTCACTGAAGCTATCCTTCCTTTGATCTCCAGTGGCGGATCAATACGATGAAAAAATTCTACTTTGTTGGCCTTGGGATAGTTGATGTTATGCAGGTGGTTCCAGTCAAATTGCACCCGCAGCTTATCCTGATAAGGCGTAAAATCATCTATTTCTTCGGGAAGAAGCATCATAGCCGTCAAATCTTCCTGCAATAGCAGAATTTTGGTTTTGGCAGGTGGCAGCAAGCTCGCTTTCAGGGGAAACTCCGTTTCATCAGTTGAGATAATATCGCTTAAAGGGGATATCCTATTGAACCAGTTAATGGCATAAACGGCATAATCGTGAATGCCTTCAGTGGTCTCAACATGAACATATAATGATCCATCCATTTCCACCACCGGATCATTCTCCCTTATATCCAGCCCGGTAGGTTTATTAATATTGAAATAAGGCGAATTGGGGTCGTGCGTGATTTCGGGTTTTACAAAGGCTGTATCGGAGTGGTTTTTGTATTCTATACCATACCTGAGTGACCTGGTAATGACCCCTGTGTCAAACAAGTAATCAGGGTTATCAAAGAAACCAGGCCCGGGATTCTCATAGGGGTAAGGATTTTTGATCAGTCTTACAAACCGGAACTTACCGTAGGAAGCATACCCATCATCATCAATAGTCATTAAGTCATCGGAATCGTCATTCTGGGGAGTAAAGCCATAGGCAATATTCTGAAGCGGAGGTGGCACAGGCAATCGATGGTCTGTCCTTGAAGTAGGTAAGGTTAAATACAATAACGGCACTATATTTCCTCCCTCCTTCATCTTGTATTCAGCCATATAAATAAAAGATTCATCAACCCCTACCGTTTCATCTATCTCTCCCAGCCCCAGCATTCTGGCAATATGAAAATCGGAAGCGGCAATGTTCAAAGCATCCAGATAACTCAATTCAAACTTGGAAAGGTCCGGTGGGTCGCTGTTTAAATCATCAGAATCGATCAGTTCGACAGCTTTTAGATCGCTGCGACTGAGATCAAGGTACTTTTTAACACTATCGTGTATTCCATACTCATCGTCCCATTTTTCTGAGTAGGCGGAGGTTTTTATGGCAATCCCTTCATTAAAAGAAGGCCAGGTTTCATCTATGGTGAAGCGGGAAGTGTCTTCCAACCGGTCCATTGCCGTAGCATAGTCGAGAGTAAGGGCGTACTGCCCTTTTTCCTCAATGAGGTGCATGTTTTTATAATAAAACGCATGGTAGGACTCCAGGCAAACTTTTTCCAGTTGAGCATCATTAACTTCTATCCTGAACTTAATGATGGATTCATTGACGATCCTTTTGGTGAATTCGGGATCGGGGTTCCCACCCGGAATATCCTCCAAACGTGTAGAAACCAGTTGGTCATTTGAGCCCATAAAATCATATTCAGATACGGCTTCATACCGGGTAGAAGAAGAAGAGGCATTGCTTAGGTAGAATTCACCCGCAAATAAGGTTCGGCTTTCCAGGCTGAATTCCAATACACCTTCGTAAAAATTGATCAGGTCAATCGGAGAGTTCCAGTAACTTGCGGCTGCGGCATTGTAGGCTGAGACGTTATTAAAAGTGATGAGCAGGAATTCGTCATTCCCATTGATATGATATTTGATTTTCCAGGTAACCTGATTTGCGGACTGGTCTACTTGTATCTGAGCGGGGTTTAAGGTATTAAAATCCACACATATTTTCGCTTGTGTAGTTTCATCATAAGGGAAGCGGAATAGCCTGATAAAATCATCGGCTTTGCTGTAGCCGTTAGTGGTGGCATACGTTTGTCCCGGATTGGCATAAGTGCCTTTGGGGAGATGGTTCTCTGCAAGTTCACCCATAAAACTCCACCGCAGGTGGACGCCGGGTACCGTTCCATAAGAACCCGGTTCCGCTGCAGGTATTCCATCGTTGCCTTCCGAACCTACTGCCTGTATGTACAGCTTATCACTGCCCAGATCCACTACTCCATCACAAGGATATATCCCTGATTCAGCCAGCATACTTTGAGCAGAATTAAGTTGGTCAGTAAAGCTATTAAATGCATCAATTAAATTCTGATCGATCAGGTCCTGCCTGCCGGCTATTAAGGATAACATTTTGTTCAGCAGATCAGCCTGGGCACAAGGGTCTTCTTCAGGCCATTCTATGGGGCCGCCTATCAGCTCATCAGACAGTCCGTCTACTTGTTGTTTCAGCCCTTCAAAACCGCTGGCCACCTCACCCACTGCCTGAGCAGCATCCCCTTCCAACTTCCCCTGTAATAATAAAATCCGGCAAACACAAGGCACGGATAATTGCAAGGTCACCTGTGGGGGTTCGCCTCCCAAACAAGGATTATCATCCAGATTATTCTGGATCATTCCGTAGAAACCCAAGATCTCGTGAGAGTAATCGGTTATTTCATTCCCCCAGGGCTCCCCTCCCGGTTCTGTCTCATTCTGCATGCCATGGTACCAGGCCAGGTTCAGTAACCTGATCAGGTAAGCCATTTTATCACAGGGATCTTCCGTGCCGCCTTCAAAGTTGACTGTAATATTGTTTTCTTGCAGGAATGGTTCCAGCTCGGATATCCATCTGTTCATATAATACACCATCTGGTTCACTTCATTCTCAAACTCATTGGCGTAGCCCTGGGAAAGCAACAGGCACCAGCAATTCAGGATGTGGGTCAGGGATTGGGCATGGAGATAAAAGTTCATAAGGCTGTTTTTTAGTTAGTAAAAAAATTAATTGTCTCTGCCGGGCTGAGGGCGGTAAAGCCAAAAGCCTGACCGGGACCACTGCCATTAAGCCTATATTCATACTGGTTAAAAAAGAGGGTTATTTCACCATCCGGGACGGTCAGGTTATCTTTAGAAATAAAAACATTACAACGGTCCTTTGAATAAAGAAGCCTGTAATCGGTGTCAGTAGAACCGCCTGCCAGGACGTTTTCAATGGTTAAAGGAGGCGGGGTCTGGGCAAGGGGCATGTTCGGTTGCCAGATGGGTTCAGGGCTGCGCACAAGTATGCCGATCAGGGTGGCGGGATTGGATGTATCTTCCATGATCAGCAATACTTCCAGGCCTATTGCAGGAGGCAAGGCACTCATTTTAAAAGCACCGTTGATCAGGCGGTCATAAGTGTCGGCAAATTCATACAAAAGAGAACTGGTATCAGGTAAATTATCGGTAAATACATCTCTTGCCAACCCCATTTCAGCCACAGTGATGGTATGCAGATAAACCGCTTTGGAGCCAGGCCCACCGCCCGGATCGAGAACAAAACTCTGGATATGGGCAGCAAAATCAGCGTAGCGGGAGGTTTTGAAACCATAGCGGTGTACTTCTGACTCAGCACTAAAAGGTGCTGTTATTTTTGCCCTGAATACCGCCGTGTAGAGTTTATCTGGCTTTAAGGGAAGAATAGAATATTCACCTGAAATACTTTTAGAGTTAATGGGTGGAATATCCAGGGTACAATTCAGGCCATTGATTCTAAAATTTTCGAAAATTTGCCTGTCATTCTTTCCATAATTAAAAGAATTGACTTTCATAGGGTTTTGAGTAAGGACAGGGTCAAGACTAATCGGGCTGCTTACATCCTCAGGATCATAAACTAAGGGTTCAAGCTTTGCATGATAAGCCGCATTTCCTTCATATAAATCCCAGTTAGAAAACATAGAGTTTATATACGGCTCATTAAAGAATAAGCGCAGTTTAACTTTATCAAAATAAATCGGTTTCTCTCCTGTTATTTTGCCTTTGGCATTAGGGTAGGAATGCTGATAATCTATGTAATGGCGCAGGCTGGCCATGGTGATCTGTTTTTCCTTTCCCTGCTCAGGCAGACGTTGAAAATTAGGATGGTCCAGGGGAAAATGACCGATTGGGCCTGCGGTCTGGAACCCAAAATTATAATGATAATCCGTAGGGTCACCATTCACTATGTCCCGGGCATGTATATGGATAGCAAATTTGCTATTCGGCCTCCAGATGGGCTGGTAAGCATAGGTCATGGCGTCGGTCATGGCATCAATGTCTTCCTGCACCTTGGTATCGGTAGGGTTACTTATGTTGAACAAATAATCCTCTTCTGTCAGGTAGCAGCATTCCAGGAGGCTCAGTTCACCGGTTTTTCCCGCCACCCGGCTTTCGGTATAACTTCTGTCCTCTACCCCATCTATCACCATAGTAGTGAGGCCGGAAGCGGCCTGGTGGATCAGGGCAGCATGGTGCCAGCTACCATCCGCTACTTTGGCCTGGGATACACGATTGGTATAATCCCCATTTTTGACGAACTGGTACCCCAGTTGCTTTTTGTAAGTAAACAGGTGATAGCCCAGACTGCTCCGTTTATCGATCAGTACTTCCACATGGCTACCGGTGCTCCTGGTCCAGAGCATTATGGTAAAATCTGAGCCCAGTAAGTTCAGGGCGGTATTGTGGGGCACCTGCATATAGTCCCCACCGGAAAAATTGTAATGGCCAATATTAAGGTAGTTACCAACCGCAGCACCATGGTTCGTGGCATTATTGCCGCCAAGGGAATCGTTAGTATTCCAACCCAGCTTCCATCGTCCTACCGATCCGGGAGGATTGCTGCTGCTGGTGCCCTGGTTGTTAAAATCACTTCGATAGGCATTGATTTGTGCAACAG
>CAZBIF010000099.1:7555-8451 GCA_964492055.1 uncultured Flavobacteriales bacterium
AAGGGCCTGATCGCAGATGATGATGTCGCGGAGATCACCATCGTAGGCACTTCCTCCTCCCCAGCTCTGGCTGCGTTTGCCAAAGCGCAGGGGCTCGGTATTGTTATTGGTGAGGCCTAGCCCACCCCCATCGTGGGTAATGACCACTTCTTTAATTGGAACGGCAGGATCGGGACTATCACCCGGGTAAACTACTGCATTAGCAAGAGATGAAGGAGTTTCTGCATCGGTTTTGACCAGGTTGTTTTGCGCATCATAATATTTAATAGTGATATTGGGGGAATCTGCTACCAGCTTTAAGCTGATCTCCATCACCGGTTTGATGAAGGTGATTTTAAGGCTGCTGCCACCGATAAACTTCAAGCCATTGGTAAATCCAAAACCGATAAAGGAGTACTGTAAATTCCCATCGGTGGTAGTAAGCCCGGCATTAATTTGGGTATCAAGCGGGAGAGCCTCCCAATCTATACAGCTTTGCTGCCGCATGGGAAGTGCGCAGAGCAGGGTCTCACCACCTATGTCGAAAGTTTCAATTTCATAGTTCCCCTCACTGGCCTGGGTGGTGTAAGAAAAGATATTATCACAGGCGATCCGCAGCTTGTTGATCACCTTGCCATCGGTGATCTGCCAGTAACCGTCTTTCATGGCCTCGATCCTGGTTTGCTTATTAGGCAGATTGGAATGTTCAGCATCAATAATGGCTTTTATGGGGGTACAGGCATCGTATACCTTATATTCTTCCCACTCTGTAATATCAGGGTTCCAGATCAGGATATCTACCTTCTCCACGGTAAACTGATGGGTGACCTGGGCACTGGCTCCCCGCTGCGGCGGCACCAGCACGGTATGGTGGGGAGAAAAAGTATGTCCGCCGATGTTAGTTATAGCAAGATTAG
>CAZBIF010000099.1:8479-10155 GCA_964492055.1 uncultured Flavobacteriales bacterium
TGAATGTCTATAAAACTATCGAGGGGGATAATGGCCTCACTGAAAGGGATGGCCCATCCGGGGCCAGGATCCGGAGTAATTACTGCCGGTGTACCCGATGAATATACTGTATGAGTGATGGAAAAAGTTTCCCCGGTATGCATATTGACCGCATTGGCCGGAATGGCATTGGCAGCTCCAGCCACCAGGGCTATGGGTGGCAGAGGGGCGGTATTGAGGGAAGTACTTCGCTTCCAGCTAAATGAAACTGTAAATTTCTTGCGTTTTATTGGCCAGGGGAACTTAACGGAAACATATATATAGCCTTCTATAATGAACGGCCGGGGAGCTTCGGCGGCCAGGCCTGCCCCTGCCTCCAGGCTCAAGCCGAACTTGGATATTTTTAAGCGGAAAACCGCCCGCAAAGCGATGGAACCTCCTATTTGTAGGGGTTCAAAGGATATTTGCCCTTTGACTTCTATATAGGCTGCTAACTGAACCCTAACCGGCCCGTATTTTTTTTCGAGGTTGAAGCCGGAACTTGCCCCTGCCCGGATACCGCCATGGGTGATCATGAGGTAAGAACTACCGTTGAACAAGCTGAATATCCTCGCCTGGGTCCGTTTTTCCATAGGGTACTCCCTTCCCACATATACATACCAGCCTTTGGGATTATTGAAGAAATAAGCAATCTCGGCTTCCGCATAGATGTCCAATATCCAGCCTGAATTCTGCGGCAGCAAATACCTGGCCCCCATGCCCACTTCCACTCCTTTACTGGAAAGGGCCATAGAAGCAAAGAATGGCGGGAAACCGGTATCGGTAAAACGGATCCTGTCTTGCAATATACCTGCTTGTCCGGTGAGCAATATTACATCGGGCAGACCGAGGATGAGCATCAACTTACTATAAAAGGCATAACCATCATCAGAAGAAGTGGCCAGGGCAACCCCTGCTCCCAGGGAAAACCCTTCTTTTTCTGCAAATTTGCGAATATCGACCCCCAATGGATCGACTTTGTAATAATGCCACCAGGAAGAGCTTTCACTGATGTTAGCAGCAGTTTTACTGGGCAAATAGCGGTGACCAAATAAGCCTTTAAAACCATATATGCCCAAACCGGTAGTACCTAGTGGAATGGGCTGGTTCATCTCCATGAAAGCATCCACTACGAAGGATGGGCGATCCGGATTCAGGCGCATGGCTGCGCCACCACTTAGTTCCCCTTTGGTCAAACGCAGCAGGAAAGCGATACTGCCCATGTATTCTTTGGATGGATTGCCGGATTCGTGATTTGGTTCATCAGTACCGGAGGGACCATTATCAATGGGGTTGGCAATACTCAAAAACCCCTTGATGTTCACCTTGGCCTTGTTGGGATCCATGTGGGCGGGCAGGTGGATGTCGATGGCGATCTGGTCCAGTTCCAGAAAATGATCAAATGCCCCTCCGTCAGTTGTATAGAAATACTTGATGCCGTTTCCCTGTAAATCTACCCCACCGGGGCTCATGTCCAGACCGCCGTTGAAACCAAAGTAGCTGTATTCCCGGTCATTTTTGTTGATGGTGCCGTAATCAATGGCGGTAACGGACAAGGTAGCCGGGCCCACGGTAAGTTCAAAGGCGCGGGGCAAGGGAATGCGCCCTCCTTCAATTTCCATTTTGCCATCTTCCCAGATAATGATCCCCGGCACATC
>CAZBIF010000100.1:0-7502 GCA_964492055.1 uncultured Flavobacteriales bacterium
ACAGCAGATTCATTCTGCCGGATGATCAGATGATATATACCGGCATTTAGCAAATTAATACTTAAGGAGAGTTGTGGACTTTCCAGTCGCATCACTTGCCTCCCAAATTGGTCCCAGACTTCAAAATTAAGTGTACCTGTGGGTAGTCCGCTGAGATATAGATGATCAGTGGCGGGGTTCGGATAAATACCAATTGCATTTTTTATACAAGATTCCGATAAGTTAGTAGGGTCTTCCAGTCTCCAGGTCTCCTGGGTGCGGCTATAGTCAGCAAGCAGGCCGGTAGTATAATATATGGCGGAAGAGCTTTTGAAGCAGATCCCTGCCCTTCGTGCCGTAGCAGGTATAGGGGGCAGGGTTTTCCACTGTTGCTTACTAAGATTATAAGAATGGCAGGCATTGCTAAAAACACCTGCCGAATCCATCCCACCAATAGTGATCAACTGATCGCCCATGAGCTGCATCTTGACATAATTTCTACCTCCGCCGGGAAAATCACTGATCTTTTTCCAACTGTCTGTTAGCGGATTGTATTCATATACCTCCTTCCGAAAATGGAGGGAGTCATCCAGGCCAAAAGCCAGGTAGCCCAAACTATCGTTGCCAGCTGCTGAAGCCCGCCAACGGGCACCGAAAGGGAGATCTTGCTTTCGTTTCCAGCTACCTCGAAACATATGATAGGCCCAGACCTCAGCGGTAGCCTCCAGGCTATCATTTTTACCGCCCAGGATATAGGCTATGCTGTCGATCACAAAAACAGCCGCACCTGCCCTGGCAAAAGAGGGTAAACCGCTCATTTCCTTCCATTGATCCTGTTTGGGATCATACCTCCACAAGTCATTCAGGAAAGCGGTATCATTTACCCCTCCGAATACAAAACCAAATGTATCGGAAGCAAAACCGCTGGCATATTGTCTTTTTTCCCCTGCCGGCAGACTGGCTATGGTTGTCCATATTTCGGCAAGCAGATCAAAAGCATGAAAATCAGCCCGGGGAACGAAGGGCACGATACCCGTGCCGCAGTATGCCGTATTGCCTATGGTGAAACTGCAACCATCATCCCGCTCTACGCCGGGAAAATCAGCGGTCTGCTGCCATTGCTGGGTAAAAGCCGGGGAGAAAGTGGCCAGTAAACCAATAAGTAATCCAATCCGCATGCACCAAGATTAAGTTTATTTACAGGAGAAATATATAGGCACAAGATAAAATTAATCCGGCTTGACTAAAAAGAATTTCTATTTTGGCCACTTTTATTTTATGATGAACTACCTCAAAGTACTCCTTGTCTTCATTTTATTAGGGACTACCGCCTCCGCTCAAACAGAAGAAGCCAAAGATAAATACCCTAACTCCACCGTGGATCTGAGCCTGGGAATAGGTACAAATTACGGTATCTTAGGTGCCAAATCAGTGATTGGCTACCGTGGGACAGGTTTGATGCTGGGGGTTGGGAGGATCGAAGGATTGACTACGACCTGCATCGGTTTCCAGGTCACTTACCTCTCCTGGTTTGCCAACGTAAGCTACGCCACTACCGGCACCTATTACATCAATTATTTTGGCCGGGAAGAAGAAGGCTTGATCAAGGAAACTGCTTTTCTGACTGGGGCTCGAATCAGCCTCAACGCACCCAAAACCTTATTCCTGGAAGTGGGAGTTGGGATTTCCCTGGGAGGCGAAGTTCCTCAACCCATAGGACCCGCTGATGAAGTTGGAGGAAACATACAGTTTGGTTTAGGGATTGGCTACCGCATCGGCAATGTAGATCTATAAAAAAGATCTACTTCAGCAGAGCGGATTTCCTTGGGAAAACTTTCATTTTTAGATGTAAACCAAATTCCTTACCTTCAACCCCGATATGGTAAAAAGCTATCAGGGATTCCGCAAAGAGGAGGAAAGGCAGATCGAACAATTGCTGGTCAGGGATTACATGACCAGACAACTGATTACCTTTTCCCCGGACCAAACTATTGAAGAAGTGGTGAACATTCTTATCTACCGCAACATTTCCGGAGGTCCGGTAGTGGATGAAAACCGGCAACTTGTAGGCATTATTTCCGAAGGGGATTGCCTGAAAGAACTGGTAAGCGGGCGCTATGCCAATCAACCGCAACTGAGCGGACTGGTGAAGGATCAGATGGTGACTGATGTGGAAACCCTGGAGGCCGAAGAATCCATCCTTAATGCAGCCATGGCTTTTTTGGAAAAGAAAGTAAGACGCTTTCCCATCTTGGAGGAGGGGAAGCTGGTGGGGCAGATAAGTCAGCGGGATGTAATGAAGGCCATAGAGGGGCGTTGATTGGGCCCAACTAAAATTCCACCCTAAAGGAAGCGGAGTGTTTGCCTGAGAGAGGGTACTTCCATGGATCTACCGGGGTGGGCTTCCAGGGGATTCTTGCGGGGCTTAGAATGGGAATGTTACGGATTCTGCGAGGTCGCGGTTAAAGAACCACTACTACCGGTCCTGGCAGTTTCGTATATCACTGTGGATCAATTGCTTTTCTTTCATCTCACTCTACTTAAGGGACCGACCGCCAGCTGAGCCGGCTATGCAGGAGCGCAAAAGAAAATCGTGGGAGGGTATTTCTTACACTGGCATTTCCCACTTCCACTGTGAGCGGGTATATTCTCAGCCTCTTTGTGAAGTACCCCTATGCTTAGCAAACAAAAATAAAACATTCGTAAGGGCGCATGGATTCGGTGCTACTGGATCTTCTACTCATTTTCAGGTAGAAGCAATTAACTGGAAATGAGTATTGTGGATCTGAATTTTTCTTTATTGCTTTGGTCTTTCATAACAAAGTGATGGGGTGGAATCAAAACAATCAGGAGAGCGCTTGTTCAGCTAGTGCCACATGACCGGCAATGTAGTCCTCAATATTTTTATCGGCCTGGTCTTCGTTTACCTGCTGTATAGCTTGTTTGCGGCGGTGATCACAGATAAAACTATTGACAGATGAAAGTGAAGGTCATTAGTTCTCTGCAGGTGCGGGTAGGGAAACCCAGCCTCCAAGCCCCCACTTACCAGCAACTTGCCCCGGGGAGTGAGCTGGAAGTTGAAGATGCGATATTTCAGGGGGATACCTTGCACCAGGATAATCGTTGGCTTAGGGATGCGGCCGGAAATTATTACTGGATCGGGGGGACGAACTACGATGAAATTAAGGATTGGCAGACAGATGAGGGGGAATTAAGCCGCTACCTACATTTAAAGGAGATATGGAATAAGGTACGGGGTAGGCAGGTGGGAGTGGCAGTAGTAGATACGGGTATAGATCTCAATAATCCCGAGTTGGTGTATGACAGAACAAAATTCTATCGCTATAACGGGAGCTTCGACCTGGCAGACCACCATGGTCATGGCAGCCATTGTGCGGGCCTGATCGGAGCGAAAAACAGGATGGGCAAGTACATTGGTGTAGCCCCTGAATGCAATTTATATATCTGTAAGATAGCGGACCGTAGCTATTTAAAGATTGAGGAATTGAATCGCTATGCGGAAGCTATCCGCTGGTGCACAAGTCAGGAAGAAATTCATATCATATCCATTAGCTGGGGATCAATCATTCAGGATGTAGGGGTGAAACAAGACCTTCAAATGGCCATAAACCAGGCTGTGCAAAATAACAAGTTGGTAGTGTGTGCCATGGGTGATGCTTACAAAATCAATGATCCCAGTGAATTTATGCCAGCCTGTCTGAATAATACCATAGGGGTTGGGGCTATTCCTGTACAGGGAAAACTTTATCCCTTTATCAATGAATTTTTATTCATTTCAACGCTGGGGTTTGAAGTAACCTCTTTTGGAAAAACAGGGGAGTACTTATGCTTGTCAGGGACGAGTCAGGCAACTGCGATTGTAGCAGGCCTTATTGCACTTCTCATTGAAAAAAGAAATTACCAATACAACCTGGCAAGTATCAAACGTGATCTGATGAATTTCTCGACGGATCACATTTATGAAAACATACAGATGAAAGTGATCGATCCTCAAAAACTGAAAAGCTTTTTCACCCTAAATAATTAGTATTATGAAAACCAAAAAAACTATATTTATTGCAGCATGGCTCTTACTAAATCTTTGGGGGGTAGTTCGCTCCCAAGGAAAGGATCAACGCCCTGTTTTTGAGGATGCCGTGGCGCTTAAACAAGTAATAGAGGCCAATAACAACGCATTTAAGATTGATGCTGCCTTAGCCCCTTTGCTTACTTATTATTATGGAAATTTAAATACGCAAAAACTCAACGACAGTCTGCTCGCCAATCCTTTTCTTAAGCCGTACTATGCTCCCTTAGGGGCAGCTGGGGTACTGGCTACACCGGGATTGAATTTAGCCAAAGGGATCAGCGGGGTAGGTTCCCTCGACGTCACTAACCTCGCCCTGGGGCTCACCGACTTCCTCATTGCCCGTACGAAGACGGAATTGAATACGGCCTTTTTCAAACGGTTTAAGCAGGAATTGAAGGAGGAAGAGGAGTTGGGAATGCTGTTCCCTCAAACTACCGATCTGCTTTCCTTTATTGACCACCAAATCTACCAGTATGACCTTTACCTCAATAGCCTGCGGAATGCTTTTGAGAACGATTTAAAAGGCTTGTTAAATAACGTCCCTCAGGTACTGGAATACCATAGGGAAACCCTGAACAACATAAACCACTGGGGATACCCGGCTGCTGCCTTAAGCATAGAGATGATCCAGCTGGTGAAGGAGAGAGAGCATCCCGGGGCGATGATCCGGCAACTGGGGGAGAGCTTACCCCTTGTTTCCCTGGCAAGTAATAATATTAACCATAAAGGCATAAAATACTCCGCCAATGGCTTGGTAATGATCTCCTTGCTGTCGGAATCTTTTCGTCGCAGCACTCCGGATAGCGACCACTATTGGGTAGATAAAGATCAGCTGACACAGCTCAAAGATCCCATAGTGGTGCAATTGTATTTCGGTTTATTATATGAGCTGGTGAAGAAGAAACCATACAATGAAGTGGTTTTCCCCGTAAAAGATGGTGAGATTAAATTGTCGGTAATGCTTCAGGATTTAGGGAAGAATTGGACATCGAGGAGGCAGGAAGCCCAGCAATTTATGAAAGGGTTTAGCGAACATATCAAGGCCATAAGTTCAGCCGTAGAGAAGTACACAACATTCAGGGATGAAAAAATGGAAAAAATGGACCTTACCACCAAAGCGCGTAATAAACTTTTGTTTGATCATTATTATGAGGTGTTTGCCTCTACGGTAGATCTGATGCAGCAATTCCATGATCTGGAAAACCTTTCTGCGCGACTAGATTTTCCGGAAAATACCAAGGACTTGCTGAATTACCTGGAGTTTGGAGGAGAACTCAGTGTACAGGTGATGAACAAGCAATACGCGGGGGCTATAACCAATGCCGGCCTATTACTGAATGAATCCCTGGATACTTTATTAAAAAAGAATGAGCGGCTTGAAGTAGTGGTCGCCAAGGTCTTTAAATACGGCTCTTTTATGGCGGCCCTGGTAGAAGCCGAAAGCCCGGAAGAGGCCCAGTCTGCCATTGAAGCGGTTGCCCTGCCTCCCGGCAGTTACACGGTCAAGCGGGTCTCGCGCTTCAATGTGGCGATCAACGGTTACCTGGGGGGCTTTTTCGGTCAGGAGGAAATGGATGAGGTGGAAGAGAATGAAGCGCTTAACAACATCGCCCTTACTGCTCCGGTTGGCATCTCCCTGTCATTTGGCAATTTCCCCTGCCGCAGTTGTGCTAACCCCTGGAGTATCGGTTTATCTATCCCGGTACTGGACCTGGGCAATATCGCCTCTTACCGCATTGATGATCCAGATAATGTGGAAAGTGTACCTACCATACAACTGCAAGACATTGTTTCTCCGGGGATATTCCTGGAGGTGGGCCTGGGCAGCACGCCCCTTACCCTTGGGGGAGGAGTCCAACTGGGGCCCCGCCTGCGGCAAATTGAGCCGGGAGCTGACGCCAATGAGGTGGGCGACATGTATGTGCGATACGGACTGGCCCTTAAGGCAGACATCCCTATCCTGAACCTATACAGCAGTCCGGGCAAAGTGAAGAGGAAATAGGTTTAACGAGGGATCACATGTAGCTGCGAACAAACATTCTATAACAAACACTCAAGAACGATCACATAAATACAATTATGAAAACGAATATCCTCATCCTGTCACTACTTCTTACACAGGCTGCCTGCAAGATGGCCGATACCAGCGTAAAAAAGAGCATGCCCGAATACGCCCAGCAGAAAAGGCTGGAAGAATGGGAAGCACTGGATAAGGAAAACCAGCAACTGAAGCATAGTAACGAGGTACTCAGTCAGCAAAAGCAGTTCCGGGAAGAAAGCTACTCCGAACTGAAAAATGAATACGATAAATTATACGCTTCCTATGCGGACCTGCGGCAGGAAGAAGTAGCGGCACGCCGGCAGACGGATGACGCGGAACAGCTGCGCACGGCCAGGCGTACCAACTACCAGCTCAGTCAGGCCAATGAGAAATTAACCCTGCAGGCTATCCGGCTTGCTCAGCGGCAGCGGCAGGATAGTACCAGCCTCAAGTATTTGCAATCCAAAGGTTATGTGGTATTTCACAGCCCCGCCAGCATGCGGGAAAATGAAGCGGCGAATGTAGTGGCCACCATCGGCAGTGAGATTCACGATAATACCCTTAGAACCCGCATCATTGAGGTCGTCAACCGGAATTTAAGGGAAGGTGAGGCCGCCTATACCCTTGACGAGCTGCAATCAGGCAGCTTGCAATTAAGCAATCGCATGAAGATCGAAGCGTATCCGGACACCATTGACTTTGCGGAGATCTCCCTGCTGAACGGGGATGCTATCAAGGAAATTGACCTGCGCAACGGCACCCAATGGAAATGGCGGGTGCGGCCCAAAAGGGGTACAGCCGGTAAATCCGTAAAGCTCACCTTCAACATTTATTCTTTAAATGAGGAAAATGAGCAGCCGGAATGGATCAAGGAAGAAGAGTTTAACTTTAAAGTAGAGGTGGAAAAGAGCTTGTACCAAACTTACAAAGAGGTGGCGTACAAGTATCCCAAATGGACCATTTCCTCCATTCTGATCCCCTTTATCAGCTTTTTTGCCGGTATGTGGAAAGAGAAGCAGGGACAAAAAAACCGCAGGGATCAGGCCTAAACTCCCCAACTGCAGAAATAAAAATGTAACTACAACCAAGGCAATGGAAAAGACAAAAAGCCCCATGAGTAAATTCATCAACCACCCGCGCATCCAGGAATTACGCGGAGAAGCGGAGCAACTCAGTTCCTCCGGGAAACGGTTTTCCGATGTGGTGGATGAGCAGGGAAACCAGTACGTGGACCTGGTACAGGAGGGAGGAGGGATGCTGGGCATAGCCCTGGTAGGTTATACCTACATCCTGGAAAAGGCAGGCATTCGTTTTTACAGCCTGGCCGGCACTTCTGCCGGAGCCATCAACACCCTGCTGATGGCCAGTGCCGGCAAAGTAGGAGAGGCGGTT
>CAZBIF010000100.1:7512-9513 GCA_964492055.1 uncultured Flavobacteriales bacterium
AAAAAGTGCTGCGGGTGATGGCGGAAAAAGAGCTGTACGAGCTGGTGGACGGCCCCCGCCCCTTAAAAAAACTGCTGCAACGCTACATAGAGAAGAAAAAATGGATGGGCTTACACCTGGGGGTCAATGCCTTCCTGATCTACAGCACCCTCAAGCGCTTTCTGGGCATCAACCCGGGCAAAAACCTGCGGGACTGGCTGGAGGCCGTGCTGGATGGTTTCGGCATACATACCTACGCCCAGCTTGAGCAGCAAAGAAAAGAGGTCCCTCCCTTGACCTACAAGGGAGAGCCCCTGCAAAACCCGCCCAGGATGGCCATGGTCACCTCCGAGATCACCACCCATACCAAGGTAGACTTGCCCCGCATGGCGCAACTTTACTGGCAGGATGTGGGAACCATTCATCCGGTGGAATTTGTGCGGGCCTCCATGTCCATTCCCTACTTTTTTTATCCGCAATTGCAAAAGGATATCCCCCATGCCGGCAAGGCCGCAACCAAAGACTGGCAGGAGATGGCGGGCTACCTGGGTCCCATCCCGGCAGAGGTGCGTTTCGTGGACGGAGGGATGATCTCCAATTTTCCCATCAGCATCTTTCACCGCCTGCCAGACAAGGTACCCACACGTCCCACCTTTGGCGCCCGCCTCAGCAGAAACCGGCAGAGTTACAGTGAAACCGGCACCCTCATGGGCATGAGCGGAGGCATGGTCAATACCATGCGGCAGGTGTTTGACTACGACACCATCCTCAAACATCCCGATTACAAGCACCTGATCTGCAACATCGATGCCGACCGGGAATTCAACTGGCTGAATTTCGGCATGGGAGAAGACAAAAAGATAGCCCTGTTTGTCCGGGGAGCGGAGAAAGCCATGGAGTTCCTGCAAAAGTTCGACTGGGAAGCCTATTTGCAGATCCGCGGGGTGATGGGAAAAGCCAGCTAGCAGGTGGTCAGCGGTGGCGGGCCTTCGGCAAAGGGCAGGGGGACCGCAAAATTTGCAAATTGCCCTGTTAAACCTGCTTGGGCAACGCAACCGGATCCGCAATCGGGAAGGGGGTGAAAAAAATCATCCAACTTTTACCTATAAAAATGAGGCATTTATAGGAAATATTAATTACATTTAAGGCTTCGGTTATAGCCATGCATTTTGAGTTTTACTAGTCTCTTTAACTAAAAAAAGGCTGCTATGAAAAAATGCCTATGCTTTCCCTTCCTTCTGCTATTTGCCTTAGACCATTCCGCCCAGACCCTGGAATGGGCAAAATCCTTTAAGGGTCAGGGATATGATCAGGGCCTGTCCGTGACCGTCGATAAAAGCGGAAATGTATATTCTACCGGTGCCTTTGCCAACACAGTGGATTTTGACCCCGATACTTCCGTATATCATTTAACCGCAGTCTCCAGTACCGATGTATTTATCCATAAGCTCCATGCCGATGGCAGTATGCTCTGGGCAAAATCCTTTTCCGGTAATGGCGTACTAAAAAGCGGCTTAAGCATTATCACGGATAAAAAAGGCCATGTTTACACTTGCGGAAAGTTCAATAAAAAGGTTGATTTTGATCCCGACACCGCCCCCGGCGACACTTTTTACATGGATTCCCCCGTCAACACCAAAGGGGTGTTCATCAGCAAGCTGGATTCCAATGGCCGCTTCATTTGGGCCAGCGCTTTCACCGGGGCGGGAAGCGCGGAAGGCAATGCCATGGCGGTGGACGAAGAGGGCAATATATATATTACCGGTAGTTTTAGCGGTACCATCGACTTTGATCCAGGTCCTTCCACAACCAATTTCAGCCACTCCGGGGCCAATGACCTTTTTGTCAGCAAACTGGATTCGAATGGGCATTTTGTATGGGCCAGGAAGATCGCCGGCAGCAGTATTGACGAAGGGGTGGGCATTGCCCTCGACCGGCAGGGCGGGGTAAAGATCCTCATGCATACCATGAGCCAGGCGGTGGATGTCGATCCGGGCACCCCGGTAGTGTCTGTAGACGGAC
>CAZBIF010000100.1:9564-9884 GCA_964492055.1 uncultured Flavobacteriales bacterium
TATTGCTGATCAGGCTGGATACGGCCGGAAATTATGGATGGGCAAAACAGATGGGAGGCAGCACCATGGACCGCCCCAGGGCCATGGCCGTTGACAGTAATGACGACATCTACATTACCGGACAATTTATGGGTACCGCGGACTTCGATCCGGGATCGGCCACCTCTAACCTTACCGCTGCAGGAACGGAAGATGCCTTCCTGATTAAATTAAATACCGTAGGGGGGTTTATCTGGGCTAAATCCATGGGAGATAAAGGCCGGGTGCGCAGCAATGCCCTTTCGCTGGATGCTATCGGGAATATCTACCTCAGCGGTGAA
>CAZBIF010000101.1:0-3410 GCA_964492055.1 uncultured Flavobacteriales bacterium
GTGAAGGAGTGGTTTGGCCGCACGGTGATCCATTCTGACAGGCGCTTTACCTACGAAGAAGCCCAGGAACTGATCGAAGGCAAAGAAGGGGACCTTAGTAAAGAAGTGAACAAACTTAACGAACTGGCGCGTATCCTGCGAAAGGAACGGTTCAGGAAAGGATCCATCGACTTCCACAGTCTTGAAGTAAAGTTTGAGCTTGACGAGAAAGGGGAACCCCTTGGTGTTTTTCTGAAAGAACAGAAAGAAAGCAACCAGCTGATCGAAGAATTCATGCTGCTGGCCAATCGGCGGGTGGCGGCCTTCATCGGGGCTAATTCAAAATCCAAACCCTTTGTTTACCGGGTGCACGATAATCCCGATCCCGACAAACTGCAGACTTTCAGTCAGTTTATTAAAAAATTCGGCTACCGTATAGATACTACTTCTCCCAAAGGCATTTCCCAGACCCTCAACCGCCTCATGCAACAGATCGAGGGAAAAGCAGAGGAAACCCTCATATCGCAGTTGGCAATTCGCACCATGGCCAAGGCCGAATATAGTACGGATAATGTGGGGCATTACGGTTTGGCATTTAAACACTATACCCATTTTACCTCTCCCATCCGCCGCTATCCGGATGTGATGGTGCACCGCCTGCTGCAGCATTACCTGGAAGGAGGCAAAGCAGTCAATGAGGAAGCCCTGGAGGAAGATTGCAAGCACTGCTCAGAGCGGGAAAAGCTGGCCGTGGATGCGGAGCGGGCCTCCATTAAGTTCATGCAAGTGAAATTCATGCAGGGCAAAGAGGGGGAGGTTTTCGGGGGAGTGATCTCCGGGGTGAGCGAAGGCATGGTGCGTATGAAATCCCTTGCCGATGACTACTATTATTTCGACGCCGATAATTTCGCTATCCGGGGCCGCCGCCATGGAAAAGAATACCGCATTGGGGATGAGGTTACGGTGAAAGTAATGCGGGCTGACCTGGCCAAAAAGCAGCTTGATTTCGAATTATTGGAAGATTTGTAACTGATTGCTATAGCGCACCATGAAACGATTGCTAACCTGCTACTACCTCATCCTGTTCGTTCCCGCTGTGGTTTTGAGCCAAAATATGCTTGTTGAAAGTGAGCAGAACAAACACAGTCTGATCGGAGGGGGAAATTACACTACCTTACTGTTCAAGGGAGATGCATTATCTCCGTCCTTACGGCCTTTCCTGGGTTACTCAATACAGCAGCAACTGAATTCCACTGTTTTTTTCAATTACTCCTTCCTGTTTTCCCGCTCCGCATCTCAGTTGTTGTCCGTAATAGATCTGGAGCAAACCGGTTTTCAATTGCAGACCTTTCCCCAGTTTAAATTTGATGATTTCTTTATCAATACGGGCTTCACCCTGGAACTCATTACAAAAAGGAAATACAGGGAGAAAGGGGATTTCCGCATGTTCTCCCTACCCGCAGATACGGTAGATGCCTTGCGTGGATATTTTACCTTCGGAACTGAGTTCAAGCTTGTGGAAAAGGCAAGCTTTTTTATCAATTACCATATACCCCTGCTCAACCAGGGGGATAAAAACCTGCAAGCAGGGGTGCGTATACCGCTGTCTGTTTTAAGGGACATGCCAAGGGTAAGCCGAAGAAAAAAAGCCGCATACGAGCGCATTGATAAATTGAAAAAGGGCGTGTTACTGGTTCGTTTGCACACCTCCGAACCCAAGATCAGTGCCATGCAGAAGGCAGGGGTAAAGCAAAAACGTATTCAGCAAGCAATGGACAATCAGCGGGAGCAAAATATCGCGTTAATGGGGGCCTTAAAGCGGAACTACAACTTCAGTGAACTGCGGTTTTTTTTATAGCCATCATTCTGCCAGGATCAGAAATAGGGATTTTACAGGGGTATTTCTTAACGAAAAGCTGGAGGAGGATGGCAATATCACCTTGGAAGACAGTTTGCCCGTTTTTACCGCTGAATTTACCCATCTGCAAGAAGGCGGTTACAAACAATTCTCCCATTATGAAAATGTGGTCAGCGGGGACTTTCAGCAAAAGCGGGAAGCGCGCTTTCACGGAGGGACAGTGCATGGTTTTTCAGCTTTTATCATCAAAGACGAGCAGTTTGACCAACTGGAAAAACCTTTTCCCTTTTACAGTCGCTTGCTTCTCCCATCCCTGAAAAAACACCCTGAACAGGGATTATTTGTTCTGCCCTTACTTTACCTGATCGATATCGGGAGTTACGACGATTGTGTGCTCAAGTTAAACCGGCGTTTGTACCGGTTTTATGAGCATAGCCAGCTAGAGCAAAGGGAAAGCGAATGATGTGGCGGGTAGACGTTTTCGGATGAATGGGTATCTTTAGGGGAGTCATTCCATGAATTTCCAGCTTCCATATACGCTTTTGTACTGGGGATTAATCGCCTGCAGCACCCTATCTGCTCAACAAAAGATGGGAGATCTGCTCTACGGTTTTTGCGGGGGGGGTAATTCCACCGTGATCAGCACCCGGGAGGGGGAAAAGTTAAAGGGAGCAGCCCGCCCTTATTTCGGGGTTTCTTCTGCCTTTCCATGCAGGGAAGCAGGGGCAGCAGCGGGCAATCGTACGAAGAGGTAGGCCTGGAATTCCAGGCCGCCGCCCGCTATATTCTGGATGATTTTTATTTTCAGCTGGGACTTTCCAATTACTCCATGATCAACCAGCGGATAGCAGCGGGAAGGAGTAATTACCGGGAAGAAGAACGCCTGCGGTATGATCAGTTCCGGGCGACTTCTTTTGTGGTCAACCCGCTGATCGGTATGGGATTTAAACTTTACAATGACTGGAAGTTACAGGTAAACTATTTGCCACCATTAATTAATTCCGGCCGTTCCAACTGGCAGATCGGGCTAGTATACATGATCAACAAGCACCGGCGTACTGAGGAAAGCCTACGCAAGCAACGGAGGCAAATAGCGTATAAGCAGATCAAGCAGCTGCGGAACGGGGCTTTATTGTTCCGCCTGAAAACTGCCCGGCCCACCATTGAGGCATTGGAAAGCAAAGGCTTTGCCCGGCGGGCAGAGGAGGTGAGGAAAGCGCAGGCGGAGGAAAACCGGGAGATCATGCAGGCCTTTCGGAAGAAATACCACTTCAGTGAGATCAAATTTTTCTACAGCCATCACTCCCGGAATGTCAGGGAAGGGAGGTATGAAGGCATTTTTGTGAATGATGGGCTGGAGGAAGACTCCTCCATAGTGCTGCACAACCGCAAGCATGTATTTATGGCTGAACTGGCGCAACTGGAAGACGATACCACCAAATTCTTTTCGCATTATGAAATGGTACCTACCGGCAATTTTGCCGCGGTGCAGGTTCCCCGATTTTACGGGGGCACCGGCATCAATTTCTATGCTTTTGTGATCAAAAACCCGGATTTTTATCAGTTACAAAAG
>CAZBIF010000101.1:3420-9769 GCA_964492055.1 uncultured Flavobacteriales bacterium
AGCCCTTTCCCTATTATTCCCGGGCACTTTTCAAAAGCCTGAAGGAGCATCCCGGCCACGGCTTTTTTTATCTGCCCCTGAAACTATTCAACGAAACCACCGCCATTGGTAGTGTGGAAGACCTGAACTGGAAGTTGTACCATTTTTATGAGAAGGTGAAAAGAAAGGAAGAGTAGCTTTCCAAAGCCAATAATAGGTTAAGAAATTATTAAATTAATTACACCTGTAGAAATTCCATTAACATTTTTTTGTAGTTTTATTTTGTATAATCAAAACTTTATAACTATGAAAACTTCTTTATTTTTAATTAGTATTTTATTTATTTTAAGCCCCATAATTTCTCAAAATCCAACCCAGGATTTAAATTTACAACTGCGGCATATTTTCAGTGGAACAAATATTCCTCCCCAATATTATGATTATTTCTATGATATGTCTGTTCATGATATCGACACTTTGTACTATTCAAAATATTTTGATCAATTACCAAATGACACGAACCAGGTAGTACAATTCATAGAACAATATAAAGAAATATACTACATGGCACATGATACCAATATGTTGATTACTGCAGATAGTTTGATGAAAAAAGCTTTAGACACCAATTTATTTGATACTACCATAAACGGGAATATATACTTACCCCCTAAAGTACCTATTGCATTAGCGCACTTGGGATATTTCAGACTAAAACCTGGAGTGTTAGATTCAAATTCAATACATACTTATTTTATATTGGATACAAATAATAATATATTATATGATCAACCTGGTTTGGCCTATGAAGATTTACCTTACGAAGCAGATACATTATTTACCGTCTCCTCACTTGATTTGATTTACAGTAGAAATGATGTAACTTTTGTTATCGATAAGGAATGGATTTTAACTGATCGGCATACAGATATTTTTTATGATCAAAATAATCCATTTTATGAATTTCAAATAGATTTTGGTGATGGTAATGGCAGTCAGGTATTCAATACATGGGAAAGGAACGAAATTCAAATTAATTATTCCGGCGGAGGGTTAAAAATTGTAAAAATTAAATTGTACAATTCCCAAACAGGCGATTTAATTGCAGCTTCTTCCTTTCGGTTAAGGGTGCCGGAATGGGTTACTTCTGACCCTCCTGCACAAACAGTTTCAGGTCCAGGTTTTGAAGTAGGTATATACAACCCATGCGGGGCAACCGGTGTACCCATTAAAAAGAAAGCCTTAATTGTTGGAGGTTTTGATCCCTTTGAAAGAGATGGGGTAGGTGATATTTGGGAAGATGTTGCAAATAATACCAAAATTAAGGCTTTGCAGGATTTTGGATATGAGTTTCATGTTCTGGATTTTAAAGATAGTAAACAAGATATGCGAGATAATGCTATGGTATTTATAGAATATCTTGACCAATTAAAGTGTGAGTTACTTGGGAACATAGATCCCGAAGATCCAGAATATGGCCAGCCTTTAGTTGTGGTTGGCTATAGTATGGGAGGAGTTATAGCAAACTATGGATTGGCATTTTGGGAACAAAACCCGATGATATCGAATTGTTCTGAAGACTATCTTCATTATACACGTTTGTTAATTACAATAGATTCACCTCATGAAGGAGCGAATGTGCCCTTAGCCTACCAGCATTTCTACAGAAACTTGGAAGAACTATATCTTGGTAAAATAATCAACTCAGTAGGGAATTTAATCAATAAACCAATCGGGCAAGGATTACTGGATAATATGGCAGCTAAACAATTATTAATGTACCATGTAGATACCAGAACCGGATCAAATTATACCATGCATCCTGAAAGGTCTGCTTTCCTAAATGACCTAAACGACCTTGGTGGCAGGCCGCAACATTGTAAGGTAATGGCAGTTTCCATGGGTTCTGCGGGAGGTATAGGCCAGAGAAGGGAATGGGATTGGTCAGCCAACAGGACGCCGGGCGACCGATTATTACATTTTAACGGGAAATTGAAAACCAGGATATTGTTCTGGACAAAATTTACCTATTATCTTACCCTTAACATGAGTACTTCAAATGGAAGTAATCAGATTTATTATTCCGATACCCAAAAGGAATATTATAAAATTAAATTTACCTGGCGAAAAGGATTTAAGCTATCCCATAAGGCAAGTATCGGTTCTCCAAGGAATTACTCAGCTAACATAAATCCATATGATGTAGCCAGTGGCGGATATCAGAATGGTATCAGTTTCGATAAAATAGAGGAAGTTGACAAGGGATTTAATTTAAGCCCCATTTTTCATTTTAAGATAAAACAAAAAGATCTGGGTGGGGGCAATTATAAATTTCAGTACGGCCTGGGCCTTTTCGGCAACTCTACTGATGTGGATATGAACTTCGGTTCAGATGGTACAGGCTTTAACTTTGTGCCCTTACGCTCAGCTTTAAGTTATGGGGGTAGTATATACGCGGGCAACCCCAGCCCTAATCTCCAGGCCTCATCAAATGGCTTTGTACTATCACAAACCCCTTTTGACGTTATATTAGGTGTAAGTACAGATCATTCATCACATATTAATAAATCAAATAATCTTTTTAATTTTAATCATGTGAGCCTGTTTAATCCTCCTCTGATGGATGGACCTGATACCATTAGGTACCGCACCTGTGCGGCAGGACCCACTGGGAATGAACCTGTAAGTTATTTACTGAACCGCGAATTGGGCGATGAGAAAATATACCTTGAAAACTTTGATCAGGTATTTCCAAGAGCTTATTATTACACCGAGTACGATATACTAATCAATGAAAGAAATCCCGTTTACAGATATTCTAGCGTGCCTATCAACTTTAGCCAATGGAATGCTGGTGCGTTTTCCCAGGATGATCCGTTTACTCAACTGCCCACTTCCCGCAGTAAATTTTACAGTAACCGCACCGCAGCCATAAGTTTCCCTCCCCCGGATAATTCAGTCGGGTATAGTTACCTAGCCCCTGCCACCGGTACGGTTATTTATGTAGATACGGCCGTAGGGGTATGTTGTGCCCGGCAATATCGTCTAAAAGCTCCGTATGAGCAATCCAAAATTGACGCTGCATATCTTGGCTATGAACATAATTTTCATTTAGTAAAAATTAATTCTACGCAACAAGGGGGTAGCTGGAATTATATACTATATACCATTACCGGACAGGAAGTAAATTCCGGTACCTGGCCGGTGAATGATGAGGGGAGGTATTATCTACAAAAACCTGCAGGAAGGGGAGTTTATTTACTTCGCCTTATAAATGTTACAGAAGAAACCACCTTGAAAATCCTAAATTAAACATTATGAAAACTTTACCTTATCTGATAATGTGCATTTGCCTTGGGTTTACAATGGCTTGTAAAAAAAATGAGGACGAAAATGAAAAAGAAAAATACTTATTCGAGGGTTACCTCTATGAAGATTGCAACAAAGAGCCTATATCTAATAAAGAGTTATTTTTTTACGAAAAAAAATACCGTAATTTCGGTAGCAATCAAGAAAATTTCCTTGGTAGTACTACTACTGATGCAGTCGGTTATTATCGTTTTGAGTCGGCTGTTTGTCCTTCCAATAATGGATCGGATTTTTTACAGGTAAAAGATGCAAATGGAGAATTGATCTTTGAAGATGAGTGCCGGCCAGGGGGTAAAAAGAATACTAGATATTTACCCGTAAGAGAGCGTTGCCGGTCAGCAATTTCAAAAGGGATTCTAAAAATTTTAACTGAAAAATCGTTTACGACAAATGACACATTAATTATCGGGAATTTTTGGAACAATCAACCTCCTTTACAATTAATTGGTCCATTCTATACGGGACAAATAATAGAGACCGACTGGCTGGAAGTGCCCTTTAAGGGGGGGGGCTATATAGGTCATATTATTGGCCTTACTTATGAAACAGGTTATTATTGGGGCCTGGGTTCACAAGAATTTAAAAGCGTTAACCATCCGGATTCATTATTTACCAGGCATGTAATACAAAATGTTTCTCAAATTCGATGTGGATTTGGAGATACAGTTTTAATTGACCTGAGAGGAAAATAGATATTATTAATACTGGGTATTGTTATAAAAGGAAACTACCGCCATTGGTAGTGTGGAAGACCTCAACTGGAAGTTGTTTCATTTTTACGAGAAGGTGAAAAGGAAGGATGAGAAGTACGAATAAATCAATTAGGAATTAGGAATAGCTGAATTACGAATTGCCTAATGGTCACTGAGGAAACGCCTGCTGAGCGCAGCAGTAGTAAAGGGAGAGGCAGCTTGACAAAAATCATTGATTACTGCGTATTGCCTGCCCGAAGCAGCCTTGCGGCAGCGGGAGCGTTGAATTGCGATAGTCATTTGACTGGTCAAAGCAGACAAAGAATTAATGTGGAACATCCCGTTTTGTTCAGGCTTCGACCATTGTTCTCTCCGTTCACAAGCTCAGCCTGACAAATGATTTTTTTGATAGGATAATATTTTAAACTTTGTCATGCTGAGCATTGAATTTCAAAGAAATTAAATCGATCGAAGCAGACAAATCACAAACTACCATGGAATACTTTTCTGTCAGGGAATAATGGCTTCTTCATACTTCCTAGCTATAACAGAATGATATTCTTTACCTCATGCAATCAAGTTCAAGGCTACTTCTGCGATTTCTAATTTCACATTCCACATGCCATATTAAAATTCGTCATTACTTTTGCCGCCCCAAAATTTAACCTGATGGAATTTGATTTTAAGGAAATTATGACTGCTGGTATGATCCTCTTTGCCGTGATCGACATTGTAGGTTCGGTGCCTATCATCATTGACCTGCGGCAGAAGGTAGGCCACATCAAATCAGAGAAAGCTTCCGTTGTGGCCATGCTGCTGATGATCCTGTTTTTGTTTGTGGGGAAATCCATCCTGAACCTCATCGGTATCGATGTGAATTCCTTTGCCATTGCCGGTTCCTTTATCATCTTTTTCCTGGCCCTGGAAATGATCCTTGGTATCCGTATTTTTCGTGGAGATGTACCTGAAACCGCTTCCATCGTACCCATTGCCTTTCCCCTTATCGCCGGGGCCGGCACCATGACTTCCCTGCTTGCCTTACGGGCTGAGTATGAGGTTCAGAATATCATCGTAGCCATCATCTGGAACATGGTGGTGGTTTATATCGTCTTGAAATCCTCAGCCGCTATCGAACGGGTGTTAGGAGAAGGGGGCATTGCCGTGCTGAGGAAAGTTTTCGGCGTGATCTTGCTGGCCATTGCCGTAAAGTTATTCCGCACCAATATTGGTTTGATGTAATAAGATTATGTGTTAATCAATTCGAATTTTGTCTAATTAAGTGGATTGATATCAACTTTAAATGTCTATTTTATTCACAGCCTTGATTTTTTCTCTCTTTTTGATCAAGCAAAAAGGGAAAAAGTGAAAATCATAAGCATATTCTTTAATGGATAATTTCTTTTAATTCATTTAAAAATAAGACAGGTTAAATACTCTATTTTTACCCCATGCCCAATCTCTTCGCCAATAAAGAGGACCAAACCGTAAAGATCGGCAAGCCCGACTGGCTGAAAACCGCCATTCCCTCCGGGGCGGAATACCGGCAGGTAAAGCAAACCGTCAAGGAGCATCAACTAAATACCATCTGTGAGTCGGGAAAATGCCCCAATCAAGCAGAATGCTGGAGTGCCGGCACGGCCACTTTCATGATCCTCGGTAATACCTGCACCCGCTCCTGCCAATTCTGCAATGTGAATACCGGACGACCCGAGGAGGTAGACCCTTTCGAGCCTTTGCGGGTGGCAAAATCGATCAAATTGATGGACCTGAAGCATGCGGTGATCACCTCCGTGGACCGGGATGACCTCAAGGACGGAGGGGCAGCTCAATGGCAGCGTACCGTGGAACTGATCCGCAAGCACAATCCCGGTATTACTATAGAAACCTTGATTCCCGATTTCAAGGGGGAATGGGAAAACCTGCAACCCATTATTTTAGCCGCTCCGGAGATCGTTTCCCATAACCTGGAGACCGTGCGGCGCATTACCAGAAAAGTGCGGGTGCAGGCCAAATACGACCGTAGCCTGGAAGTATTGCAACGGCTGAAGCAGGGAGGTATCAAACGCACCAAGTCCGGCTTGATGGTAGGCCTTGGCGAGTTTGAAGAAGAGGTTTTAAGCTGCATGGATGACCTGAGGGCTGTGGAAGTGGATATCCTCACCATCGGACAGTACATGCAACCAACAAAAAAGCACCTTAGCGTGCAGGAATATGTGCATCCCGATCAGTTTGCCAGCTATAAGCAGGAAGCGTATAAACGCGGCTTTTTACATGTGGAAAGCGGGCCCCTGGTTCGTTCTTCCTATCAT
>CAZBIF010000102.1:0-9665 GCA_964492055.1 uncultured Flavobacteriales bacterium
ACAGATAATCAAAAGCATTTACTTCAAAGGCCTTTAAAGCATATTCATCATAAGCTGTAGTGAAAACAACTTTGGGTACAAAGGAAATCTCTTCCAGCAGATCAAATCCGCTCTTGGCAGGCATTTGAATATCCAGGAAGATCAGGTCGGGCTTAAGGGTTTCAATTTTTGTAATGGCATTGTCGGCATTGTGGCATTCGCCAATCACTTCAATTTGCTCGTGCGCCTCCAGCAAATTGATCAATTCCTTTCGCGCCAGGCGTTCGTCATCAATAATTAAGGCTTTCATCTTCATTTAGGTTTAATGGCATGGTACTTTCTGGTATGCTCATGGTAGCTTTTACCTTATTGTTATCCAGATTATAAATATTGAATTTTCCTTCTTCCCCATAAAGCAGTTGCAGACGTTGCCGGGTATTGCTCAAGCCAAAACCCATATCTGCTTCCTCTTGCAGATCGAGGTTACCGTCATTGATTATTTCTACTTGCAAGGTGCCGTTGCTTTTGCTTGCATTTAATATGATGTCTCCCCCTTCCGGCAGTTTGCTGATACCGTGTTTAATGGCATTTTCCACCAGGGTTTGCAGGATCATGGGTGGCAGGGGGTGGCTTTTGCAGTTTTCTGAAACATCTATCTGGCAATGCAAGCGCTCTTCAAAACGTGTTTTTTCCAGGCTAAGGTAGTCTTCTACCAATTGTAATTCTTCCTTGAAAGAGATCAATCGTTTTCTCCCCATCAGCAAAGTATTCCGCAGTATATTGGATAACTGGGTGATCGACTGTTTGGCTTGGGCGGGATTTTCTTCCACTAAGGCTCGTATGCTGTTCATGGAATTAAAGATGAAATGGGGATTGAGCTGTGATTTTAATTTATTCAGTTCCATTTCGATCTGTGCAGTCTGAAAGCGTAAATTTTTAATTTCCTCCTTGCGGTAATTCTGGATAAAATGAAACAGGAAGTAAAGTAAGGACCACACCATAAAGATCACGGCCAGGTTGAGAATGGCTTGTAGTATATCCAGCCAGGCCCAGTTGAAGGGGATCTCCATTACCAGGATCTCAAAGAATACGGTATAGAGGACAAAGTAGATCGCAGAACAAACGATGGAAGCGAACAACATACGCGGTATCAATTGAATGATCCGCAACCGTAGCCAGTTGAGGCTTACGATCACCTCCCGGTAAAAATGGGAAAGTATGATGCCGATAGTAAAGGTGGTAAACAGATTGATGAGAAAATAGCGATTAATCTCCCTGCCATCCAGCCAGTTGAGGATGTACATAATCATGATGTAGATTAGCCAGCCTACGACCTGGGAAACCCAATACAACTTTTTTGTCGGCATCATGGCATCAAATGTAGTGCAGAAAACAACGAAGTTTTGCTAATTTTAGCGCTAAATAAAGAAAGGAGGCTGCCACCTCCCTTCTCAACTGTTTAACATAAAACAACTATTGCTACTGTAGTTATTAACTACTAAATTAATACCTTTTCCCGCACTTGACCTTCCTATTACATAAATGGAAAAATGTTGTTACCAAAGGAAAAAAATGCCTGTGGTTGTGTTTTTTATTAAGTGGCTTGTTTGCGGAAAATGCTGCATTTTCTCAAGCCAGGGATGAAATGGGGCAACCGTCTCAGAAAAGCAGCAACTCCAAGGGATTCGATCCGGACCGCCTCATCCTGGGGGGCAACCTGGGTTTGCAATTTGGAAGTACTTTTACGGTTATTGAAGTTTCGCCAACCCTTGGCTACCGCCTGACTGATCGCTATATCGCCGGCATCGGGGCACGCTACATTTACTTTCGCGAACGCTTATTTGGGTCTAATTTTGAAACCAACATTTACGGGGGAAGTATTTACAACCAGTATTTTTTCATTGAAAACCTCTTCGGCCATGCGGAATATGAGATCCTCAGCCTTCAGTCCCGGCAGGCCCGCACTGAAAACCGTTTGGATGTACACAGCATTTTTATCGGAGGTGGTTACCGTTCCCAGCTTGGCACCAATTCCTTTGGGATGATCATGATCTTGTATAATATCAATGAATCTGTTCATTCCCCCTATACCAATCCCATTATCCGGGTGGGATTTGGCTTCGGATTATAAAAAAAAATGAGTTTTAATTACTTGATCTTAAGGTAATTAAAAATTTGTGTGAATTTTTTTCGATTTGCTTAAACATTTAGTTTAGCAGGGATGTTACATAGCTAAATTAAATACTCAAGAAAGCATTTAAGATAAAGTTAGTTGGTTAGTAGAGCAGAGGCCTTATTCGCAACCCAAACGTGAATAAGGCTTCTTTCTTTTTAGACTTTACTGAAGCTGGTTAACCAAGAATGGTTACCGGATTTTCCAGGAATGCTTTGAAGGTATTCAGGAAAGCTGCTCCGGTAGCTCCATCCACCACCCGGTGGTCACAAGATAAGGTAACCTTCATGCGGTTCCCCACTTTAATTTGTCCCTCACTTACCACTGCTTCTTCCCGGATAGCGCCCACCGCAAGGATACAGGCATTCGGTGGATTAATGATGGCCGTAAATTCCTCTATGCCAAACATGCCCAGATTAGAGATGGAAAAGGTACTGCCCTCCATTTCATCCGGCTGTAATTTCTTAGTGCGGGCTTTCTCCGCATACTGTTTTACTTCTGCAGTAAGTTCGCTCAATTGCTTTTGATCCGCGTGACGCACCACCGGCACCAGTAGGCCTTCGTCTACCGCTACCGCTACCCCAATATGGACGTGCTTGTTTTTGCGGATCTTATCTCCCAGCCAGCTGGCATTTACCAGGGGATGTTTCTTTAAAGCCGCAGCGGCTGCCTTGATCACCAGGTCGTTGAATGAGATCTTCGTATCAGGCAGGGCATTGATGGCCTGACGTGCCTCTATTGCCTTGTCCATATTGAGGTCGATGGTCAGGTAAAAGTGTGGGGCACTGAACTTACTCTCCCCTAATCGCTTCGCAATTACCTTGCGCATCTGGCTCACGGCTACCTCTTCGAAGTCTTCCCGGGCAGCGGATACTGCGGTGGATCTTCCCGCTGCTGCTTTTTTTGGTTGGTAATTCTCAATGTCGCGTTTGATGATGCGGCCTCCGTCACCACTACCCTCCAGCGTCTCCAGCTCAATGCCTTTTTCTTCCGCCAGTCGTCGGGCTAAAGGCGATATTTTTAATCTACCCCCTGAGCGGGTAGAGGATTTTTTCCCTGATGAACTTTCTTTTTCTTTCTTATCGGTTTCCTCAGCACTGGTTTTATTTTCTTTCGCTTCTGCCTTATCGTTTTTAGTTTCTGATTTTCCGTTGGCCTGGTAATTATCGATCAAGGCCTGATAGTCAGCGCCTTTTTCCCCAACTATGGCAAGTATGGCATCCACCGGAGCGGACTCACCGGCCTCTACCCCCTGGTACAACAATATGCCATCCTCAAAAGATTCGAATTCCATAGTGGCTTTGTCCGTCTCGATCTCGGCCAGCATTTCCCCGGATTCTATCTCGTCCCCCACTTCCTTGGCCCAGTTGGCTACCGTACCTTCGGTCATAGTATCACTCAATTTGGGCATCTTAATGATCTTCGCAGGGATATCTGAGGTATCCTTTTGCCCTTTGTTACTGTTGTCTTTCTCCTTATCCTGGCCCTCTTCCTTCTTGCTATCTGAGGATGAAGTTGATCCCTTCTTTTTGTCTTTGGACTCTTCCTTTTCACCTTTTTTGGACTTATTGCCCGAATCCTTTAACATCCCGGAAATGTCTTCCCCTTCTTTCCCTACTATGGCTAGAATGGAATCAACAGGTCCGGCCTCCCCTTCTTTCACTCCCTGGTGAAGCAAGGTACCGGACTCAAAAGCTTCAAATTCCATGGTAGCTTTATCCGTTTCAATATCTGCCAGTAACTCCCCTTCTTCAACCTGGTCGCCTACCTGCTTATGCCATTTCGCCACTACCCCTTCTTCCATGGTATCGCTCAACTTCGGCATTTTTATAATCTCCGCCATAGCTCTGCTTTTGTTCTTTTACTCTTTTATAAATGGATAATCTTCCTGAAGGTACACATCTTTGTAAATCTCTGAAGGATCGGGAAATTCCGAATCTTCGGCAAACTTTATGGATTCATCCACCTGCTCTTTTACCTTCTCCTGAATTTCCTTCAATTGCTTTTCGGTAGCGTATTTATTTTTTTTGATCTTCTCCAGTACGTTATCGATGGGGTCCAGTGATTTGTATTCTTCCAGCTCTTCTTTGGTGCGGTACTTGGCCGGATCTGACATGGAGTGGCCTTTGTAACGGTAGGTTCTCATTTCCAATAAAGTAGGCCCTTCCCCCTTTCGGGCTCGCTCTACGGCGCGGCTGATGGCCTCGTGTACCGGCTCACAAGCCATACCGTCTACTTGCTCATTAGGCATATCATAACCTTCTGCCAGTTCATGCAGTTCAGTCACGTTGGAAACCCGCTCCACGGAGGTGCCCATAGCGTAATTGTTGTTCTCAATGATGAAGATCACCGGTAACTTCCAGTTCATGGCCATGTTCAGGGCTTCATGAAAAGCACCCTGACGAACTGCGCCGTCCCCCATATAACACAGGGTCACATTGTCATTTCCCTTGTATTTATCAGCAAATGCGATCCCTGCACCCAAGGGTATCTGACCGCCTACGATGCCGTGCCCGCCGAAAAAGTTTCGTTCTTTATCAAACATGTGCATGGAACCTCCTTTGCCTTTGCTGCATCCGGTTTTTTTACCATACAGTTCCGCCATCACATACTTTGGATCCATCCCCAAACCTATTGGATGGGCGTGGTCGCGGTAGGCCGTGATCATATTATCCGACTCTTTGATAGCAGATACGGCTCCGGCTACCAGGGCTTCCTGCCCGATATACAAATGACAAAAGCCCCTGATCTTTTGCTGAATATACAACTGCCCGGCTTTCTCTTCAAATTTCCGCATCAACAGCATGGACTCGTACCACTTCAGGTAGGTTTCTTTGGAGAAACCACTGCCAGCATCCTGCTTTTTTCCTTCTGTTTTGGAACTACTCTTCTTCTTGGTAGCTGTCTTTGTCATAAGCTTACTTTAAGGTAGACAAATTTAGCACAAATAGAAGACTATTCGGGATAAAATTTATTTCAAATGGGAAGGAATGAAGGCCATGGGTAAGAGGATGGCACAACTTTCAATCAGAATAAGCTCGTCATGCTTGTTGGATAGCCAGATACGCATGTTGGATTGCTGTTTGAATTCAAATTCCATCATTACCTGCCGGCAGGCGCCACAAGGCGAGATTAGCTGTTCTGTATTAGGAGTGTCGGCGTATATGGCCATTTCCACAACAGTGGCGCCAGGATAATAGGAAGAGGCATTAAAAAGACATACCCGTTCCGCACACAATCCAGACGGGTAAGCGGCATTTTCCTGATTATTCCCCCCGATGATCTTTTTATTATGGAGCAACACTGCTGCTCCTACTTTAAAATTGGAATAGGGTGCATACGCTTTTTGGGCAAAAGCTTTAGCGGTTTCTACCAGTTCTAATTCCCCCGGTTTGAGATCTGATTTATTCCTGGTTTCATGTTTGAGTTGCAGGGAAGGCTTTTTCATAATCTCTAAAACAGCAGTTAATGAAAATAGTTAATCCTTTCTGGCAATAAGAACGGTAGCATAGGCCGCTATGCCCTCTTCCCTGCCTACAAACCCCATTCGCTCTGAGGTGGTGGCTTTGAGGGAAACTTCCTCGCTGGTAAGATGCAAAATTTCGGCAATGGTTCTTTGCATTTCCGGGATATGGGGGTTTAGTTTAGGTAATTCCAGGGCTACGGTAGCGTCTACATTACCCACCTTATATCCTTTTGAATTCAGTAAGTCCATAACCTTTTTGAGTAATATTTTACTATCTATTCCTTTGTATTGGTCATCGGAAGGGGGAAAGTGAAAACCAATATCCCTTAAGTTAGCGGCTCCAAGAAGCGCATCACTGATAGCATGCAAAAGTACATCGGCATCTGAATGTCCCACAGCCCCTTTGGTATGAGGAATGGCAATTCCTCCGATAATTAATGTTTGATCTTCAGCTAATTGATGCACATCATAGCCAAACCCTACCCGGATCTTCATTCGCTCTGGTTTTGTTCCTTAAAGGAATCAAAATCGAATTTAAGGGTAAAACGAACGGTATTGGCTAAAGGATTTTGTTGGGCGTTGCCTACCAGGTAAGCTACATCAAGACCAAATACAGAGAGTTTCAGTCCCAGGCCAACCGTAAGGTATTGCCGGTTTCCTTTGGTGGGATGTTCGTAGAAATAGCCAAGCCTTACGGCGAATTGCTGATCATACCAGTATTCCATGCCTAGGGAATAATTGATCTCGTTAAATTCTTCCCGGTGTACACTACCATCCTGAATGATGGCATTGCCATTGGCATCAAACCCCTCAACCAGTCCGGGTGCATCGGAAAATGAACCAAACACCCCACTGGCAACACTTACGTCGGGATCCCGGCCGGCCAATACAAGCGGATCGCCATCGGCATCCCTGACAATTGTACCGGTGGAATCAGTACGGTATTTAGGAGGGGATGGCACCAGTAATTTATTTGCTTCTACTATAAAAGTAATTTCGTTGTAATCATCCAGTTCCAGCGTCAACGAAGGTCCAAGACGAAGATTGGTAGGCAGGAAATCATCCTCGTCATTATTGGAATAAGACATTTTCGCCCCCAGGTTGGAAATATTAATACCTGCGCGGAAGGTAGCATCATAATCACCAATTTGCACCTGATCATTGGTGTAGAATCCGGAAACATCCGCAGCCGCAGAATTACCGGCGCGGGTATCTACTCCCTGTACAAACTGACCATTAGTAAGGTCAGAACGGATGTAACGGGCGGCCAGACCGAAACTGAAATTATCGGACAATCGCATGGCGTAAACTACATCAATGGCAAATTCATTGGGGTTAAGATCCCCCTGTACATTACCCTGATCATCTGTCTGGGTGATCTTGCCAAGGGAAAAATACCGCAAGGAAGCTCCAATAGTAGAAATACGGTCCAGCTTTTTATAACCGGCCACATAAGATAGGTCTATATCCCCTACCAGATTTCTCAGCCAGGGGGAGTAGGTAAGGGCAAATCCCCCTTCGCTTTCCATAAAAGCGAGTTTTGAGGGATTCCAGTGGATGGAATTGATATCCGGTGAGGAACTTACCCCGGCATCTCCAATAGCTCCTCCCCGCGCATCAGGGGCAATCAGCAGGAAAGGTACAGCAGTGGTAATGGTATTCAACTGAAACTCACTATCAATATCCCCTGGGTTGGGAGAAAAACTATTTTGAGCCAATGAAACCGATGTTTCAACAATCAATATGCAGATTAAATACAGTCGAATATATTTCCCGCTCACACTACAATTTTAAGGATTACAAATATAACCAATTAAGGTTGTGAATTATAGAATTACCAGTTTTTCAAATTTCTCAGCTTTTGAGCCATTGGCCGAGCGGAGGGTAAGTTTATACATGTAGACGCCTTTTCCGATCTTATCGCCATAATCATCCCGTCCGTCCCATTGAATATCGCGGGACATAAACCCATTATTAACGATAACTTCATCAAAAGATTTTACCAGCTTGCCGGAAACTGTAAATACTTCCAGTTTTACATCCATTGGCACCCCGGCCTGATTGTGCTGGAAAATAAACTCAGTAGAGGTGGTAAATGGGTTGGGATAGTTGACCAGGTTTTCAATGGCCACATCCTCTTCTTCCACCACAGTGAATTCAATGGTTTCTTCTGCAGAATTGTTACTTACGTCCCAGGCCTTGAGGGTAAGGGTATGTTTTCCGGGAGATAATTCCTCTAATGGAAACCGCACCGTTCCCCGTTGATAATCGTCAATTTCAGCTTCGTAATAATCATTTAATACAATGGCATCCTCGGTGTTTCCATCAAGGGTAGCGGTGATATCATGGCCGATGCCATTTCCTACTGTATTGATGCCATAGTCATCAAACAATTTAGCCAGCAGCACAGGCTCACTTCCGGTGATGCCTCCGTAGATGAAATTTTCGTCGTTGAGATAAAGATCGATAAGGGGGGGTTGTGCATCCTCAGCACTATTTGCACTGGAACCCCCAATTATGAAATCCTCCGAATACCCGTTAGCATCTATTTCATTATTATCGGTGTAATAAGAAATTCTTCCATTTCCGAAGTTGTAATCAATATCCTTAGGAACTATAAAGGTAAATGCAAATTCTCCATTTGCAACAGAGGCCTTACCCTTGAAAAGTACATTATCCTGCTTATCGAATTTGAAGGCCGGACTATTACCATCATTTTGTAAAGTAGACACTTTTTGCACTTTATCAAAAACGGTAGGATATATGATCCCATTGTAATTCGACAATTTTTGTCCGCCTAGATCCGTAACTTTTCCTTTGATCGTAACTTTTGAAAGGGCCTTTAAGGTATCGCTTGGGGAATCGTTTACCAACACTTCTGAAGTAGCTACCTTATAGTAAGGCAAAGCGGGTATCAAAGCAGGATCTCCCAACAGGGAAAAATTTCTGTTATTGCTTTGGGTCGCATGAATATTCTTTATCTCCATCAGCAACTCCCCTAAGGATTTAAAGGAGTTGTCTGCCTTCCTTTCAAATAATTTATTATAAAAGGTACGATTCAGAATATAGTTCGGACTGGAAAAAACCAGTCTGGTAGTGGTCAGTAAGGATACTCCACCACCTTTGGGATTTAGCAACACCAATTCGCCGGCTGAGGTCCTGAAAGGATCATCGTACCTGCTGAATTCACAGGTTGCCGTTAAGAAAACCGGTAAATTATTTATATTATTCCATGAATTGATCGTGGGCACATCCAATACCCGTTCTCCCGTCAATCCGGTTTCACCCCCATGTCCTGTATAATTGAGTATAAGGGATCCTTTATTCACTGCTGTGGTAATGGCTTTAGTAACCTCGGGATAACGGGCTCCTGCTGAAGTAGACACCTGCTTGAAGGCGTCAAGGTAAATCTTGTTCAGGTTAAAATCTTTGCCTTTATCTTGTACTACCTGACTCAACAAATCAGCCTGGTTCATATGAACATTCAGATCTTCATCATCTGCTACAAAAGTGATTCGATTGCGCCAATCATCCATAGCAGCAGAAGAATAATATGTTTTAATTTTCTTTACAATGGCTTCCGCTTCCGTGCGGCTATGGGTAGGGAAGCGTCCTACTCCTATATCCATTTTGTCGGGGTTATTGGTATTTAGACGCCACTCTCCTTCATGATCATCAAGAAAGGTAAAATAGTCATCTGAAACGTAGGAGGCAGTAGGTTTAAGGGAATTGTTTGATTGATAAGAGACCACATAATTTGTATTGCCATTAAGCCGGTGTTTTACGTCATAGGAAGCATCACCGATGATCAATAAATTTTTAGGGGCATCCACTGCACTCTGGGCCCGATCATAAAACATTTTCATGAAGGTCCTAATAGCTACCGCATCTTGCGAGCCGGATGAAAACTCATTGTAAATTTCCTGCGGGGTGACAGGGTGGACTATAAGTCCGCGATCTGTATAAAACTCCGCTAATTCCTCTGCCGCAGACCTCATGGTAGGGTGTGTAACAATAATTAAATCGGCAGCCCCCAGAGCGTGAAGG
>CAZBIF010000103.1:0-653 GCA_964492055.1 uncultured Flavobacteriales bacterium
CATAGAGATCCTGCGGGACCTGCGGGAGGGAAGATTCGATGTGCTGGTGGGGGTGAACTTACTGCGGGAAGGACTGGACCTGCCGGAAGTTTCCCTGGTGGCTGTGATGGATGCGGATAAAGAAGGTTTTCTGCGCTCCGGACGTTCACTTACGCAGACGGCAGGACGGGCCGCGCGAAATGTGAATGGGAGGGTGATATTTTATGCCGATACCATTACCGGTTCCATGCAAAAAACCATGGACGAGACCGACCGGAGAAGGGAAAAACAGATCGCCTACAACCAGGAACACGGCCTTACCCCTCAAGCGCTGAGAAAAGATAAATTTGATATCCTGGGCAACCGGCAGCGAAAAACGCTGGGTGAGGAATACACTCAGATTCACGACCGTACCGCCAAAGCGGCAGAACCGAAGGTCAGCTATGAAACCCCTGCCCAGATTCAGAAAGCGATCAATAAAACCAGGCGGGAGATGGAAAAGGCCGCGAAAGAACTGGACTTCATAGAAGCAGCCCGTCTGCGGGATGAGATGTTTGAACTGGAAGCCAGGTTGAAGAAGACATGAGGTACTGCCTGAATTCTCCTTACTTTAGCCCCAAATCAGGATTGTGATCAAGAAACTGCTTAAGAAATACTTCTACATTCTGAAAGTC
>CAZBIF010000103.1:670-1166 GCA_964492055.1 uncultured Flavobacteriales bacterium
ACAGGTGCAGCAGCGGCAGTTGTATCATCAATACCGGCAAATGCAGGCCGCTTCCCAATGCCCGCCATTAAAGGAAACCGGCTTTAGGGTTTTTTCGCAGTTTGAAGAGGATGGTAAACTGCTCTATATTTTTTCCCTGCTGAACATGTCCCACAAAACTTTTGTGGAAATAGGCGCAGATGACGGCATCAACAGCAATGCAGCCAACTTGTATTTTCACTTCGGCTGGAATGGATTGTTTATAGACGGGAATGGCCAAAGTGTGGAAAGGGGAAAACGATTCTATCAGCAATATCCCCACCCCTGGTTTCCCAAACCTACCTTTAAACAAGCTTTTGTTACGGCGGAAAATATCAATTCTTTGATCTCTGATACGGAATACCAGGGGGAAATCGGTTTGTTGTCCATCGATATAGATGGGAATGACTATTGGATATGGAAAGCCATCACCATTGTTCAGCCCCAAGTGGTGGTGATAGAAACCCATGTGGAGTTT
>CAZBIF010000103.1:1176-1550 GCA_964492055.1 uncultured Flavobacteriales bacterium
CTTGTGGTACCCTATGATCCCGAATATGCTCCTCCCGGAAAACATCCGGATTACCACGGGGCCTCTCCCATTGCCATGATTAAGCTGGGCAGGGAAAAAGGCTACCGCCTGGTGGGGGCCAATGAGTTGGGCTTTAATTTTATTTTCCTCAGGAACGGTTTGCTAGAAGAAGAATTACCGGAAGTTCCGGTGGAGGAAGTATTGCAGCATCCCCATTGCCGCAAAAGCTTCGAAAAGTTTGCCGCTATCAAAGACTTTGAATACATCCGGGTTTAACCTGATAACCCCTTGATATAAATTAGGGTTAAAAATGCAGGGTTAGCTGACCGTGTTTGTCCGGTTCCTGCAGATCCAGATTAGAAAAGGTCACCCCC
>CAZBIF010000103.1:1641-2048 GCA_964492055.1 uncultured Flavobacteriales bacterium
TTCATAGTGATCCAGGGTTTTAGAACGGCTACTGATCTCAAAATCAAAGGATTTTAATTTGAGGGTAATGGTTCTGGCTTTACGTTCATTCCCCTTCAAGCGACCATAAGCTTTTTCGAAAACCGTTGCAAGTTCTTCCACAAGGGCTTCCCGTTCCAGCTTATCTTCTGAAAAAGTGCGTTCCGCTCCGATGGACTTTCGTATGCGGTCAGCCTTTACTTCCCGCTGGTCCTCCCCATGCACGATCTGATAATAATGTTTTCCGGCCTTGCCAAACAACCGCCTCAGTTCCGGTAGCTGAAAGCGTTTGAGGTCTGCCCCGGTGAAGATGCCTAACCCATGCATTTTCTCGGCTGTTCGTTGGCCAATACCGTGGAATTTTTCAATCTTCAGTTCATTGAGAAATC
>CAZBIF010000103.1:2142-2414 GCA_964492055.1 uncultured Flavobacteriales bacterium
TTTATTTCCTTACGGATCAAAGCGGCAATCTTGATAGCCGATCTCAATTCCTTTTTATTGTAGGTTACATCCAGGTAGGCTTCATCAAGGGAAAGTGGTTCCACCCTATCCGTGAAGGATTCGAAAATTTCCCTGATCTGTGCGGAGACTTCCCGGTAGCGCTCAAAGCGGGGATGGACAAAGATCAGTTCCGGGCAACGGCGGGCAGCAACCATAGAAGGCATGGCGGAATGAATCCCATATTGCCTAGCCTCGTAACTGGCTGCTGCCAC
>CAZBIF010000103.1:2424-9549 GCA_964492055.1 uncultured Flavobacteriales bacterium
CTCTTTCCCGGGAACCACCCACGGCAATAGGTTTGCCTCTCAGTTCCGGCCGGTCCCGCTGCTCTACCGAGGCATAAAAGGCATCCATATCCACATGGATTATCTTGCGCCATTTCTCCATATCTCCTGCTAAATAAAATATTTTTTATTTATTTGTTGATACATTAAATGTATATACATATATTTGCTTCATCAAAAATTTAAATCAAACATCATGAAAAAAATCATTAACACCATCGCTGCCTTAACCTTAAGTATGGCAGTAATCGCCGGAGGCTCCAAAACCGAGACCTATAAAGTTAATAAAGAAGTAAGCAACATTGAATGGGTCGGTAAAAAGGTAACCGGTCAGCACAACGGGGATATTTCCGTTAAAGACGGCCAACTGCTAATAGAAAATGGCATGATCAAGTCCGGCACCCTGGAAATTGATATGAGTTCTATAGTAGTGAAGGATATTGAGGATGAAGGTACCAATGCCAAATTGCAGGGCCACCTGGAATCCGATGATTTTTTCGGCGTGGAAACCTATCCCACCTCTACCTTAAAAATCAATAAAGTAGAAAAGAAAGAAGGAGACACCTACCACATTCACGGAGACCTGACTATTAAGGGAAAGACCGAAAAGGTGGAAATCCCCGCGGAGATCACCATGAAGGATGACAAGCTGGTTGCCATTGGTGAAACTGAAATAGACCGTACCAAATTTGATATCAAATACGGTTCCGGGAAGTTTTTTGATGATCTGGGTGACAAGATGATCTACGATGAGTTTACGGTAAAATTTAAAATTGCCGCAAGGAAATAGTTTACTTTCCGCAAGGAAATAGTTTACTTTCCGCTAGAAAATAGTTGTAGTAGTAGTTTTCATAATTAGTTAGTAGAGTGGGAAAGCCACTTCGCTTCGGCGGGGTGGCTTTTTCCTGATCTGAACTTTAGGTAATTAAATTTGTCCTAATCTTGTGCAATCAAAATCTAGCGAAGGCACAAGGCAGCAGATAAGTTGGAAGCAAACTTTCTCAATAATTTTATTACCAGGGTAGGCCCTAGTGTTGGCAGGATCCCTTTTCTGCTGAGCCTGTTCACGGTACTGGTAGTGATCCTCGATATCGGTTTTAATCAGAACCACTACTTTCAAGGTCTTATCCATCAACTTTATACCATTACCTTTTGTGTGGCTATTCTGGCCACCATCGGCCGGTATATCTTTCAATTTAAAAGATTCAGGCCCGGAGTACTGCTTTTTGACGGTTGCAGTGTGATCTTGTTTAGCATACTCATCTACCTGGAACTGGATGAAACGGTTACGGCCAACTTTCTCCTTTACTTCGACAATAAATTCTGGTTCTTCAGTGCGCTGATCCTGGTGTTTATCCGGGAGGCTTCCAATTTCCGCATCAACCTCAGCCGGGCTGTAGTGAACCCTGCGCAGCTCTTCATTTTAAGCTTTTTATCTATTATCCTGCTCGGGGCCCTGCTGCTGATGGTGCCCAATGCTACTCAGAATGGGATCAGCTTTATAGATGCTATTTTCACCTCTACCTCGGCAGTTTGCGTCACGGGTCTTATCGTAGTGGATACCGGCACCTATTTTACCTTTTTCGGACAGATCATCATTCTTGTTCTCATTCAATTGGGCGGGCTGGGGATCATGACCTTTGCCATGTACTTCAGCTACTTCTTCAGCGGGGGTACTTCCTACGAAAATCAGCTCATGCTAAGCGACATGACCAGTTCCAACAAGCTGGGTGAAGTATTCAATACCTTGAAAAAGATCATCCTGGTAACTTTTAGCATTGAAGCCCTGGGGGCGGTGCTCATCTTTGGTTCCATTAAGGACATTCAATTCGGGGATTATTTTGATCAAACCTTTTTCTCGATCTTTCACTCGGTTTCCGCCTTTTGCAATGCCGGATTCAGTACCCTGGGTGACGGACTTTTTGAAACCGGCTTTCGTTATAATTATTCCCTGCAATTGATCATTCTCATCCTGTTTGTGATCGGGGGACTGGGTTTTCCCATTGTATTCAATATTTTCAATTACATCACCTACCTGTTTAAGAATCGTTTTTTTCCCTTTATCATCAATCAACCCAAGAAAAAAGTAGTTACCCCCTGGGTGATCAACCTCAACAGCCGTATCGTACTGATCACCACCACCATCTTACTGGTAATTGGCACCCTGGCCGTGCTGGGCTTTGAATACAACAATGCGTTGAACAACCACCCCTGGTACGGCAAGGTATTGAATGCCATGTTCACCGCTGCCACCCCACGTACCGCGGGTTTTAATACTGTTGATTTTGCCGGTCTGCGCTTCTCTACCCTCATGCTTATCTTCCTGCTGATGTGGATCGGCGCTGCACCGGCCTCAACCGGTGGCGGGATCAAGATCTCCACTTTCGCCATTGCCACCCTTAATTTCTGGAGCCTGGCGCGGGGGAAGGAACGCATAGAGATCTTTCGGCGGCAGATCGCCGATGTTTCCATCCGCCGGGCTTTCGGTATCATCAGTCTTTCCCTCATCGTGATCGGTACCGGGGTGTTTTTTATCGCCCTCTTTGATGATTCAAAGGAATTACTGGAGATCGCCTTCGAATGTTTTTCTGCTTATAGTACCGTAGGTTTGAGCCTGGGGATCACCCCCGACTTGAACATTCCAAGTAAGATTGTGATTATACTGGTAATGTTCATTGGCCGTGTTAGTGCCTTATCGATATTGATTGCCATCGTGAAAAAAGTAAAACATAAAAATTACCGTTATCCGGGCGAAGAAATATTAATTAACTAAAACATGAAGTACATCATTTTCGGACTGGGAAGTTTCGGTTCCTCCCTGGGACAAAAGTTAACCGAACAAGGGAACGAAGTGATCGGAGTGGATATCTCCATGGATAAAGTGGACGATCTGAAAGAAAAGATCTCCCATACCGTCTGTCTTGATTCTACCGATCAGTTCACTGTTTCCGGTTTGCCACTGAAAGATACGGATGTAGTGATCGTAGCGATCGGGGAAGACCAGGGGGCCAATATTATGACTACGGCTGTATTGAAAAACCTGAAGGTAAAGCGCCTGATCAGCCGTGCCATTACCCCTTTGCATGAAACGGTACTGGAAGCCATCGGGGTGGACGAGATCGTACATCCCGAAGAAGAAACCGCCGAACGCTGGGCCAAAAAACTTTGTCTGAAGGGAGTGGTAGATTCCTTTGAACTAAGCGGGGAATACAGCATTGTAGAAGTAAACGTGCCTGAAAAATATTACGGACAGACTTTACAGGAAGTGGGGTTCCGCCGGCGGCATAACCTCATTGTGCTTACAACCATAAAGAAAGAAGAAAAGAAAAACCTCCTTGGCATCAATCGGGATACCAACCGGGTGCAGGGAGTAGCCTCCCCCAAAACCGTTTTGGAAGAAAATGACATCATGGTAATTTACGGTTCCAATAAGGATATCAAGCAACTCCTCAATCAGGATTGACGATTAATTGAGCTTTCGCTGCAGGTATTCCAGCACCAGCTGATTAGCCTCTTCAGCAGCTTGCTGCTTATAGCGTTCCTGTGTAGGATTGGCAAAGGCATGATCGGCATCAAAACTTTTGATGATCACTTCCTTTCCGGCTTCATGCATGTTCTTTTCAAATTTTTCCGCTACCTCTTTGTTGATCCATTCGTCCTTTTCACCGTAGATAAATAGCACATCAGTAGAAAGTTTTTTCAGCTGACTTACATCCTGCACCGGCATGCCGTAATACATTACGCAAGCCACTGCTCTATTTCCGGCAGTTAAGGCCGCCTTCAGGGACCAGCCTCCACCGAAACACCAGCCGATGGTGGCAATTTCCGATCCTGCAGTGGTTTTTTTCAAAACCACATCAATAATCTCATTCAATCGCTCTTCTTTTGCCGATTGCATGTATTCCTTTGCTTCTTCGCGGGTAGAGGCCACCCTGCCTTCATACAGGTCAGGGGCAATTATGGACACATCACCCAATTGCTCAGACAGGCGGTCTGCTTCTTCTTTGATATAATTATTCAAACCCCACCATTCCTGAAACACCAGTAGATACTGATCATTCTCCATTTCACCCACCACATAAGCACTTGCAGCAGTACCGTCTTCCAGGGAAAGGTTCATCATCTCCCCTTTCAGATTCACTTCTTCCTCTTGCCTTGGTTCATCGTGTTTTTCCCGAAAAGTGCTATCGTCGCCAAGAGATTCAAAATCTTTATGCTGATCCTGCTTAGATTGTCCACAAGCTATCAGAAAGACAAGGGAAAAGAAATAAACGAAGGGCTTCATGCGGCTAAATAGCCAGTGCTTCTGTCTTTACAAAAGATACGCTGTTTAGCACTTCTTTCACGTGATTTTGCACATCGATCAGGGTATCGTGTTTGTAAAATATTTTGCCCCGAATATCCACGGCGAAAGTTGCCCTTCCGGGTAACAAACCGAAAAAAGTTTGAGCCCTGAAAAGACGGCGCACCAGGTTTCCCGGATCGCTCAGTAAAGGATATTTGATCTTGTGGCGATCGGCAAATTTGCGGTGGGATGCTACCGGATCGGCGCTGATCCCATAGATCTGATACCCTTGGCGCGTAAAGATCTCATACTGATCACGAAACATGCAGGCTTGCTTGATGCAATTCGCCCGGTTGTCGCTGGTATAAAAATAAATTATCTTCTTTTGCCTGTCGTAAGGGGTAACGGTAACCGTTTTGCCAGACTGGTCTTTTAACTTAAACTCGGGAATAACATCGCCTATCTTCATGATCTTATGCTTCAAATGTGTAACCTAAACCATAACCTAAAGCACCGCTTTTTGTTTAAGGTATATCTTACGAAATTTCTAATTTTAGGTTATGGATTGGTTAACGCCCAGCAGTTCGGTGGCTTTCGGCCAACCAAAGAATGGCAACAGATTGAAGGCGCCCATTACCGCCTGATCTTCCCGCCTCCATTACAAAAATCAGCTTTGGAAATAGCCCCCCTGATCGAGGGCATGGACACCCTCTCTTCCAATATAGGGGAGAAGCGCAGAAAGATCAACATCGTACTGCAGCACCAGACGGCGCTTGCTAATGGATATGTGGGACTGGCTCCTTACCGCTCCGAATTCTACCTCACTCCTCCTGCTGAAAATTACCTTACCGGCAGCCTGCACTGGGAAAAACTGTTGAGCATTCACGAATACCAGCACGCCCTGCAATATGCCAATGCCCGCCGGGGCCTGAGCAAATGGAGCTACTGGCTGGGCGGTGAATTATTCTGGGGCACCATGCAAAGCCTGAGCCTCCCCAACTGGTTTATGGAAGGGGATGCAGTACGGGCTGAAAGTGAATACAGCCGGCAGGGACGGGGGCGTTTGCCCTTTTTTCAAAATGCCATGCGAGCCTATGCCCTGGCAGATTCCATTCCCCGCTACAGCCTGATGCGGAACGGTTCACTAAACCGCTACGTTCCTTCCCATTACGAAGTAGGATATTTTTTGATAAAATATGGCCATTATCGCTACAGTGATACTTTGTGGAGGGAGATGCTGGCCAAAGCAGGAGCCTATCGCTACGGTTTTTATCCCTTTTCCTCGGCATTAAAGAAACGAACCGGCTTGTCTTCAGCTGCCTTTTACCATTCGGCTATGCAAGCTGCCGTTGAAACTAAGGAGAGAACATTACTCTCCCCTTCCGGTAAGGGAGTAATTAACTACGCTTACCCTCAATTTACTCCGGACGGTCAACTGCTTTACTACCGGGATAGCTATGAACAGATCGGGGGATTTTATGGACATGCTTCCCACCAAGCTAATCGGGTAACTTATGCAGGCTTACGCCTGAGCAATTATTTTGACGTGCAGGACAGCTTCCTGGTCTATAGCGGTGCTTACTACCACCCCCGCTGGTTCTGGGAGGATTATACCGATCTGGTTCTGGTAGATAGAGCCAGCGGGGTTAAAAAGAGGCTTACCCAGGGCTTGAAAACCTTTAACCCCGTTTTTGCCCCGAATGATAAAACGATCATCGCCAACGTACGGGACGAAAAGCTCCATTTCAAATTGAAAAAGTTCAACCTGCAGGGTGAGCCTACCGACTCCCTGCCCAACCCTATGAAACTGCACTATACGTACCAGACGCCCCTGGATGAACACCGTTTACTTTCTGTCAGCCGGGATACCCTGGGACGGAACGGCCTCTATCTGATCGATTGGCATAGCGGGGAGCACACCCTGCTTCTATCGGCCGGCTTTCACCTCCTGGGCAGGCCTTCCCTGAAAAAGCCTTATGTATATTTCAGTGCCTCCTTTTCCGGGGTGGATAATATCTATCGCCTGCATCTGCAGGAAAACAGGCTGGAGCGGGTAAGTAACAGCCCGACCGGAGCGTATGAAGTGGCTGTGCATCCAGCCTCCGACAGTATGGTTTATGTGGAATTTACTTTAAGCGGCAGGCGACTGCAAAATCAAGCTATTAAGGTCTATGAAATAATTGATTCCATTCGGCCCTTATCAGAATTAGCTGCCAATCAGGACCATTTCTTAACCGGAGAATCAGCCCTGGAGGCCAAAGGCTCAACTAGCCGGGAGATCAAACCCTATTCTGCCTACCGCAATTTGCTGAATATTCACTCCTGGAGTGCTTTTGCCGACCATCCCATCTACGGGCTCGAAATTCGTTCTGAGAACATATTGAATACTTTGCAAATGGCCGCCGGCTACCGCTACAATGCCAACGAAAGAGGCAGTGGTTTTTACCTGAACGGGGTGTATGCGCAATTTTACCCCCGCCTGTATCTGCAGGCATCGCGTACCGGCCGGAGCAATGAGTCGGAAGAAGACCTCACCCTTCGCTGGACGGAAACGGACCTCAGCATGGGGGCTGATCTCCCGTTCATCAAAAGCAGTAAACTTTACAGCCGTTTTTTCACCCTGGGCGCTTTTTACCATTTGAAGTCCGTGCAGCCGGAGGATGAGGGTTACCGTGGTTATGACCTATATCATTACCGCCTGCAGGCCACTTACCGGCAGCGATGCTTACAGGCCCGGAAACACATTTTTCCCCGCCTGGGCATCTTCTCTGAATTGCAGTTCCGGCAAGCCCTGAATTACGAGACGATCGAACAATTGAACG
>CAZBIF010000104.1:149-3681 GCA_964492055.1 uncultured Flavobacteriales bacterium
CTTCCGGAGTCACACAAGCTGCATTATTTGCAGCTTTTTTTTTGAGGAAGGAAGAGAACCCTCAAAGGTTCGAAACGAGCTAGGGGAGTTCGCGAGGGGCAGTGGGTGAGGCAGTGTGTATGAGCCATCCTTCCGGAGTCACACAAGCTGCATTATTTGCAGCTTTTTTTTTGAGGAAGGAAGAAAACCCTCAAAGGTTCGAAACGAGCTAGGCGAGTTCGCGAGGGGTTTTATTGTGGCAGGGTGTAGAACCCTCATTCATTTTTAGAGATCAGAAATTATCATAATTCATGATTTTCTAAAAATATAGATCAAAGAAGAGTATTCGCCAGATTTAGAAGCCATCCAATTGGACTTCACAGCAGTTTTTATAGCGGAGAAATAATTCGTTTGCTTGTTTTTATATTTTTCACTCAATAAGGAAACATAGAAGGCATCAAATTTCATGGGTACTGTATCAATCCATTTCAATCCTGATACCTCGGCGACTTTCGCCATAGAAATTCGGTTAAAATGATAAAGGTGCCGCGGCACATCATAAGCAGCCCAGAAGGAGCCGTAGTATTGGGCATCATACGAAAGGTAATTTGGCAGCGCTAAAAACAGTAAGCCATTGGTAGTGAGTGAATTATAAACAGATTTTAATCGTTCTTTCAGCTCATGTACGTGCTCAAGTACATGCCACATGCTTATTACCTCAAAACTGCCGGCTTTGATTTCTGAAAAATAACTTTCGTCATAAACCTCTAAATTGAATTCATCAGCAGCGAATTTCCTGGCGTTAGGGTCGGGTTCTATACCTATTACCTGATACCCTTTATTATTTAAATAATTTAAAAAGTGACCTGTACCACAACCGACATCGAGGATTCTTCCTTTCGATTTTAGAAATGAATAGACCAATTTTTCTTTTTGTTTTAAAGTAATGTTTCGAACGGTTTTGTAAGCTGAATTAATAAAACCTTTGGAAGTGTTTGAATGAGAAATATATTCTTCAGATTGATAATAGGCACCAATCTTCTGTTTATCAGGATAGGGATTAGTGATTCCCAGAGTACAAGTATTGCACTTTTCGATGGTAAAGCTTTTCTCACTCACTGTGTGATCAATGCGAAGAAAGGAAGAAGAGAAAATAAAATTGTTCCACGTGGAACGCGAAACTAACGATTAAAATAGATCAGAAGCACGGAAACATCTGCTGGAGAAACCCCGCTTATTCGAGAAGCCTGACCAATGGTTTTAGGTTGTATCTTATTCAATTTTTCGCGGCCTTCCTTCGATATTGAGGTTAATTCTTCATAATTAAAGCCATCTTTAATGCGAATGCCTTCCAACTTGCTGATCTTTTCTGCCATCTCTTTTTCCCGGTCAATGTATCCCTGGTATTTAATTTTTATTTCAGCTTGTTCTAAAGCTTCTTCTCCATATTCTTTTAAATTGATAACCCCGCTTTCTGTCAGATCCCGATCAATGGATTGGATATTTACTTCCGGACGCGATAAGATACTATGAAGTTTTACCTTTTGTTTAATCAAACTTGACCCTAGCTTTTCCAGGTAAGGATTAGCTATTTCAGGTGAAATGGAGGAATCTTCTAATTTTTTTAATATTTCTTCTGTGGCAGCTTGTTTTTGTTGTAGTTTATTTAGTCGTACTTCATTAGCGAGACCTATTTCATACCCCAAAGGGGTCAGGCGCGCATCAGCATTATCTTGTCTTAATAGGATACGGTATTCTGCCCGGGATGTAAACATACGGTATGGTTCTTCGGTGCCCTTGGTGATCAGATCATCAATTAAAACGCCAATATACGCCTGGTCGCGTCCTAGAACCACTGACCCTTTTGACTGTACCTTTCTAGCTGCATTTATTCCTGCGATTATCCCCTGAGCTCCGGCTTCTTCATAACCGGTGGTTCCATTGATCTGACCTGCAAAATAAAGTCCTTCTATGAGCTTTGTTTCAAGGGTATGTTGTAGCTGAGTAGGTGGGAAATAATCGTATTCAATTGCATAGCCGGGCCTCAGGATTTTGGCATTTTCTAATCCTTTGATCTTTTTTAAAGCTTTATGTTGTGTGTCCAGGGGAAGGGATGTGCTAAATCCGTTTATGTACAACTCATTAGTGTGCCTTCCTTCTGGTTCCACAAAAACTTGATGACGATCCCTTTGAGCAAATCGAACTACCTTTTCTTCCACGGATGGGCAGTATCTTGGCCCAGATCCGGAAATGATACCACTATACATAGGTGAATCTTTTAATCCGGAATATAAAATTTCATGTACTTCTTCATTGGTATATGTTATATGACAGCTAATTTGATCCTCAAGCGTTGTTTCGGTTAGAAAGGAGAACCTGCCCGGATTTGCGTCGCCTTTTTGTTCTTCCATTAAGGAATAATCAACCGACTTTCCATCTACGCGAGGTGGGGTTCCGGTTTTCATTCTTCCGTGATCAAACCCTATATCTTTTAATTGTTCCGTAATACCCTGGGAGTTTCTTTCACCGGCCCTGCCGCCACCAAAATTTTGTTTTCCAACATGGATGGTACCGTTTAAAAAAGTACCATTGGTTAATACTACGGTTTGGCTTTTAATTTCAAGCCCCATCATGGTTCTTACACCTGATATTTTTTGATTTGAAACCATAACCCCGGTTACAGTATCTTGCCACATGTCCAGATTTGGTAAATTCTCCAAAGTGGATTTCCAGCTTTGTGCAAATTGGAACCTGTCACTTTGCACCCGGGGGCTCCACATAGCCGGACCCTTGGAGGTATTTAGCATTCTGAATTGTACAGCAGTTTGATCGGCAATAATTCCGCTATATCCACCCAAAGCGTCTATTTCCCTTACTATTTGCCCTTTAGCCACACCACCCATGGCTGGATTACAGGACATTTGAGCAATGGTGTTTAAATTCATGCTGATCAATAAAGTCTTGGCGCCTAAATTGGCAGCAGCAGCTGCTGCTTCACAACCAGCATGTCCTCCTCCTACTACTATTACATCATATTTCTTAAACATATCAGAAAAGTTTCACGTGGAACACTATTGCATTTCGGAATGCAAAATTAAGCAATTGTCCTCTTCTTTCCTCATAAGTTCTTTATCTTCAGCACTTTTGTCATTAAATCCAATAAGGTGGAGGACGCCGTGAATGATCACCCGATTTAATTCTGTTTTAAACTCAATGCCCCTGTCCCGGGCATTATCCATAACACTGTCTGTGCTTATAAAAATATCACCCGATACAAGATGGTTCTGGTTGTAATTAAACGTGATAATGTCGGTAAAATAATCGTGATTCAGATACCTTTGGTTGATGTCGAGAAGAAATGGATCAGAGCAAAATATTATGGAAATATCTCCGGGGACTTTATGGTATTTTCTAATAACAGCAGTTATCCATTTTGCTGTTTTTTTCTCATCAAGTACGACTTCAACTTCTTCTCTGAAGAAGAGGGTTTTTCCCAAGTGAATTAGTGATTAAAAGTAAGTTTAACGGTTCGACCCTGATCTTCAAACTCCAC
>CAZBIF010000104.1:3713-9366 GCA_964492055.1 uncultured Flavobacteriales bacterium
GCCAGGTTTTTCATAATAAATATGCCGCGCCCATCAGGTTTGTCAAGGTTATCGGGGTGGGTGGGGTCGGGAATGTTCTCATAGTCAAATCCGCTACCCTGGTCTTTAATAATAAAAACAAACTCGGTATCTGAAGATTCAAAAGCAAAATCAACTGATTTTTTGGGGTCTAATTGGTTTCCGTGACGAATGGCATTATTGGCGGCTTCAGTTATGGTAACCAGGATATTTCCGTAGATTTCTTCAGTAATATCATAACGTTTCCTCAAATCCTCAATAATGTTTTCTACTTGTGCAAGGCTGTCAATTTCTGAAGCCAGTTTGTATTTTTCAATTTGTGCGCTTGCCATCATTTTCGATCAGGTTAAAGTATTCTGTGACTTTTGTTTTGTAAAATGTATTGAACGAGGGTGGCATGGTGTTCAATAGCTCGATTTCCCGTTCTTTTTGCCTATTATACTCAAAAACAGAATTAGGGTTGCGAAAAAATTCATTTTGGTTTTCATTGGATTTTCGCTGCGTATCCTTTTCCCTTTCCCGCTCTGCTTTCTCTGATTCCAGTAAGCGGGTTAAAATTTCCTGTTGCCTTAGGATGGTTTCATTGGTTATCCGCTTATTCACCAGGTCTGTTTCAGTTTCTTCCATCAATTCGCTGATCTTGCGCATGCTCCCGCCCCCGCCGGCACCTTTCTCCTCGCTGGCTTTTTGCTGCATATCTTCCAGTGCTTTGCGAATAGCTGCTTGCTTGGCGGCCATCTGGGCCAGCTCCTTGCTCATGCTTTGTTTGCCACCTCCCGCTTTTTGACCTTGCCCCGGCTTGTTGCCTTGCTGCATGGATTTTTTCAGGCTCTCCATTTGTTGATTTAGCTGTTGCTGTAATTGCTTCATATTGCTCATGCTATTCCCTTGACCCGGTTTCCCCTGCCCAGGCTTCTTGCAGTTTTTATTTCCCTGCATCATGGATTGCATCTGCATTTGCATATTTTGCACCACTTCATCAAGTAGAAGGGCCAGGTTATTAATAGAGGTCATGGCTAATTGCTGCCTTGAAGTGACCACCGGGGTATTGCGGTCGCCCAGTTGCTCAATCGCATTATCCATATTGTAGTTTATACTACTGATCTCCCGGTTCACCATCGCTTCTAATTGAATCACCCTTTTACTCAGAGCGTACAAGGAGTCCTGAATGATCTTTGCATCATCCTTTAGCTTTCGCTGTTGTTGAGCGAGCTTTATATAGTTAGGATCATTCCGGTCAGTTTTCCGCAGGTCTTCCATTACCGCCTCCTGATCGAATGAAAGGGTAATGAGGTTTTCAAGTATGGCCCGCAGGTTCTCCAGGTTTTCCGCCTGTTGAGATGATTGCATCTGCATCTGCATGGAGGCTAAACTTTCCTGCAATTTTTCCATTTTATCTTGCGCATTTTGCTGACTTTCAGAAGATTGCTGTTGTTTCTGCTGTTGCATTTTATCCAGGCTTTGCTTCATGTCTTCTTTGATCTGCTCTTCCAGGTTTTTGGTGTTTTCCATTTTGTTGGGATTTTCCAGCTCCTGATTTTTCTGCGCCAGCTCCTCAAGATCCTTGCTTAAACCTTTAAAGTCCTCATTGTTCTTTTGCTGCTTTTCTTTTAGTTCCTCAGGAATATCCTTTCTGGACTCATCGGTTTCCTTTCGGATCTCCGCTTGCTCTTCTTTTATTTTTTCCAGTTTCTCCATGGCTTCATTCAGCCTCTTTTCAACTTCCAGTTGCTTAAACAGCTCTAAATTCCGATCCAGTTCCTTTTCGAGGTCCTCGTTTGAAAGTTCCAGCTTTTCCAGGGATTCTTCCAATTTGTCTTTTTGCAGTTTCTCCATCATTTTTTCTATCTCATCCATCATCTGCTTCATCTCTTCGCTCATCACTTTTTCAAAAAGATCCTGCAATTGTTCCTGTTTTTCCCGCAGTTCCTCCGTTTGCGGGTCATATTGTTCACTCAGGTTGTTTTTCTTCTGATTCTGTTCATTCATTTTCTGCACCGACTCTTTCAGTTGCTTCTGTTTTTTCAGAATATCTTCTAGCTGCTTTTTTTCCTGAAATCCAAGGTTTTTCTTTTGCAAGAGTTTTGCTTTCAGGTCTTCCATGTCATTCCGGATCTCCTGCGAAAGGGCTATGTTTTCCTCAAGTTGCTGCTTGATCTCACTCTCTGATCTGGCAGTTTTTTCTTTCACCTCTTCAAGGGAAGGAGCCTTATAGATCATGGTGGAAGTACGGCTGAATTTGCTGCCGTTTACTCCATCATTATCCCAAATCTCAAAGTAATATTCTACTTTGTCACCCGCCTTAAGATCGTAATTGGCCATATTCCATACATGGTAGAATTCTGCACTTTGCACATTCAATGGAATTTTAATGGGGGTGGAGGTCAACTCCCCCAGCGAATCATTTTCCCCAATGTAGCGGGTATAAAATAGCAGGCGTGAAAACCCATAATCATCAACTACCTGCCCGCGGAAATAAGTGATCTCATTATGCAGGCTATCGCTTTGCCTTTCAACCTCGATTTTTGGTTTTAAGTCGGGGATAACAGTGATATCATACTTCAGGGTTTTGGGTTCGGTTACCTGATTGTTAAGCAGCTGAATAGTATAGGGGGTACTTTCGTAGAGGCGTCTGCTGTAGGAAAATTGGTTCTCATCACTATTCGGGATGAGGGAAATGGAATCCCCAAACCCCAATTGGAATTCCTCTACCGCATCGGTTGTAAAATTCCAGCTCAGTCTTGTGCCTTCCGGTATGGTAAGATCGCCGGCATTGGCTATTACCACATTTTTTCTTTGCAAATAGGCGGGGTATTCCTGCTTAATCGAGAAATCGATCAAGGTAGGTTCGGGAATAACCTTTAGTTCGTAATTGCGGGATTCATAGGTACCGTCATCAAAGAAAAAAGTCTTTGATTCTTGCAAATTCTGAAAAGTGAAGGTGAAGTGACTGCTGCTTTCCTTGTTCATTAAAAACTGCTGCCCTTCATGTTCTATGTACAACAGATTTGGCAGTAGTTCACCGCTTAAACCAACATCCAGCTTAAAACTCGCATTTTTATAAGCCTTCAGTTCGTCATGTTCCAATTTAATGGAATAGGGGGCCGTAGGCACAAACTCCCGGTCGTGGGCGATCAACCTGCCGGTGCTTTCCACCAGTACATTGGGTTGAAAAAATATAATCGCCAGAATGATAACTAAGGGGATCAATATCCATTTTAGGTGTCGTTTATTTTCCCCCAGATTGATCGCCAGTGTAAAAGGAATAGGCTTCAGTTCCTGAATTTTCTGTTCAATACTGGCTATCATCAGGTCGTTTTGCCGCTCCGTTAGGGTCTCATTTAGTTGTAATACATTGATCAGCTTATCATTTACCTTTTCAAAATGCTTACCGATAATCTGTGATGCCTGGGCGTAACTCAGACGGTTTCCGATAGCTGCGAGTTTAAATGCCGGGATGATCACCTGCCATACAAGCAGAACAACCAATCCGCTGAGTGAAGTATAGAAAAGAATACGTCGGGTGGCAGCATTGAAATTTCCCGCATGTTCGAGTAAAGAGACCAAGAGAAAAAGGGCTAATCCCAGCGAAAGAAAATAAATAAAACCCCGCAGCATTTTATTGAGATAATACTTGCGGATAAAGCGATTGAGCTTGTCAATCAATAAGCGATAATTACTGTTCATGGAACTGAAATAAAACTTTTAAAGTTAAGCAATTTTGAAAAGCCCCTTTCAACTGCAAATTGCTTGCCCCTTTTATTAAGAATAGGGGATTAAGAAAAGGCGTCAGAAGGCTTATATTTTAGGAAAGGGACTAAATACTGTAATTTTGTAACTCCAAAAAAAGGTTTAATTATGGCAGATAAAATAAGGGTTCGATTTGCACCCAGTCCCACAGGTCCATTGCATATGGGAGGGGTGAGAACCGCATTGTACAACTATTTATTTGCCCGCAAACACGGGGGTGATTTTTTATTGCGTATTGAAGATACAGATCAGACGCGTTACGTTCCCGGGGCAGAAGATTACATCCGGGAGTCCCTGGAGTGGTGCGGGATCATACCTGACGAAGGACAAGGGTTTGGCGGCGATGCCGGACCATACCGTCAATCGGAACGTAAGGACCAGGATCTTTATCGTCCCTATGCCGAAAAATTAGTAGGAGCCGGCAATGCTTATTACGCTTTCGATACGCCTGAAGAACTGGAAAAAATGCGGGAAGATTTGAAGGCCGCCGGGGTGGCTGCTCCCAAGTACGATTCCATCAGTCGGCAGCGCATGAAAAATTCCATCTCCTTATCTGCAGAAGAAGTGGAACAACGCCTGCAACAGGGCGAACCATATGTAATTCGTATAAAGATCCCCCGCAATGAAGAGATCAAATTCAAAGATGAGATCCGGGGCTGGGTGAGCGTGAATTCCGCTACCCTGGACGATAAGGTATTATTCAAGTCGGATGGCATGCCCACCTATCACCTGGCTAATATTGTAGATGATCACCTGATGAAAATATCGCATGTGATCCGCGGTGAAGAATGGTTGCCATCAGCTCCGCTGCACGTTCTGCTATACCGCTATTTTGGCTGGGAGAAAAGTATGCCCGCCTTTGCCCATTTACCATTGTTGCTGAAACCTGATGGTAATGGCAAACTAAGTAAGCGGGACGGAGACCGCCTTGGGTTTCCCGTATTTCCTTTACAATGGAGGGATCCCGATACCAATGAAATTTCTTCCGGTTACCGGGAAAAGGGGTATTATCCGGAAGCTTTTATCAATATTCTCGCCCTGCTTGGTTGGAATCCAGGCACCAATCAGGAAATCTTCAGCATGCAGGAACTGATAGATGCCTTTTCCCTGGACCGGGTTAGCAAGGCCGGAGCAAAGTACGATCCTGAAAAAGCCCGCTGGTTCAATCAGCAGTATTTGCGCTCCCAAGATGATGAATCGCTGGCAAGAGCACTGCAGGAAATTCCCGATCTTGCGCCCGAAGTAAAGGAAAAGGAGATAACTTATCTCATAGCTGTTTGTGAATTAATGAAAGAACGGGCCACTTTTTTACGTGACATACCCTTGGAAGGAGCGTATTTTTTCAAAGCCCCTGAAACCTATGACGAAAAAACCCGGCAAAAGAAGTGGAAAGAAGACAGCGGTCAGCTCATGGAAGAATGGCTGGATCAATTGCAAAATGTAGAACCTTTTGAGGCAGAACCTCTAGAGCAGGAATTCAAGCAATTCCTGGAAAGCAAAAAGCTGGGCATTGGGACGGTTTTACCCTTATTCCGTTTATTGGTAACGGGTCAGGGCATGGGACCTTCCATGTTCAACATTGCCGAAATCCTGGGGAATAAGGAAGTGAGGGAACGCATGAAAAGTGGGTTACATAAATTCGCCTCCCATGCATAAACTTTTGCTGGAAGGCATGCTATTCCATGCCCGGCATGGGGTTTTTCCTGAAGAACGCATACTGACTGGCAAGTTTGAAGTGAATTTGCAACTCCTGATCAATGCAGACTCTGCTTTGCAATCCGATCAAGTAACCGATGCGGTAAATTATACTGCGGTATTCGCCATCATAAAGCGGGAAATGGAACAACCGGTCAATTTGCTTGAGCGCCTCGCCAAAAAGATCATG
>CAZBIF010000105.1:0-8971 GCA_964492055.1 uncultured Flavobacteriales bacterium
CGCCAGATTTTCCTCCACACATTGTATTAGGGAATGAATAATTTTTATGTGGATCTCCTGGGCACGATCGGCAAAGTCTGAGTGAGGAGCACGGATCTCCAGATCACAAAGAGTAGCCATTTTCCCTCCATCTTTCCCCGTAAGGCCAATGGTTTTCATCCCCAAATTACGTGCGGCCTGAATGGCATTGATCACATTCTTTGAATTACCGGAAGTACTGATGGCCAGGAGCACATCCCCTTCCCTACCCAATGCTTCTAAATACCGGCTGAAGATGTAATCATACCCATAATCGTTTCCTACGCAGCTAATATGTGAGGCATCTGAAATGGAGATGGCGGGCAAAGCCTGACGGTCGTTCCTGAACCGTCCGCTTAACTCCTCGGCAAAATGCATGGCATCACACATGCTCCCCCCGTTTCCACAGGCAATTACTTTTCCTTCATTTCGTATGCAATTGGAAATCTCCAGGGCCGCACTATCAATTTTAAATAAATTTTCTTCCCGGCTCAAAAATTCCTCAAGCAGGTTTTTTGCTTCCTGCATATTTTTTAAGATCAAGGGGTTAAATGGGTTATCCATAACAGTGTGTCAAAAATTATCCGCCAAAATAAAAGTTATAGCTGAAATTAGAATATTTTAGCAAACCTAAAAATTTAATCTGATGAAATACATTGTTTCTGCGCTATTGACCTTATCTACCACTTTTCTTTGTGCCCAGGGCGAGCCCACCTGTTACCAGCAATACGCCAAAGTTTTCGAAGTACGTGGCGCGGATGAAGTAAAAGACGGTACCCACAATGATGTGATCATAACCATACGCAAAGGAAGTTTTGCCGATTGTTTTGTGGGAAAGGTAAAGGTGCATAACGGCATCATTGATCCCAACAGCATAGCTTTAAGTTTTGTGGATAATTCTTACGAGCCTTTTCGCCGCTCATACAAATACGAGGATCCCATGACCATCGTCAATGGTATTTCCAAAACCATGGTCACTAATGATGAAGAATTGATCAATGTCATGTTTGTAGATGCCATTAAGCCTAAGAGAAAGGCCTACAAGAGGGCACCAGACCCCACCTTTGATCTCTGATCAGTTTTGGGAAATTAGCTTTGCTTTTTCCCGATAGGCCTCTAAGCCGCAATCTAGAAAGTACTCGTATTTTTCTACATCCGGGGTGTAGCCTACCGGATTACTAAGCAGGTAGCCGTCCGGACTAAGCATCACATAATAGGGCTGAGAATTATTATTAAATACCTGGGTCTGAAAGGTAGCCCATTTATTACCAATGGTCTTGATCTTTTTCTTCTTTGTTCCATTACCTGACTTGTACTCAAATACCCCTTGTTGTTCTTCTGGCAATTCCACTTTATCATCTACGTAAAGGGAAACGAGGATAAAATCATTGCCCAGTTTCTCCTTGATCCTTTCCACTGTCCATACGGATTCCTCCATTTTCCGGCAATTGACACAGGCCCAACCGGTGAAATCAACCAGTACGGGTTTGTTAGTCTCCCGGGCTTCCTCCATGGCCTCATCAAAGTCAGTGTATTCGGCGTGGAAGGTTTCCTTATCATACCAGCTATAAAAGGTAGGGGGCGGAAACCCACTGAGTAAATGATGTTGCCAGGGCGGGTTTTTCATGATCCCTGCGGAAATGTATATGGTAAATAAAAATACCACGGCAGCGAAGAAAATACGGAAATAGGAAAAAGATCGTGATCTTGTATCGTGCGGGAAACGGATCACTTTGATGAGGTAAAGAAATAACCCTATACCAATAATGGTCCAGATCAGGAAAAAGGTTTCCCGTTCAATAAGCCCCCATTGTTCCACCAGGTCCGCATTGGAAAGGAATTTAACCGCCAGCGCAAGTTCAATAAATCCCAGCACCACTTTTACGGAATTCAACCATCCCCCGGAGGAAGGAAGATTACTCATAATACCGGGGAACATGGCAAATATGGCGAAGGGCAAACCGAGGGCAAGCCCAAATCCACACATGGCTGCTGTGATGGGCCAGGGGCCATTTTTCAGGGCATTACCCAACACCGTCCCTAAAATAGGCCCGGTGCAGGAGAAAGAAACCAAAGCTAAGGTGAGGGCCATGAAGAAAATGCCGATCACCCCTCCCATCTGGGAGGCGGAATCTGCTTTATTGGTCAGGGAACTGGGTAGCGTGATTTCAAAGAAACCGAAAAAGGATATGGCAAAAATTAGAAAGACCACAAAAAAGATAATATTGAGCCAGACACTGGTAGCGATCTCATTCAGCACTTCCGGATCGGTATTGAAATGAAAGGGAATACTTAGTACGGCATAGATCAGAAAAATAAAAAAACCATACAATACTGCCTTCCCCACACCCTTGCCATGGGCTTTGCCGTTAGCAGGATTTCCTCCCCCTTTGGTAAAAAAACTTACGGTCAATGGGATCATGGGAAAAACACAGGGCGTTAACAAAGCGATCAGTCCCCCCAGAAAACCAAAAAGGAAAACCATCCAGATATTGCTGACATTTTTATTCTCTCCACACTGACCTAGGGGGTTCTCCAGATCCACCTTGGGCAAAACCGGGATCACTTCTGCCAGGTCGGTATTCGAATCTGCACTACTGAGTTCCAATGCATTTCGGGCTTCCCCGGTTTGCAGGTTGAATTGCACTTCGATCAATTCAGGCGGCAGGCACATGCGGTCGTTGCATACCATGTACTCAAACTCTGCGGTAATGATATTTTCGGTGGTTTTAATCAGCTGAACAAAACGAACGGAATCTTCAAAATAGCTGAGTTCCATTTCAAAGACCTTATCGTAAGTGGTGTGAAGGTTTTCACTTTCACGGGTTTTTCCCAACAAATGGTACTTATCGTTAAAATAAAAAGCGGTAGGCAGTGGCCCTTCGTCGCTTTCCAGTTCCTGCCCATACAAATGCCAGCCTGCTTCAATCGAGGCTGCAAAGTGCAATTCGAATTTGTTATCGCCTTTCGAAACGGAATGATAATTCCATTTCACCGGTTGGAGTTCCCCATCGGTTGATTGCCCGATCTGATTGGGCGTTTCTTCTTCCTTTTCTTCCTTTGCTTCTTTCCTCTCTTCCAGCTCTTCAGCCTTATCTTCCATAAGGTCTTCAGCGTCCTCTGTGCCCTGTTTTTCTTCCGCCTTTATTTCAAAGATGAGGTCCACATATTCAGGTGGGAGGCACTTTTCTGCATCGCAAACCATGTAATACACTTCTGCCTTTACCGTAAATGCGTTATTTGTTTGCCGAATGATCTTCTGGGTAAAAGTGACCTGTTTATCGAACCAGGCCAGTTCCATATCAAAATTGGGATCGTATTCAGTCCGGGCTTTGGGTTCCAGAACCTTACCCTGCAATTGATATTGCTTGCTTTCCGGAAAAGTAAATTCGGTGGCTATGGGACCGTCGTCTGCTTCCAGATACTGGGAATACAAATGCCAGCCTTTTTCAATATCGGCATGCACCAGTAATTCGATATGTCCTTTGTCGTCATAGAGTACTTCGGTTTTCCAGCTTACCGGATCATAGATCTGCCCAAGCAAGGGAAGGGCGAAGAGGAAGGGAAGGAATAAGGCAAACTTTTTCAGTATCTTCATGAAAGCCCAAAATTAATATTTATTCAACTTTTTGAACCATTAAAAAGGGTGAGGTCTTCCGTGGCAGAAATGCGATATTGTTTTCGGTAGAAATAAACCAACGCATAGAGGATGGGAGTATCTGCGGCCGCAACCAGGATCTTGAACAAAAAACCGCTCCCTAGCAAGGGCCAGAATAGCTTCCATTCAATCGCCCCGAAGAAACATAAAAGCAGCAATACGGTAGCCGTGTCTACCAGCTGAGAAGTCATGGTTGAGGCATTGTTGCGCAACCACAATTTCTTTCCCCTGGTCAGTTTTTTCCAGAAATGATAAATGCGGATATCGATCAATTGGGCGAGTAAATAAGCGATCATGGAGGCGCTGACAGCTACCCCGGTAAAACCAAAAACGGTATGGAACAAATCATCCCCTACCGGTGACCAGGAGGTGGCAGGCACTGCATCGGCAGTAAGGGTGATAAGAAATACAAATAGGGTAGCCAATAAACCGGAGTAAACTACCTGGTTCGCCCGTTTTTGACCATACAACTCAGAGATCAGGTCGGTGATAAGAAAAGTAAGCGGATAAGGCAAAATGCCAACGGATAATTCGAAGCGATGCCATTCCCCCATCTGCCAGTAAAAAAACTTTTGAAAGATGAGATTTCCCGCTACCAGGGCAGCAATGAATAATGCTGCGAGAAAAAGATAGAGCCGCTCCGGACTGATCCAGGGTTTGTTCACGGCCGCAGGTATTTGATTTGTACCATTCGCTTCGTCTGCGGGTTTATTTTAAAACGATCATCCGCACGCAAACCAACAACCCACACAATTTCATCCCCCGACAGCAAAACGAAGGTCTGCTGTTTTTGCAGGCGGTTTACTTTTTCGTCGATCAGAAAATCACTTACTTTTTTCATGCCATTCATTCCCAACGGCCTGAACTTATCGCCATCCTGCCATTTTCGAAGGATTAAAGGATAGGTCAACTTTTCAGCATCCAGGCAGGCAGTATCAGGCTGCGGCACTATTTTAACATGGCTGCTTTCTTCCATTAGTAGACAGATCGGTTCATCAATACGAGTCGTATTTCTATAAATGAATATTTTCTCCTCCCAATTCTGTTGTTTCGGCTTTAGCAGTAGCCTTTCCCTGTCGATATTCAGTACATGTTCCGCACTGTAAAAAAGAGCTCCGGTTTTCTCACCACGGATTGCCTCTATAATCTGGTCAGACTGAGCATAGTTAAAACCAAACTCCCCCAGTAAATAGGCCAGACTTTCATATCCATGATCCAAACTTTCCAATTGTTCGAACCTTACTTCACCGGTTTCACTAGCCTGCAAGTAAAGCAGGTGTGAATCACTAAAAAGGGCTGAATGATACACTTCATAAGCCGATTGCAAATGGGTTAACGTTAGTCGCATTTGCTTTTGAAAAGCCGGATATTGCTGCCTGAAAAGGGGGAGCAGTTCATTGCGCAACCCATTGCGGGCATACGCATTCTCCCGGTTGGTATGATCTTCCCTGTACGCTATATTATGCTGCTTTGCATACTGCCTGACCTCTTCCTTGGTAAAAGGCAACAACGGTCGTTTAATGCCCGGCCTTTCCCTTATTCCGCAAAGACCCTTAAGGCCTGAACCCCGACAAAGATTAAGGAAAAAGGTTTCAATGCTGTCATCCAGATGATGGGCTGTAAGCAGGCATTTTATTTTATTCTTTTTCATTATTTCAGTAAACCAGCGGTAGCGGATGTCCCGGGCCGACTCCTGTACGGAAGATAATTTTAACGCCTCGCTCTCTTCTTTACTTAATTTGTACAAATGGAATTTCACATTTCGTTGTCGAGCTAATGCCTCCACCAGGTTTGCATCCTTTTCACTCTCCTGATCCCGCAAGCCAAAGTTTACATGAGCTACTTCATAGCTGAGGTTAAGATGGTGTATCATATGCCAGAGTACCATGGAATCTACTCCCCCACTTACCGCCAGTAAATAAGAGGGAGCGGGGCCCATTGTTTCTGCGGTTAAGTGTTTTCTAACTTCTTCAAGCATGGATGGGGTGGTTATTGAGGTCAAAAAATGCCTTGGCCTTCAGCAGGCACTCCCGGTATTCCTCCTCGGCATTGGAATCTATGGTAATGGCCCCGCCTACGCGCAAGGACAAATAAGGAACAGCAGGACGGTAAAGCAGACTGCGTATCACCACATTCAGATCAAAATCACCTTCAGGATCGAAGTAGCCAATACTACCGGAATAGAGTTCCCGCCGGAAGGCTTCCACCCTATCGATAATTTTCATTGCTGAGATCTTTGGTGCCCCGGTCATACTTCCCATAGGAAAAGCATTTTTTATGGCGGCTAAGGGGCTTATTTCGCTTCGGAGTGTACAGCTTATGGTAGAGATCAACTGGTGCACCTGAGGAAAAGTATAGATGCCGAATAGCTCCTCTACTTCAATGGTCGCCCTTTCCGCACTGCGGCTCAGGTCATTGCGCACAAGGTCTACGATCATCACATTCTCGGTGGTTTCTTTCAAATTGTTTCGCAACTTCTTTTTCTGCGCTTCGTCTTCCAATTCGTTCGCGCCCCGGGCAGCGGTTCCCTTCATGGGCTGACTGATGAGTTTCTTTCCGCGCAGGCAAATAAATCGCTCAGGGGAAGCGCAAATCAGGTAATTGCCACGGTGTTTATAAAAACCGGCAAAGGGCATGGGAGAGGTTTTATTCAGCAGATTGAAGTAGTTATAGGGGTCATTTTCACTTTTCGCAACAAATTCCTGGCAAAGGTTTACTTCGTAAATATTCCCATACTGCAATTCAGTTTGTACGTCACGGAATGCCTTAACATAATCTTCTTTGGATAGTGCCGCTTGCCAGCTAAGGGAAGGTAGCCTTTCTTCAGGCATGGGTTGAAACTTTTGCCACAAAGCGGTAAATGCATCACCATCATGGGAAAAACACTGGATCTCTTCCTTGCCAATATGCTGCACTAGCACATGCAGGGGTTCAAACAGATAGAGGGACCCAAAATTAAATGCGGCCGGATGGCGGGAGGAAAGGTCTTCCAAGTTATTCTTTAACTCATAGGAAAAATGGCCGAATTTCCATCCCCGGTTCTCCTTTACAAAGGTTTCAGCCGTTTGAAAAGGGCTGGCTGATACCGAAATTTCACGCTTCACCCCAAAGGCAGCCAGCAGTTCATATTTACCATACGAATCCTTGTATTGATTGCTGAATAATAGCTGGGCGGTTTCAAACTGACGGGAAAAAGCCACTAATTTTCCCTTAAGACCCTTTTCGCCGGCATTCAATGTTAGCAACTTTTCCACTCCTCAAAAATAAACAGTATTCCACGCCTGAAATAATTTCGATCGGCAGTAAGCAGGATTATCGATATTTGCGGCATGGGTGCCAGACTTCTCTATTACCTCATCATTATTCCGCTTTCCAAAATGCCCTTCTGGCTATTGTACCTTAAATCTGATTTTTTATACCTTATCCTCTACCGTCTGGTGGGTTACCGGACCAAGGTAGTGAGATCAAATCTGCGTAACTCATTTCCCGAAAAGGGATTGGATGAGATCAAAAAAATAGAAAGCACTTTCTATCGCCACCTCTGCGATCTGGTGGTGGAAAGTATCAAAGCCTTCTCCATCAGCCTGCCGGAGGCCCGTCAAAAGGTAGTCGACCGAAATATTGAAGAGGTGGATAAGCATCGTAAATCGGGGAAAGACGTAATGGTGATCGGGGGACATTATGGAAACTGGGAATTATTTGCCATTACCATTGGGCAGGCTTCTGCCTATGAGGCCATAGCGCTGTATACGCCCCTTAAGAATAAATTTATGGATCGCAAGATCAAAGCCAGCCGGACTAAATATGGCTTGCAATTGCTGCCTGTAAACCAGGTGAAAAAAAGGTTATCGGAGAAAAAAAGCAAAGGCGGACCATACATGGTGATCTTCGGCTCAGACCCCCCGTAAATCGCAGCGGGCATACTGGATGCGTTTTCTAAATCAGGAAACGGGCGTACAATTCGGGGGGGAAAAAATGGCCAAAGAATATCAGGCGGCAGTGGTATTTGCCAATATTCACCGGTTGAAGCGCGGCCACTATGAAGTGGTTTACGAAACCATTTGTGAGGATGCTGCACTCACCCCCCACGGTTTCATTACGCAGGCACATACGAAGAAACTGGAAGCGATCATCAATAAGGAACCTGCCTACTGGTTATGGAGCCACAAACGCTGGAAACACCCTCGTCCGGTAGGGGAAACACTGCATGAAACGCTAGAGACGTTCCAGCACTAATTCTTCCAGCATTTCAATGAGAAAATCATGATCGTTGGGGGCCGGCACCCAGTCCACTTCCAGGGAAGTGAATTTCTCCAGTTCAGGATCGGAAATTTCCAGGGCCTGGAAAAAGTTCTCTACCAATACGTCTGGTTCAAAGCAAAGCACACGGTTAGCCCCTTTGGCACCAAGGTCTTTCAATACTGATTTAAAGCTCGGCTCCAGCCCGTCCTGCACAAGGTCATCGCGAAATACTACGGTGTAGTTGTCTTCAAGAATATTGAGTTTTCGGGCAATTTTCTTGCTCAGGGAATGACATGCCTCTTTATAGAGTGACTCCGGCTGGGCCACTTCTGAGCTGGGAATATTGAAATAACTAAAACAAATGTGGTCGTAGGCATGCATGTTGAATTTCACCCCCTGGTTAACCATGATCCGCAGAAAAGAAGGATGCTTCCAGAATTCATCTAGCACTGATAGCTCCGGAAACGATTGCCAGTTGCTCATTTGTTGAAAAAGCGATTTGTAACCACTTCCTATGATAAAACTGCTGTAGATCGGTTGTAGCGGTATAACGATAAGGCGCTGATAACGTTCTTTTTCGAGCTGTTGAAGGCATTTTTTCCAGCCTTTGGTATCCAGCAAATCGGCGTGAAAGCATTGATAGCGCTCCCCCAGATTGTCACACATGCGTTTAACAATGGGAGAGAGGTAATTGCCTTCTACCGTCAGGGCCTCAGGAAATTGAGCATAGTACGGTTTATGAGAAGCAAACTGTTGCAGTTTCTTCAAAAACGAACTTCTTACTTCTTCCTGTTTCCCCTCAGAATCTGGCGGTAGTATGCCAAAATGAACAAGAAATACCCCAATCTTAGACATCAACAGATGTTTAGCTTTGGAATGTAACTACTGAGGCAAAATAAAGTTTAGATATGCAGGGCCCGATTTCCGGTTGCTGCCAATGCCGCTTCTTTAATGGCCTCCGTAAAGGTGGGATGGGCGTGGCTCATGCGGGAAATATCTTCAGCAGTAGCCCGGTATTCCATGGCCACCACTGCTTCAGCTATCATATCTGCA
>CAZBIF010000106.1:0-4412 GCA_964492055.1 uncultured Flavobacteriales bacterium
ACCAGTTGCTGTTTATTCAATACGGCCAGGTCGCGGCGGCGATCCCTCACGTTTTTGCCCCGTTCAAAGAGGATTGGACGCCGGCCTGCATTGATCGCTTCGAGGGCGGCAAATAAACCTGCCGGCCCTGCCCCGATAATATGGATGGGAGGGGACTGGCTTACCTTACGGAAAGGGTAGGGTAGAGGGATTTCCGCTGACTCTCCCTGAAGCCAAACTTCATACCGCAGCAGGACCTGAATGGGTTGCCGCCTGGCATCCAGGGAGCGGCGTCGTAGTTTCACAACTTCAATTTGTTGTAGGGGTAGTTTCAGCTTATCTGCTGCCAGCTGCCTGAGCGGTTTCAAGCTGCCTTCTTCAACAATGGGGATTTTGATTTCGAATTGCCGGGACACCTAACTGAATTGAAAGGTAAAATTAACTTTCAAATTGAATTATTAATCGACTTCTACCCCATTAAGCTTACCCTGGATATTGATTAGCCTTAGCTTCTACCAGATCAATGGCTTCCGACAGATCATCTGCATATCGGACAGTTACTGCATCAAAGTTAAAATCTGTATGTTTTCCTTTGATCTCTTCGATACCTGCCATTACACTTTTCCTGAACCAGTCAAGTGCCGGTAAAATTTTTACATGGTAAGATAATCCATCCTGTAGCAAGCTTTTTTTCCATTCCGTGTAATACCATTCCATACAAGGCTGATGAAAGACTTCCAAATTGCTTTTATCAAAGATAAAATACTTCCAGTTTCTTTCTTTAACCACTGAGGCAGCCTCTTCAAAAGTACTTTTAAAAGCTTCTATCGGAATGTAATCTTCCTGTGCTTTCATAATGCCAGTAGGCGTCAAGGAATGTTCACTTAATTCTAGGTAAGGATGCTGAAAAATAGGAGTAATCATTACTTAGGGAGTATAAGAAAAAGCAAAGATATTATTTATACTTTCAAGGCAAGGAAGGATATATCATCTGTCTGGCTTTCCTTTCCCTGCCACTGATCCAATTCACTTTTTAGTTTTTCAATTTTTTGAGTTAAAGTTTCAACGGGATTGTCTTCCAGAATGTTCTGAATTCTTTTGGTGAGGAATTTTTTATCTTTTGGTCCCCCGAACTGATCAGGTAGTCCATCGGAAAACAGAAACAACTCATCATTTTCTTTCAGTTCCAAGGTTTTGCATTTAAAAGAACGTATCACACTACCCCCAATGGAATTGCGATCCGGACGTATACGTTCCCATTCACCATTTGATTTATACCATAGAGGCCGGCCCGCCATGGTATATTTAAGTAATCTGCCTGGGCGGTGGTAAGCACATAGAATACCATCCATGCCATCCATGGTTAGTTTTTCACTCCCCTTTGCACGGAAAAATTCCCTGAACTGGGTATCCAGTTCATTAATAATAGTGCCGGGGGAAAATGCATTTTTAGGATGAAGGATCCGATGGAGGAACGTATAACCCATCATGGAAATAAGGGCAGCAGGAATACCATGGCCGGTACAATCCATCAATCCGAAAACGAGGTATTCCCCCAATGTACGGGCAAAGATCATGTCCCCGCCTATGGCTTCCCTTTGTTTTACGAAAGCGAAGGATTCAGTAAAATAATCATCAAAAGCAGACTTATCAGGCAGGAGGTTACGTTGGATCCCTTCTGCATAATTTATACTTTGCAGGTGTTCCTGATTGATCCTGCGCAATTCCCCGTTGGTGATCTCCAGTTTCGTTTGTATGCTTTGCAGGTGAGTAGTGGTGCGGTGAAGCATATCTTTCAATGCTGCTACCATTTCCTTGTAGTAGTTAAGGTCTTTTTCCTCTTTCATGCGCATGCCTAACATTTTTGGTATTTCATTGTTTTGCTGATATGATCCAACAAAAAAACCATTTGAAATTTTTAGTCCTCTTTAGCCTGCTATTGTCTGGCAGTACATTGTATTCCCAGGAAAGCCTGCGCATTAAATCCGATTACCGCCCTCCCTTTACCAATATGGAAGGGCAGCATTCCATTGCCCTGGAACTGGTACGTGAAGGGTTGCAACGCAGCGGCTATCAGGTAAAGTTCGATGTAGGGGTGATAGAAGATTATCAGCAGGCTTTGACCGACTATGATGGGCTGGCAGCCGAATGGGAGAATGAAGAGCTTGCCGAAACCCATTTGCTTTCCATTCCCTATATCCGCAATCAACTGATACTGATCAGCCGCAAGGGGGAAAAAGTAGATTACAAGTCAATAGAAGAGCTTGAAAACACCAGCCTGGGCATAGTGAAAGGATTGCACTATGAGATCAATGAACAACTGCACCCTTCGGTGGAATTGAAAGAGAGCATGGACAACCAGACCAACTTACAATTGCTGCTTCAGGGGGAAATAGACCACATGCTGGTGGATGCCTTGCTGATGCAGTACCTGATGGATCATCAAGCCACCAAAGTGGATGAATTGCTGGCGGTAGGGGAACATACCTTGCTGAACAAATCCCTGCACCTTGCCCTACGCAAAGACCTGAAGGGCTCAACGGAGCTTATTTCCCGTTTTAACGATGCAATAATCGCCATGGTAGAGGACGGTACCTACAACCAGATTTTACGTTTGAACCACATTGTTACCGACCTGAACGAGGATGGGCGGGCTGAAATGATCCTCTCCGACCGGAATATAGGCACTACCCAGCCATATAAACCGTACACCTTACACGGGGTAAGCCATGAACCGGAAACCTTTCACGTAGGGGATGAAGTTTATACCCATTGGGAACAAGTCCCGGAAATCCATAAATCCCCCAACATGGATCATGAAATTGAAGGGTTTACTTTTCTGCGGTTCAATTTCTGAGGATGGGAAACTACCTCCATAGTTGTTGAAGCATTTCAACCACAGTTTACCTGTATCTTTAAACAAAACTTTCCCTAGTAATTAATTTGGTGTTGATTGTCAGCGTTTTATATGTTGATTCCTATTGTGGTATCATTCTTCTTATGGGTGAAGTAATTAATTAAAATTAAAACCTAAAATTTTTAGAAAAATGAAAACGACACCACGATTATTATCATCAAGCAGCATTACCGGAACCAGTGTAAAAAATGCCGAAGGCAAGGACATCGGTAAGATCAAAGACCTGATGATCGACCACAACAGCGGGGAGGTTAGTTACGCCGTACTATCCTTCGGCGGATTCTTAGGTATGGGCGATAAATTATTTGCCATTCCTATGCAGAAGTTTGAATTTGATACCGCTGACCGGGATGCGCGGGTAGTATTGAACATCAGCAAAGAGAAGCTGGAGAAAGCTCCGGGCTTTGATAAAGACGACTGGCCAAATCATGCCAGTACTGAGTTTACCGAATCAGTATATCGCTACTACGGCGTAGAATCCCGAAGTGCAATTACTGTATAACAAGCTAATTACATCTATAGAAAATACCGCAGGCAACTGCGGTATTTTTTTTTAAACAAACTCAACTGCTTCCGGTTAGGGATAATACCCATGGCTTTACAAACGGAACCAAAACGCTCTGACAAGCCTGCAACGCAGGAGCAATGTGGATGCTTTATGGACAATAACCTGCCCTTTGCCGTGGTATACTTGCCGGATAACAATGTGGATACGGCTTTGCTGAAGCTATTGCGATCCACGGCTTCTTACTGCCTGATCGACCGGGAATTTTCTGAAAAACAACAGGCGGAGCTGGAACGCAAGGTGAAGCAGATGGCCAACCGGTTTGGCGTATTCATGCTAATCGAGATATTCCCCTATGCGGATACGGAGCGGAGGTTCAGCGTGGAAATTGCCGAAAGTGAATTTCCCATCAGTTTGCAAAAACTGCAGAAAAGCCTGCTGAAATTCACCGAAGATTCCTTTGATGCCAATTATGAAATTCAGGTGGAGAGTATTGCGGAAGACAAAGGAGGAAAGGGAATTTTCTCCCCTCCCTTCCAAAGCCTGCAAACCCAAAAAATAAGGGTAGGCATACCGGCCATTTTCCGCAACCGGCAGGGCGACCTTTTCCCCATCTATTTCAAGCAGTTCCGCAAGGCTTTCCTGAAGGCCCTGCAGAAATCCATGTATGAGTTCATCCGTTTACAGACGAGTGCAGAGGAACTTTCTTCTTTTCAGGCATTGGGCAAACGCAACCTCCATAACAGGGTGTATGAAATTGACCGGGAATTATACGAAATACAGTCTTCCTATCAATTTTTACTACTGGTAGCCCCCACCAATCTGACCACCATACGGGAGCAGTTCCTCAACGATGCGAATACGGAGATCGATGAATTTCACTACCGGCTGTTGCCCATAGATCCGGACCTGCTCAAGCGGCGACTGTTCGACCTGCGCATTAATGAAATAGACGATCCCACCACGGCCTTTTTACTGGATGAGAAAAGGGAGGAGATCGATCAGGAGGTG
>CAZBIF010000106.1:4422-5538 GCA_964492055.1 uncultured Flavobacteriales bacterium
TGCTGAAGGAGCGGGGCGGAAAGAACTTTCTTTACCGCAGCCTGCGGCTATACCAGGGAATAGATGCACGTACGCTGGAAGTGGCTTTGCAAATCATAGAGGAACATCCGCAAGATGTTGAAGTTAAAGCTGAACGCAATATAGATGCGGAAACCTTTGCTGAGATCGCCCGGGAGGAATTTAATTATTTCCAACAGCAATCTGCCGGTTTCAAAAGTAAAGTGCATATCAGGGATGATGTGAACATACTGATGGTTTCTCAGGGAGAGTTGTATATTCCGGCCCAAATCCGGTTTACGGCGGAAGAATGCCGGGCGATGGTGCAGCATGAGATCGGCACGCATGTACTTACCTATTACAATGGCAGTTGCCAGCCACTGAAACAGATGGCCATCGGCCTGGCGGATTACGATGCCTTACAGGAAGGCATCGCTGTGGTGGCGGAATATTTTGCCGATGCGCTCACCGTTAACCGCCTGCGGATATTGGCCGGCAGGGTAGTGGCAGGGCATTTATTACTGAATGAAAAGAATTTCCTCTCCATTTACGGAACCTTGCACAACGAATATGGTTTCAATAGGGAGAGAAGTTTTGATATAACGGCCCGCATGTTCCAGGGGGGAGGTTTTCTGAAGGATATTATTTACCTGCGCGGCCTGATCCAGTTGGTTGACTTTCTGAAAACAGGGGGGGAGTTGAAAAAGCTGCTGAGGGGAAAATATTCCCTGAAGCAACTGACGTATGTAGATGAGCTGGAAGCGCGGGGGATTGTGAAACCGCCACAAGTGCTGCCCAGGTATTTCGAAAACGAGAATTTTAAAGACAAATTGCAAGCCCTGAAAGGGGAAATAGAAATTTCAAAAATAGCGACTAAATGAAAATATGTTTTGTAGTAAATGATATTGGCAGTGAAGCTGCCGGCACCACCGTATTGATCATGAAAAAGGCCCACGAGCACAAGCACGAGGTGTATGTGATGGGGGTGAGTGATTTCATTTTCAACTTCGATACGCCCATCCAATTGAAATGCAAAAAAGTGCCTTCGAATTCCCGGTCCAAGAGCCCGGAAAAGTTCCTGCAAAAACTGCAAAGCGATGAGGTGGAATGGGAGGTGAT
>CAZBIF010000106.1:5548-8889 GCA_964492055.1 uncultured Flavobacteriales bacterium
AACAACCCTACCGAAGAGGCCGAAGGCCGGGAGTGGGCGGAGCATGCAGGGGTGGCCTTTGGCCGCATGATACAGCAGAGCGGGGTACTGGTGCTGAACGATGCCTATGCACTCTCTCATGCCTTTATTGATAAGCTGTATTTTGAAGAACTGCCCATGGAGATCAAGCCGAAAAGCATCATCAGCCGGCATAAGGAAGACATTGAGAAATTCTACAAATCGGTAAAAAAGAAGATGGTGCTCAAGCCACTGGAAGGCTCCGGCGGGCAGGATGTGTTCCTGGTGGATGAGAACGAAAAGAACCTGAACCAGATATTTGATACCATTCGCACCAACGGCTATGTGATCGCGCAGGAGTTTCTGCCGGAAGTATCCAAAGGTGACGTACGGGTGCTGATGATGAACGGTCGGGTGCTGGAGGAAGATGGCAAGCAGGCGATCATCCGGCGCAAGAGCGGGAAGGGGGAGTTCCGCAGCAACTTTGCCCTGGGGGCCACGGCAGACAGCAGCGAATTGACCAAAGACATGCAGAAGATCATAGACATCACCGGCCCCAAGCTGATCCGGGACGGATTGTTTTTTGTGGGACTGGATATAGTGGACGACAAGCTGATCGAGATCAACGTGCTAAGCCCCGGGGGACTGGACCATTTCCATGAGATCGACTATCCGGACTTTACCACTTCCGTGGTTGAGGCCATTGAACGCAAGGTGTATTACAAGAAACTGTACAATAAGACCATCCCCAATCAGGTGCTGGCAACCATGCATTAGGATTACTTTTCCTTATTCGGTAAATAAGTAGGAAATAAAGCGAATTCAACGGCAGTATAATACAAGTATGCCGTAATAGCTCATTACAGAGTGGAGAAGCAAATTTTCAATTTTATTTGCTAAAGTGTTGGTTTTTAACTATTATTGAAGTGCCAATTATGTCTGAACTACCCACCATCCGAGTAATCCGTGAAAAACACCGGGAAAAACAAGTGCTGGCCTTGTATTTTCGATATAATACCGATCTTATAAGCATCTGTAAGTCATTAGGTGCTACATATAGCAATAGTAAGAAGATGTGGTGGATCAAACGGGAAGAGATAAGCTTAGATAGGCTTTTCAATCATTTTAGGAATAAGGCTTGGCTTGATATAGAGGCATTGAAAAATAAGCCTACTTCCTCTTTCCTTGAAATTGAGCGTAAAGATCAAAAGAAGAGTAAAGTAATAACACCCAAATTAATTCTTAATTCCGAACAAAAAATGTCTTTGGAATTACTGAAGAAAAAACTGGAATTAAGAAAATATAGTGAAAGTGCGAAAAAGATGTACACTGCTTATTTTGCGAAGTTTTTACATTTCCACTCAAATAAACAACCAATTGATATTACTGAGGAAGAAATCCGGGATTATTTGTTGAAAACTGTAACAAAAAATAATTATTCTTATAGCACTCAGAACCAAATAGTGAACGCGATTAAATTTTATTACGAACAGGTCCTTGGATTAGAAAAGAAAACGTATTGGATTGAGAGGCCGAAAAAGGAAAAGCGGTTACCTACAGTTTTAAGCCGAGAAGAAATTGTAAAATTGATCGTAGCAACTAATAATTTAAAACATCAGGTAATAATTGGTATACTTTATAGCGCAGGCCTTCGGAGAGGGGAATTAATAAACCTAAGGGTACGGGATATTGACTTTGACCGTAAACAATTATGGGTTCGTGGGGGCAAAGGGAAGAAAGATCGTCAGACCTTATTGAGCAGCCGAATAGTAATAGCTATAAATAGATACATAAAAGAATATAAACCGCAATATTGGTTAATAGAAGGCATGAAGGGAAAAAGGTATACCGGGGCAAGTATAGGAGCGCTTGTAAGGCAAAATGCCAAACGGGCGGGAATCCTTAAACATGTAACCCCACATACTCTAAGACATTCTTTTGCGACACATATGTTAGAACAAGGAACAGATAGTCGTTATATTCAACAATTATTAGGTCACGAACGATTAGAAACCACCGCCATTTACGAACAAGTTTCTCAAAAAAGATTATTAGAATTGAAAAGTCCTTTAGATACTATAGAACTCACATTCAATAAATTGGATCAAAATAACACATAAATTATTATAATTGTATATATCAAATAGTGACATACACAAACGTTAGGTTCAATTCAAATGCTTCCAAGTAAACTGTTCTGCTAAAAATAAAGGCACTTTGCATACAGTTTCTTTCCGCACTTCGCCCTAGACCATAAAATCCGACAGGATTTCAATTGGGCGGGCGGACAAATCAGCGGGCCGGCGAGGGATAGTGAGCGGAAGCATTGATTTGTCTTGATTTTTGGTTCTTTTCATCTAAGGAAAAGAACAGATAAAAAATGGACTCGACAAAGATCCCCCGGAACGCAGGGGAAATAAAAAACTGAACCTAACATCAGCTATAGCATATGTGTATACCGCTTCCAGTAAGTGATTTCGTTAGGCTGTTGCCTGCAGCCGCTCAGCCACAGCCGCAGCAATTTTAGTGCTACTACTAAACTTCGGCTTGGCGGTGCTGATGATTCCAACTTTTTGCCGTGCCTTGAACCTGGTTTAAAGTTTCTGTGGCTTTCGCTACTTTAGTACACTAAAACAAAAGCGGCACACATGCCATAGCTACACCGTTGTGTGCAAGCTAAAATGACGAAAAAACTATCGAACATATTAATCGGACTACTTAGCTTTTTGACAGGAGTTCTAGTTGCTTGGTTTACCGTTGGACAGGTTCGACAAGTGATTAGAAGTTTTTATCAATGGACGACAGGAAATGCTTTTCAATTCCACGGAAAACACATAATAATTAATCTCGATCCAATTTACTATTTGACCTTCGGTTTAGCTGTTCTAACTCTTTGGTATTGTTTGAAAGGGCTGACTTTAAATAGGGCTATTATTTGGACGGGAATTTCGACCATTTTAATTATTGCAACTGCGGTTGTTTACGCTTGGGTTGACGGAAACTTAACAGTGATATCTTGCACAATGTGTGATGACGAAATTGTAAGGCTCCATTGGAACGACTTGAATTACAACCTTGTTTCGGAATTGAGCTTATTAATCGGATTGACACCATTAATTATCAGGACAATTAGAAAAAGAAAAAAAAGCCAGCACACAACAAAACCTATACGCAATGCGGGCTGAAGGAATAAACGAAAGATCTGTGCTTTTAGCCCGCCAAAGCTCCGCTTTGACGTTTTTGTTGAATAAAATTAAAAACACAAAACGCAGCTTTGGCTACCGTTTGTGCAAGGTTGAAAGTATCGGCTTTTCAATCCTGCACTGCGCATAGCCAAACCGTTA
>CAZBIF010000107.1:0-983 GCA_964492055.1 uncultured Flavobacteriales bacterium
AGCGCATGATCAGGGGAATGCCAAATCCCTCCCCGGCGATCTTACGTCCCCCAAAAGTGAGGGAAATGGCTAGCCCATCGGCGTTCATGCCATCCAGTAATCCCCAGTTGCAATCACTTACTCCCATCACTGGTTTCAACCATTCGGTTTTCATCATTACTCCTTCAAACCACTTGGGATTGTAATCGTAATTGCGGATCAGGGAGACCGGTTTCTGATTCCAGGCAACCTGTGTACAGCCACTCATGAAAGGGGGCGGATTGTAAAGACTAAGGTAGCGGGAGGTCAGGTCGCCACCGCCGGCCAGCTTGCTGATCTTCTTAAAAACCGGCAGCAGTTCAGGCATGTGCTCTTCCAGCGCTTCCAGGCAAGTCAGGTAGCCCGGACGGGCAGTATACCCTTCGGAAATATACCAGCGCTTATAATAGGGCCATGATTTGTTGAATAACTTTTGCCACTTTTTGCCCGGCTTATCCTCATTTACACACTTGAGGGAGATCAGCATATTACATCATTTTGAAACCGGCTATCTCGGCTTCTTTCTGTTGCAGGGTAAGGTTATCCGGTTCTATGCTTTTGTATTCGGCTTTCAGGGCCTTGATCCAGGCTTTGGCCCGGTCTTTCAACTGAAAATCATCCGTCATCAGGCGGCCGCGGAGTACCAGTATGCCGATGTCGGCCCCTTCGTAAAAGTAATCACCCACCCGGGTGATGCGCAGAAAGAATGCCTCATCTTCATTTTCAATAGCCCGGCGGTGAGTATCCATACGGTCGTACTTGATCTTTCCGCTTTTCTTCATCCGCCAGATGCCTGAGCGGGGAGCATCTGTCACCTGCTCAATGGTATCTTCGGTATGCTTGATCACCAGCTGGCACCAGTCATCAATATTCTCTTTGCGCGCCCAGCGGGCATTGATGGCATTCACGCTGATCTTGTATGGCTGATCCATCCACTCCAGTAAATGAAAGAGGAATAAAGGCAT
>CAZBIF010000107.1:1065-1863 GCA_964492055.1 uncultured Flavobacteriales bacterium
CATTGCTATCCTGGTCAATCAGGTAATCCAGTTCAAAATAGCCTTTGTAGCCTTCCTGCTTCAGCTGATCACCGAATTGTTTGCAGTATTTGCGTGCTTTTTGGCGGATCTTGGCGGTAAAGGCATCTGCATAGATCTCATTTCCACACCAGCCCCCTTTATAGGGAGTTAATTCCTTAAAACCCACCAATTCTGTCATCAGCGGGGCCACAATGGTTCCGTGACGGGTAACACAGGCTTCCATAGCCGCTCCCCTACAGTTGATGCGTTTCATCACCTTTACTTCCTTCTCCCCGATGATCTCATCGGCATGTTTGTTCCACTCCTTTTCAGTGGCAATGAAAAAAGTAGTATGCCCGCTATCACCGTAAGGCAACTGTATCACCAGCTCATTTCCCAGATGCTTGGTTTTTTTGCGCAGGTCTTCATAGGATTTGATCTTATCCAAAATGTAGGGCACACATGGGACCCCGGCTTTTTCCGCAATGCGGTTGGTATTGACTTTATTGTCCATGAAAGCCCGCATTTTTGCCGAGGGAAAACATACTTCCAGACCGTGCTTCTTCGCCAGCTTTTCAGTTTTATCATCAAACATGAGAAAGAGGGCTTTTCCCCCTTTTCCCCTTTTGCGAATGTATTCCACTACTTCTTTGTGTTCCAGCAGGTAATTGTTGATATCCTCTATGCTTTCGAATTCCTCATGCGGAATTTCCTCTTTGGGGGAAAATACGTTAGGATGCATACCGTCGAAACACTCAATGTAGCAGATAAAACGAAATTTCCGCACCCATTCATCGG
>CAZBIF010000107.1:1873-5162 GCA_964492055.1 uncultured Flavobacteriales bacterium
ATTTGTGGCACTGATAAAATAGATGGGTTTCTCGTTGCGGTAAAAAAAGCGGCGAATTTCCGGAATGCCTTTTAGAACTTCCTTTTCGTTCTTTTTTTTCTTTTTGCTTTTGCTGCTATTCTTCGTCTTCGCCATGCGTTTGTTTTTTGCTGTTTTATAATTTAGTTTGAAATGATTTTGTTTTTGATGGAGGCGCCCATCATGGCCGTGGCGGTTTTCTTACGGTTCAATGCGGCTTCCGTAAAAATGCGAATACCCAGCTCATCCCGGTAGCCATGGATCTCCTTTACATCCAGTTTAATAAAAAATTCCAGTATTTCCCGGCTCAACACCTGCCCCGGTACCAGAATGGGAAAGCCCGGAGGGTAAGGTATTACAAAGGAGGCGGAAACGATCTCCCTGCCGTTTTCCATGGCAGTGCGGCATTCGCTGCGTCGGATGAATTCGCATTTGGTTTCATCGTAAGAAAGGAAATAAGCTTCCCTGATATTTCCTCCAGGCACCCCGGGCACCGCCTGAAAAGAGCTGTGAAAACGGCTGAAATCCGGTAAGGGGGGCGGACTTTCCGTCAGGGATTTAATGTTACGCTCCATGATGTTCCACTCTGCCTCGCTCATGGCTGCATGGTGGTCATCCAGTTGATCGGCGATCTTCAGCAATACACTCACCAGATAAGCCACCGAACTGCGGGTAGTACCGATATTGGTCATAAACAAGACCGTATTCCGCGAAGTTTTGTTGATCTGAATGCCAAACTGATCCATCAGGAATTTATTCTTGAAAGTATCCCCATCCACCCCGGTTTTACCTATATATAAATTGATCTTGGTCGGGTCAAGCACAAACTCATCTTCTGTCCAGGCTTCTTCCATGCGCACCCAGCCGGTTTTCTGATTGTAATATTCACTAATACCGGATTTACGGTATTCAGCTGGTATATTATTCTGTACGGTAAGTATGTCAAAATACTTTCTTAGGCGAGGGTGGGTCCTGATCTTGGAACGCAAGACCATGGCCATTTCAATGCTTTTCTCCACCATCTCATACCCCTCGAACATCACCTGCCGCCTGCCGGCATCCAGGGAGGCCAGGATCTGGTAATTGGGTGAAGTGGAAGTGTGTGTCTTGTATGCTTCCAGAAAAGAGTCTTCTGCTTTGCGGCGAAACAATTCATCGTAAATGTGGATCATGGAACCCTGCCGCAGGGAAGATAGCGTTTTGTGGGTGGACTGGGTAGCATACACCCGGATCTTTACCTGATCGGGATCGGGCATAGGAACCGGATCTTTTGATTTCTTATTTTCTTCAAATTTCTTGCGGTATTTGGCAGACTTGTACTTATTAGCCAGTCGCTGTGCGGTATACATGGCGGTACGTTGCTTATAAATTGGGGTAAACCCTGCAAAGGCAAACCAGGCCTCATCCCAGAGAAATACCATGTCCGGCTTGATCGCCAGCACTTCCTCCATCACCCGCTTAACATTGTACACAATGCCATCGAAAGTACAATTGGTCAACAATAGCATCTTTACCTTATCAAGCCGTCCGGCTTCTTTCAAAGCGTGTAGTTTCTCTTTGATCTCGCTTAGAGGCACTGCTCCATACATGCTATACGCAGAGACGGGGTAAGAGTCCAGGTAAACCGGCATGGCTCCTGCCAGCACCATTCCATAATGGTGGGATTTATGACAATCCCGGTCAATCAACACCAGGTCTTCCGGCTCAATTAAAGCTTGAAGTACAATTTTATTAGCTGTTGACGTTCCGTTTGTTACGAAAAATGTATGTTGAGAACCGTAGGCTTTAGCAGCCAGTTCCTGGGCTTTTTTCAAAGGACCTTTGGGTTGCAGCAAAGAATCAAGTCCACCGGTAGTGGCTGAGGTTTCCGCAAGAAAGATGTTCCGTCCATAGAAATCCCCAAAGTCCTGAAGCCATTGAGAACGAAAAATGGAATTACCCCTGGAGATAGGCATGGCATGAAATACCCCGGTGGGTTTACGGCTGTAATCCATCAAGGCGGAAAAGAAGGGGGTTTCGAACCTTTCTTTTATAGCAAAAAGAATGCTGAGGTGGATTTCCTGTATATCTTCCGTACGATAGAATATGCGGTTGAAACAAGCCAGGGTACGTTGATCGAGCTGGCTAACGGCCAGGTCGGAAATGTAAAAAAGATCAATCTCCGGGCGCAATACCTTGATCACCTCCCCCAGGGTATGGCCCATGTCCATATCCGTCTTTTCCTTTAATTTTAAACGTTTGAGTCCACTGATGAAAGGTTCAATTTCCTCCAGCTCATTGGTGGAATTGTAAGCAATACCGGTCCGTATCACCAGGGCCTGAACGTTGGGATTAAAAAGCAGGGAGATCAGTGCATCCTGAAAATTGGAAAGGATGATGACATCGTAGGTAAATTGCTCCCGTTTATCTTTGATCTCTTCAAATTTACGCAGCAGGCTTTTGCGGTCGTTGCTGAGGAGATCATCCACAAAGACCACTTCGAAATAGTTCTGTTTTTTTTCGGATTTCTGCTGCTTTTCCTCCAGCATCTTTTTCCGTTTATCCTCTGTTTCGGTGGCCTTTCGATTGGTGCGATAGGATTCACTGACCAGGGAACGGACCACTTCCACCACCGAGTGAGAGAAGGCACCATACTCTCCGTTGTGATACATTTTCTCCATGCGCTCCAGAAAAGGAATACCGGGATAGGCGAAATAGCGTTCAATTACCTTGAGGGTTTCAAAGGATTCCTCAACTCTTCTTTTAAAATCCTTCTCCTGAAGTTTTTCAAATTTCGACTGGTTAAAAAAGGAAGCAACCTGTTTCAGGTTATTCCAGGTATCACTGCGGAACTGGGCAATATTAAAATAACTTTTAGCCTGGTATTTTCTCGTTAATTTGGATTCTGCCATTAGTTCTTGGAATGTAAGGCCATTTTATTGCCTTCGCTATCGATGAAGAGGGCAAAATGTCCGTGTTCTTCGTTGATTTCCTGCTTGGATAACAACACCCTTCCCCCGGCTTTTTCAACCCGGTTGAGTACGTGGTTCAGATCATCCCCCCCATTTAAATATAGCAGGCAGCCCTTCTCACTGGGCTCTGCTCCTTCCCCGCTAATAATTGCTCCTCCAATGCCTTTCTCAGCCGGAAAAAAAGCCATGGAATACCCGTTCATGGAATTGGTCTCCAGGTCAATTTGAAAAATGCTTTCATAGAAGCTTACCGCCCTGCGGAAGTTAAGGGCGGGGATCTCAAACCAGTTAACAAAATTATCTACCGGTTTAGTCTTCTT
>CAZBIF010000107.1:5172-8719 GCA_964492055.1 uncultured Flavobacteriales bacterium
CTAATTTGAAAGGCTTAATATACTAAATATTTTGCTGTTCCTTATCCTTGCTGGTCTGGGTAGCCAGATCAACTGATTCTTCATTCAAAGCTTCCTGAATTTGCCGCATTTTTATGGGTTTTACCAAAGTCCCCAATTGCTCAAGGTATGGAAACGATCTGCCTTCCTGATATATATCAAAAACCACTTTTTTGTCACGGAAGCTCTTTAAAGGCTGCCCCAGACGTAATAATCCTTCCTCCCGGCTGCGCTTTACCCGATCCAGATCCAGTTCGATGGGTATCAGCTCGGGGCCGGTACTCGCCTGATATAATATCCTGCCGTCAGGTCCGCAGACAATAGACCTGCCTGTGCCCCCATCACCCAGCCCATTTATATCAAATACATAACACTGGTTGGTAGCGGCGGTAGCCTGCACCAGGGCAAGTTCTATGTCCCGGTCGATGGTACCGGTGAGGGTGGGATGGAGGATCACCTCTACCCCTTGCACTGCAAGGGTGCGAGAGGTTTCCGGAAACCACATGTCGTAGCAGATAGTCAGGCCAAACTTCCCCACCTCAGGTACATCAAAGATGAGGAACTCATTTCCGCCGGTAACCCCTACCTCATACGGATAGAAGGGAAACATCTTATCGTAGCGGCCAACAATTTCGCCTTCGGGATTGATTACCGTGGCGGTATTGTAGATCTCTCCGTTTTTCTTCTGAAACATGCTGCCGGGGATCAACCAGACACCGTGTTTTTTTGCCAGTTCCTGAAACTCTTTTTCATCTTCATTGGGAAATTCCTGGGCATAATGGGTTAAAGGACCGTAGGCGCATAACTCACTCAGCATTACCATACTTACCCAGGGGTACACCGAGCACATGACGTCTACTTTGTGTTTCATTAAGGGAATGTTCCGTTGATTGGCGGATACGTGCATCTGGATGCCTCCTATGGAAAATGGTTTCATATCTTATTAAGACTGCAGTTTATCTAGTTCTTCTTCGATAATATCTAATCCTTTATTCAATAGTTCTTCAGAAATGACCAGGGGAGAAAGTATACGCAGCACACTTTTGTGTACCCCGGCACTGATCACGATCAGGTCGCGCTTTGCACAGGCTTTGATCAGGTCTGAACACAATTCGTCATCCGGCTGATTGGGATCGCCGTTTTTTACGAACTCCATCGCATTCATAGCTCCCAATCCCCGTACTTCCCCGATGCAACTGTGTTTCTTCTTCATTTTGTTGAAGCGTTCGCTAATTATCTTACCGATATTTGCGGCTTTTTCGTTGATGTCAATTTCTTCCATGTATTTTAAAGTGGCAAGGGCGGCAGCACAAGCCACCGGGTTACCGATAAAAGTACCACCTATAGTACTGGGTTCTGCAGCATCCATGATCTCAGCCTTTCCGACAATAGCTCCAATAGGCAAACCGGAACCCAGTGATTTTGCCCAGGTGGAAATGTCCGGGGTAACCCCGAAATGTGCCATGGCACCCCAGGCGGCAGTACGACCGAAGCCGGTCTGTACCTCATCGAAGATCAGGCATATACCGTATTCATCACAAATTTTACGTAAGCCTTCAATGTACCCCTTGGGGGCCACGTTGAAGCCACCTTCTCCCTGCACCAGCTCAATGATCACTGCTGCCAGGTCTTCCGCACGAACGTGGGTCTTGAAAAATTTCTTTAACCGAAGTAATTCCTGGTCCACGAATTCTTCTTCGTTCAGACCCTGCCCCTTTTTATAGTGGTTGGGATAATCAATTCGATATACTTCCGGGGCAAATGGACCGCAATTGATGCTGTAGGATGTACGGGAAGTTAAAGTCATGGCCATCATGGTGCGCTCCTGAAAAGCACAACCCCCCGCCCCTGCCGGTATGTTGCCGGGCGATCTTAATTGCGTTTTCCACCGCTTCAGCTCCGGAATTTACCAGCATGGTTTTGGTTTTATCCCCGTGTGGAAAAAGCTGGTTCAGTTTTTCACAAAGAGCTACATAAGGCTCATAGGTAACCACATTAAAACTGGTGTGCAGGTATTTTTTAGCCTGTTCAATAATAGCTTCCACCACGGGTGGGGGACAATGTCCTGCATTAGCCACCCCAATTCCAGCTACAAAGTCAATTAACTCTGCACCGTTAACATCCACAATAGTGGCACCGTGGGCTTCTTTCACCGTAGCTGTATTAAAAACGCCAACCCCTCTGGGGACCGCGTTAGCTCTTCTTTCCAAAAGATTTTCCGATAAGGAATTACTCATTGTTTTATTTAAAATTTCAGATTTTATATAGGAGGTAAATGTAGTTCAATTTACTGCACTTTGGTTGCTTTTCCTATGATGTTATACAACCGGGAAGCTGCGGTTCTGTTCAATATTTTTCAGGATAAGCTGATTGCTTTTTCCTAAATTCGCAGGCGTTAAGAAAAACGGAAATCAGTTAAGTAAACTATATGGATTTTGATGTAATCGTATTAGGAAGTGGCCCGGGTGGATATGTAACCGCAATCAGGGCTTCTCAGTTGGGTTTGAAAACAGCCATTGTGGAAAAAGAATCGCTGGGAGGAGTGTGCCTTAACTGGGGCTGCATTCCTACCAAAGCACTTTTGAAAAGTGCCAATGTTTTTGAATACATTCAGCATGCTGCTGACTACGGAATTGAGGTAAAGGACAGCAAAGCCGATTTCGGTAAGATGATCAAGCGCAGTAGAGAAGTAGCCAACGGCATGAGCAAAGGGGTGCAATTCCTGATGAAGAAGAACAAGATCGAGGTGATCATGGGTAGCGGAAAGGTAAAAAAAGGTAAAAAAGTGGAAGTTACCGATGAGAAAGGCAACAAAAAGGAAATTTCGGCCAAGCATGTGATCATCGCCACCGGCGGGCGCTCCCGTCAGCTTCCTAACTTACCGCAGGATGGTAAAAAGATCATCGGTTACCGGGAGGCCATGAGCTTGGAGAAAATGCCCAAAAAGCTGGTGGTGGTTGGTTCCGGGGCCATCGGGGTGGAATTTGCCTATTTCTACAACGCTATTGGTGTAGAGGTAACAATTGTGGAATACCTGCCTAATGTGGTGCCCCTGGAAGATGAGGAGGTATCCAAGCAACTTGAAAAGAGCTTTAAGAAATCCGGTATCAAGATCATGACGGCCTCGGAGGTTACGAAAGTAGACACCTCAGGAAGTGGTTGCAAAGTGACCGTTAAAACCCAGAAAGGAGAAGAGAAACTGGAATGCGATATCGTACTTTCAGCTGTAGGAGTAGCTGCTAACATTGAGAATATTGGTCTGGAAGAAGTGGGAATTAAAACGGATAAAGGGAAGATTACGGTAGATGAATATTACAAAACCAATGTAGAGGGTTATTATGCCATTGGCGATTGTGTACCCGGTCCTGCTTTAGCTCACGTGGCCTCTGCTGAAGGGATCATCTGTGTGGAGAAGATCGCCGGTGAAAATCCGGAGCCTCTGGATTACCTCAATATTCCCGGTTGTACGTATTGCTCCCCGGAAGTAGCTTCGGTGGGATACTCTGAAAAGGCCGCCAAAGAAGCAGGC
>CAZBIF010000108.1:0-8700 GCA_964492055.1 uncultured Flavobacteriales bacterium
CTCCTCTTGGGCTCGAACCAAGGACCCTCTGATTAACAGTCAGATGCTCTAACCAGCTGAGCTAAGGAGGAATATTTTCCTTTCGGGAAATGGGCTGCAATATTACGGCCAAGTTTTGAATTAAACAATATATTTGCCTGAATTTTAAACCCGCTTATGAGCTTACTTGCAATTGGTACCGTAGCCTTTGATGCTATTGAGACCCCCTTCGGAAAAACAGATAAAATTTTAGGTGGCGCAGCCACTTTCATCAGCCTGGCGGCAGCCAACTTTACCGATAAGGTAAATATCGTTTCCGTAGTAGGGTATGATTTTCCTGATGATTACTTAAAAATGCTACAACGCCATGGGGTAAACGTAGAAGGAATACAGGTTAAAAAAGGGGAAAAGACCTTTTTCTGGAGCGGTAAGTACCACAATGACATGAACAGCCGGGATACCCTGGAAACACAATTGAACGTACTGGAAAATTTCGATCCGGTCATTCCGGAAGCATACCAGGATTGCGAATACCTCATGCTGGGAAACCTTTCACCAGTGGTGCAAAAAACCGTGATCGAGCGACTAGAGAAGCGTCCCAACCTGATAGTGATGGATACCATGAATTTCTGGATGGACATCATGATGGATGAATTAAAAGAAACCCTGAAAATGGTGGACGTATTGTCCATCAATGACGAAGAAGCCCGGCAGTTAAGCGGGGAATACAGCCTGGTAAAAGCAGCCGAAAAGATCCGTAAGATGGGTCCGAAATACCTCATCATTAAAAAAGGGGAGCACGGAGCACTCTTGTTCCATAAAAAGGATGTTTTCTTTGCCCCTGCCCTTCCTCTTGAAGAAGTTTTTGACCCTACCGGTGCGGGTGACACCTTTGCGGGTGGTTTCATCGGTTACCTGGCACAGACCAACGACATCTCCTTTGAAGCTTCTTTCGCCGTGGAAAAATTCGGTACTGAGCGCCTGATCGACCTGCCACAGGACGAACTGGACAAACGCATTCAGCAATTCGTTGACCTGGTACAGTTCGAGATTATCCTGGAAGATTCTATATAATAGAATTGATCAGGCTTCAACGGTGATTTTTCGGTCACCTGAGTCATTGAAAGGACCTGGGATAAGTTTACCATCTTCGCCAATCAACTCCAGGCGGAAGGTGTGCTCCCCAGGCTTCAAGCCTTCTACAAAATAAGGTTGCCATTTATCTAGCATAAATTGCTCTCCATCGATGGTGGCGCGCACTTTTTCTCCCATACCCAGCTTAGTATTGATGAGGTAAAAGTCCAGTAAGATTTTATCTCCTTCAGTGAGGCTATAAGTACCTTTTGGCCGGCTGTAAAACAGATGGCGGTCGTTGTGGTTGAATTTATTTTCCGCATTGCCTACGGTATAGGATTTCAGTACATAAGCAGAGCCGTTCTTAATGCTCTCATGATACGAGCGCGATAGGAAAGCCAGTACCACATTTTGCCCTTCAGTCAATTCTGCCTCAAAGGTTGGTTCATAATGCGCCTGATACGGCCCATTATTCAGGATAAAGTGAATATGCTGTCCTTTTTCGGAATTAGCGCAGTTTCTCTCTTCTGCCCCTTCGGTTTGAGTGGCAAGTTCATAATTTTCCACTTTGAAGGAAAATTTATTGGTGCCTGCCTTTACCGCTTTGGGATCTTGAGGCGTAGCCATGGTCAATTTGGCATCGGGAAATTCCTTGGCGATCTTGGCCGCATACACCTTAATACCATTTTTCTCCATCATTTCCCCTTTCATGCTTTCATGGTCATGATCCATATCACCGTGTTCATGATCGTGGCCATGCTCCTTCTCTTCGTGCATGTTGTGCTTTTCTTCTTCCTTCAAGCCCTCTTCACCTTCATCCGTTTTATTGGGATTAAGACCACCGCAGCTGATGGAGAAAATCATAACCAAGCCAATCAGGCTCAAGGGTTTCATATTCATTTTCAGGAGTTTCATTTTATTTTAATTTAAATTAGACCTTAACACCAATTACACATACATCGTCTATTTGTTCATAATTCCCTTTCCAGCTGAGAAAAGCTTCACTAATTAATTGCTTTTGCTCCACCATGGATTTTGCATTTACTTCCAGAATTAATTCTTTAAAGGTGCGATATTTGAATTTTTTTCCCCTTACCCCTCCAAATTGATCAGCAAAGCCATCACTGAACAAATAGATGCAATCTCCCTTACTTAGCTGTAAGCTGTGGTTGGTAAAGCTGGTTTCCACCTCATAACTTCCTACGGGTTGTTTATCCCCTTTCAATTCGTATAACTTTAACCTGGGATTGGACTCTGCAGCAAAACTTTCAATTGGCATTTCCGGATTATTTTCCGCCAGGCTTTCACTTACTATCCACAGCGGATTGTAAGCTCCTGCATATTGCAATTGCAATGTGCCTGAATTAAACGCACAGAGGGAAATATCCATCCCATCCTTTATCTTGCTTGATTTTGATAATTGACTGATCACCAGCTTTCGGCAATTATTAAGAATGGCGGCGGGGGTGTGAAGCTGATATTCATTTACACTGCGATTAAGGGCATTGGAACATACCACACTTACAAGGGCCCCCGGAACCCCATGGCCGGTGCAGTCTGCAGCAGCAAAAAACACCACCTCATCTGTTTGTTCCAGCCAGTAAAAATCCCCTGCCACGATATCTTTTGGAAAATAGATGATAAAACTTTCGGGAAAGATCCGGTTGAATTGTTCTATTGGCGGTAGAATAGAGTCCTGAATACGCTTGGCATAGGTAATAGAGGCGAGAATTTCCTCATTCTTTAATTCAAGTATCTCTTTATGTTCTGCAAGTTGATTATTCTTTAGTTGAATGATCCGGTGATCTTTCTTTTTTTGATAAAATGCATAAAGCGCGGCGGTAATTAAAAGCAGGGCAAGGATCAGGGCTGCTATCAACCAGTTTTGCCGGAGTCTGTCTGTATTGATCTGCATGGCTTGCAGGGAACGTTCTTTCTCCAGATTGTTAATTTCCAGCGATTGTTTTTCATGCTGGTACCTGGCTTCCATCTCTTCGATCACCCGTATGTGATTTAAACTATCATAGGCCGCCTGGGCACGTATATATTTATCCATCTCCTTAAAAGCCCTTTCGTAATTCCCGGTAGTACCGTACAGACGGGCCAGCTCCAGCTGCCACCTTCGGCTTTCATCGTAATTCCCGATCTCGGTCATGATGGCGATGGCCTCTTCCTCCACTTCAATGGCTTTCACCAGTTCTCCCATTTTTTCCATTGCTGCCGAGATATCATGCAGGGCTATGGCCTGATATGCTTTTTCCCCTAAACGTTTAAAAATCTCATAGGCCTGCTCTGATTTCTTACGGGAGAGTTCATATTTGCCCGCCATCCCCCATACCTGTCCTTGATTAAGGTAAACGTTGGCCATTCTATCTTCATAGCCAAGCTCTTTATAGATCCCTGCCGTTGAATCCAGCAGTTGAAGTGCCTCTTCATACTTTTCCTCCCGGGTATAGTAACTGGATTTTAAATTGTAGGTGCCCGCCAGGCCCGGAAGATCATTGTTTCTTTTATAATAGTGAACAGCATGGGACAGTGCCTCCTTACTTTCATCTACTTTATCCTGCTCATGGTAAAAAATGGCCAGGTTAAAATAGATGGAACCAAGACGGGAATTTAACCTGGAAGCCTTTGCCAGCTCAATGGCCTTGAGCAGGTATTCCAGTTCCTGCTGGCTTTTCCCCTCTTCATGATAGATGGTACTGATGTTTAACATAGAACCTACCAAGGCAAATGAATCCTTCCCTTCAGTTGCCAGATCACTCGCTTCCTGATAAAAATACATGGCTGTATCATACCTGCCCTGGTTTGCGTAAATGTTACCAAGGTTAAGGTATTGCCTGGCCACCTTATCAATACGGTTGATCTCGGAGAAGTGATAAATGGCCTGCCTTCGGCTTTTCAAGCTCTGCTGAAAGTTGCCACTATGCTGGTAATAAAGGGCACGAAAATGCCAGCCCATGCCTTCCCAATAGCTCTCTTTTTTGTTTTGCGCCTCCTCAAGTAGTCGTTTTCCCCAATAATCTATTTCTTCCACCGTCAAAGCCTGAGATGCCTGCTTATTCAACATTTCAAAGCGGGCTGAATCAGGAAGTTGGTCAAAACTATTGTACAAGCTATCCAGGGTAGGGTTCTGAGCAGCTAAGTAGGTAAAAAAACTACATGTCAGTAGAAATAAAAATAAAGAGGAAAAGTAGAGGAGGAAAGTAGACTGCTTATTCAAATTCTATTAACAATTGATTTTTCTCTACCGCATCCCCCTTTTTTACGGCAATGGTTTTCACCACACCGTCTACCGGGGATTTCAGCACATTCTCCATTTTCATGGCCTCCAGTACAATCAACGGATCTCCTGCCTTTACTTCTCCGCCCGCCTCCACTTCTATGGAAAGTACTAAACCCGGCATGGGGGCCTTGATCTCCTTCACCTGACTGCTCAGCAGTTCATCCATGCCAAGCTTGTGCAGCAACTGATCAAAGCGATCCTCTACCTCCACTTCGTAATTCCGGTTATTTACGCGGATCATCATTTGCTTGTCGGATGTCCGGCTTACCAGCTCCAGGCGATAAGATTTATGATTTCTAATAAGATGGTATTTCCCCTTGCCTAATTGCCGGATGTCAACGGCTGCTTCCTTACCGTCTAACTTCAGGCTACCGTCCTTCTCAGTAGTCACTTTATAATCCTGCTCCGCATTGATTTTAATTACATACTGTGCCATCCGAACAAAGATATATTTTACCGCTCATATGCTAAAATTTATCTTTTTGCCTAAATAAAAACAATTGGATTATTTTTGATCGCTATGAAAATACCTATGTACAAGAGATTTTTCGTCCCTTACTTGCTATTCGTAGCATTTTTAGCTGCCTGTTCCGGAAGTAAGGAGTTAGCGGAAAATGATTTTATCATTGAAGAAGAAATTCTCGATACCATTGAAATTAATGCTCACAGTCCCCTTGACCTCTACCGCGCTTCACGCACGCGTGAGCATGATCTGTTGCATACCAAACTGGAAGTGTCCTTCGACTGGGACAGCCTGTTTCTATACGGCAATGCTTACCTCACCCTGAAGCCTTATTTTTATGCTACTGACAGCCTAACTTTAGATGCCAAAGGCTTTCAGATCCACAAAGTCGCCCTACTGGATAAGCTGGGTAAGGAAAAAGAATTAACCTATTCGTACGACACGCTGCAACTACACATTGCGCTTGACAAGGAATACAGCCGGAAAGATACTTTTCGCCTTTTTATCAAATACACCGCTATGCCGGAGCGGTTTGAAAGCGGCGGAAGTGTGGCCATCACCTCCGATAAGGGACTTTATTTTATCAACCCCGACGGGGCTGACAGCACAAAACCGCGGCAGATATGGACGCAGGGGGAAACCGAGGCCAGTTCACGCTGGTTCCCCACCATCGATGCTCCCAATGAACGGACTACCCAGGAAATATATATCACTGTCGACACCAACTTCCAGACTTTATCCAATGGTGCTTTGATGTTCCAGAGCCTCAACGGGGACGGTACCCGCACCGATTACTGGAAACAAAAATTACCTCACGCTCCCTATTTATTTATGATGGCCATCGGAGAATATGCCATCGTGGAAGATGAGTGGGAAGGCATTCCTACCAACTATTATGTGGAACCTGAATACAAAGCCTTCGCAAAAAATATCTACCCGAATACTCCGGAAATGCTGGGTTTCTTTTCGGAAATTCTAGATTACAAATACCCCTGGGATAAGTTCCATCAGGTGATCGTGCGGGATTATGTTTCCGGTGCCATGGAAAATACCGGGGCAGTGATCTATGGGGAATTTATTCAACTAGACGGTCGGGAATTACTCGATAGTGACGGGGAGGATATTGTGGCCCATGAACTTTTCCACCACTGGTTTGGCGATCTGGTGACCACCGAATCCTGGTCAAACCTCCCCTTAAACGAATCTTTCGCCACCTACGGCGAATACCTGTGGAATGAGCATAAGTACGGAAGATATAAAGCCGATCAGCACCGGCAGCGCGATAAGATGGTGTATTTCCAGGATGCCCGTACCAAGAAGAAACCGCTGATCCGCTACCATTATGAACACCGCATGGATATGTTTGACGGCCACTCGTATCAGAAAGGGGGGCTGGTGTTGCACATGCTACGAAATTATGTTGGTGATGAAGCCTTTTTCCAATCCCTCAATAGGTATTTAAGGGACAACGAATTCCAGGCAGTAGAGATTCACCAACTGCGACTTGCTTTTGAAGAAGTGACGGGAAAAGACCTGAATTGGTTCTTCAATCAATGGTTTTTGTCTCCCGGTCATCCGGAGCTGGATATCGAATTCGATTATGTGGATAGTACCCAAACCTTATCGGTGCTAGTAGAACAGACACAAGATGAAGAAGAGGTTCCCCGGGTGTTTATCCTGCCTACCGAACTGGCCATTATCGCCCCTTCCGGGGAAGTAACCTATAAAGAGATCATGCTGGATCAGCGAAAAGATACTTTTATTTATTCCCTTCCGGCTGAACCGGCAGTTGTCCTTTTTGATCCGCATGACCGCCAATTATGGCAGGGAGAACAAAAGTTCGATGAGGAACAGGCGATCTTGATTTACAGGGGACTGGATAATTATTTTTATCGTTCGGAGGCCTTAGGGGAACTTAAAGGAGCAAAAGATACTGCGGCTTATTCCATAATTAAAGACGGCTTGAACCATGAATTTTACGACATCCGTAAATCGGCTATTTCCTCCATTAAAAATTTAGCCAAGGCCGAACCGGAGTACAGCCGTAAAAAACTGGAAGAATTGGCTGCAAACGATGCGAAATCCTCTGTGCGGGCGGCTGCCATAGGTGCCCTTTCCAAGTATTTTGATAAGGATGTGAGTGCGGATTTCTTCCGGCGGGGGATGCTTGATAGTTCCTACGTAGTGAATAGCACTAGTCTGGAAGCTTTGTACGAGGTGGATGAACAAGCCGGTATTGAAGCGGCAGCAGCATTGGAAAACAGTAAAAACACTTCCATCACCTCTACCCTGGCGCGCATTTATGCAGATGATGCCTCTCCCAAACATCATGTTTTCTATAAGCGGGCCATCCGGCAATCCAGTGGTTTTGGCAGCTATCCCCTGCTGATCAGTTACAACGAATACCTGGGCAAACAAGAACCTGAGGTAACGGAAGAAGCGGTTCCTTTTTTAAAGGAAATTGCCTCGGGCGATTCCTTCTGGTTTATTCGCATGGCTGCCATCAACGGCCTGGTTTCCCTGAAAACCCAATACGATAAAGAAATGGAGGCCACTCAGGAAGCGCTTAATCAGGATGAAGTGGAAAACCGGGCGCTGCTCGATAACAAAATGGCTAAATTGCAGTCTGCCAGGGATGAAGTTCAAGAAGCGTTGGTAGAATTAAAAGAAGAAGAAACCAATAAGAACCTGCTGAATATTCTCAACCGGCAGGTAGATTAGACCCAACTAATGCATAATCCGGGTTAAAATAAAGGTTCCTCACTCTCCTTATTTTCAAAACCCTGATCAACCTGTAAATTACCGCTTTCCGCAGCGGCTACGGCCAGGCGGTCGCAGCGTTCGTTAAGGGGATTCCCTGCATGCCCTTTCACCCATTGAAAGCGTACCTGATGCTTGCGGTATATCTTGAGAAATCGCTGCCAGAGATCAATGTTCTTTTTTTTGGCGAACCCCTTCTTTTCCCAGTTGAAGACCCATCCCTTTTCCACGGCATCCACCACGTATTTGGAATCGGAATAAATCACTACCTCTGAACCGGGTTTTTTGAGCATTTCCAGGGCTTTGATCACACTGAGCAGTTCCATGCGGTTGTTGGTGGTCCGCCGGAACCCTTCGGAGATATCTTTCTCATGCCTGCCGGATTGCAGCACCGCTCCGTAACCTCCGGGGCCGGGATTGCCTTTGGCGGCACCGTCTGTGTATATGGTAATGGCAGGCATAGGTCGATTAAGAAAGGCTAAAATAGGCAGAAAATGCCAGCTTAATCTGATTAGTTTTGTGAGCCTTAAATTTTCTATGGCATTCAATTACCTGCACTTGGACCAGACCCCGTATGAGGAGGCGCTACGCCTGCAAGAGCAATTGTTCGGCGAAGCACTTAACAGTAAATTGGAGGATAGATGGGCTGTGCAAACCCTGATCATGTTGCAACATGAACCGGTTTATACCCTGGGAAAATCCGGTGATCCTTCCAACCTGATCGTACCGGTGGAAGATACCGGGGCCACCTTTTATCGTACGAATCGTGGCGGTGATATTACTTACCACGGGCCGGGGCAACTGGTGGGTTATCCCATTTTTGATCTGTATTCCCTGAACATGGGCGTGCGGCAATTTGTGGAAACCCTGGAAGACTGCATCATTGACTGCCTTGCGGATTACGGCCTGAAAGGAAAGCGCATTGCCGGAGCCAGCGGGGTGTGGCTGGACAGTGGAGGTGAAGAACGCAAGATCTGTGCCCTGGGGATCAAGATCAGCCGGGGGGTAAGCATGCACGGTTTTGCCTTCAATATCAATACCGACCTGACTTATTTCAATCACATCATTCCCTGCGGTATTACCGATAAGTCGGTTACTTCCCTGGCCAAAGAAATGGGGGAAGAGATTGATTTTTGGG
>CAZBIF010000109.1:0-8670 GCA_964492055.1 uncultured Flavobacteriales bacterium
AATAGTAAAGGCCTGGGCTTCTAATTTCGGTCGCTCATTGCCATTTTCAATGGTAATGGTAAATACTTTCTCTACACTTCCGCCTTGTTTATCGGTACTTTTCAGACGTATGCTAAAAGCAGAACGACTTTCGAAATCAAAGGTGCGATTTGTCTTTAATTCGTCCCCGGAGATAAGAAAAGCTGCATTGTCAGCGTCCCCGGCACCGCGTGCGAAGGTGTAGGTAAATATCTCTGCAAGATCAGCATCAGTAGTGGTTAGTACTCCTACCCTGCTTCCAACAGCTGCTGACTCGTTCACTACCGAATCAGACAATTGAATGTCCGTGGGCAGATCATTCTGGTTGAGAATGCGGATGGTAAAATTACGTTGAACACTCCTTCCGCCTTTGTCAGTGGCTTCGATCCGGATCTTTCGTAAAGCGGCATCGTTGTAATTCATTACTGAATCTGATTCAAGTAAATTTCCATTAATGCGGAACAAGCCATTATCCGAAGCTCCTTGTCCCGGCACCAGCGCATAGGTGAAATTATCCGTAATATCCGGGTCAATTGTCATGAGGCCTGCAACAAAAGTTCCTTTGGGTGCTCCTTCCATTAAACTGTCAGCTGATAAAAGGAGCGTGGTAGGGGCGTCATTGCTGTCCAATACATTCACGGTTAATTGCCGGTTGAAAGTGGCAGCCGAGGCATCCCTGCTCTGTACTTCAATTACATATAATCGTTTGCTCTCAAAATCAAAAAACTGACTGGTTCGTAGCTGTGACCCGGAGATTATAAATGCAGCATTATCGTTATTGCCATTGTTTACAAATGAATAGGTAAACGTATCTGAACTGTCCTTATCCGTAGTGTTAAATGTTCCGATCAGGGTGTTCAGGCTTACATTCTCGGAAAACTGGGAAGGGGTTAAGGTAATATCGGTAGGGGCATCATTGCTGTTGGTAATAGTTAACCCAAAAGACTTTTCATAATTTAAGTTTCCCTGGTCGCTCACCCTGATGCGTACGGAGTAGTTTCTTTTGTTATTATAATCAAAGGCAATATTGGTTTTCAATTCATTTCCGCTGATGGTAAATCCCGCATTGTCATCATCTCCGTTTCCTGCTACCAGTTGATAGGTATACGTCTGGTTCGGATCCGGATCTGTAGCCGTCAGTTGTCCTACCGGGGTATTGGAGGGGGTATTTTCCGGCACTGAAGTATTACTCAAACTGATATCTGTGGGAGCATCATTGACATCCAGTACATTTACGGTAAAAGTTCTGGAAAATGAGCGGTTCATCAGATCTTGTGTCCTGACCCTTATACTAAAACTATTCTTTACCAGCACATCAAAAGGGGAGTTGGAGAAGAGGCTGTCACCGGAGATGCTGAATGAACCATTATCTGATGCTCCGGTACCTGCCACTAATGAATAGGTAAAAGCATCTGTTAAATCCTGGTCTACCGTATTGAAAGTGCCGATAAATTCGCCGGCTGCCTGCTTTTCATTTACCGTGTTAGAAGAAAGTTGTATATCGGTGGGGGTATCGTTGGAATCAATTACATTAATATTCAACTGCTTGGTATACAAGCCACCTTTGCCGTCGTTGGTTTCCACCTGAATGAAATAAAACGCCTTATTTTCATAATCGAACATGCTTGCGGTGCGAACTTCATCGCCTACGATCAAAAAGCTGGCATTGTCGTTTGCCGATAAATTCACCAATTTATAAGTATGGGTATCTGAACTATCGGCATCTACCGTAGCCAATTCCCCTACCAAACTATTGGGAGGCAGGTTTTCCTTGATGCTATTTGGGGCAAGGCTAATATTGGTAGGTGGATCATTGGAGTTGGTTACGTTGATGATAAAAGACTTCTCGAAGATGGCATTTTGGGAATCTGTAGTCCTTACCCTTATAGAATAAGCAGTCTTTTGATTGAAGTTAAAGGTGGTATCGGTTCTTAGTTCTTTATTGACAATGCTAAAAGAAGTATTATCCTGACCCCCTGTGCCACTTACCAGACTATAGGTGTGATTGTCTGCAGGGTCGGCATCTGCCGTTGAAAATGTGCCTACCGTACTACCTTTCGCCGTGTTTTCCGTCACCAAATAATTGGAAAGATAAATATTGGTGGGGGCATCGTTGATATCCGTCACGGAGATGGTAAATGATTTACTGAAGTTCCCGCCTGAACCATCATTCGTATTCAACCTTATGGAATAGTTATTCTTACTGGCATATGAAAACACAGAATTACTGAAAAGACTATCATTCGAAATGGAAAAATCCGAATTATTGACATCTCCTATCCCGGTGGCGAAGGAATAAACATATTGAGCATGACCATCCTGATCGGTAGTATTTAGTTTGCCAATAAACGTTCCACCGGGCTGGTTTTCGCTAATGGTATTGTTGGATAGAGTAATGTCAGTAGGCGCATCATTGCCATTAATTATACGGATGGTTGCCTGTTCAGTATAAAGGCCGCCCTTAAGATCACTGGTAGTGACGTAGATAAAATAGGTTTTCAGGGTCTCAAAATCAAATACTTGTTTAGTCCTCAGGGTATTACCCACAATGTTGAATTTATCATTGTCATTGCCGCTGATATTCTCAAAACTGTAGGAGAAGCTTGAATTAGCATCCTCATCCACTGTACTCAGGTAGGCTACAATGGTACCCATGGATTGATTTTCCATTACCGAATCAGCCGTAAAAATGATATCAGTCGGAGCTTCATTGAGGTCAACAATATCAATTTGCACGGAATCTTCAAAAACATTGTTTGATCTATCCGTCACCCTCACCCTCAGTTTATATTTATTCTTCGCCTCATAATTAAACGCCTGGCCGGCACGTAATTCATTCGAGTTAATGGAAAAACTGGCATTGTCATCGTCCCCGGCTCCCGATACTAGCGAATAGGTAAAAGTTTCATTCTGATCTGAATCAATGGCGCTCAGGTAGGCGACTATTGCATTCGGACTATTATTCTCATTGAACTGGGTGGAAGAAAGGTTAATTCCGGTCGGGGGATCATTTTTATCACTGATGTGTACCAGGAAAATTTCCTCCAAATAACATCCCATGTCATCGGTTGATCTCAACCGTAGGCTGTACACTTTCTTAGTTTCGTAATTGGCGATGAAATTGCTTTTCAACTGATTGTTCAGAATAGTAAAGGAAGCATTATCTGCACTACCGTTACCGGAGACCAGGCTGTAGGAGTGAATTTGTGATAAATCCTGATCCGGTGTAGAAAAGGTTCCTATGGTCGTTCCTGCCGGCTGATTTTCTTCGAGGGTATCATGAGACAAAGTAATCGCTGAGGGCTGATGGTTGGTGCGAATTGCATACGGACTGGAGGGAGAGCCATAGATGGCATTATCCTGGAAATTTACACTATCCACTGAGGTAAATAGTTGCTGGGTGGAAGGCTGGTAAAATTTAAATTTTACGGTCTCTCCACTCTGTACATCACTATAGATGGTCATATTCGCTTCATACCTTCCGCCAATTACCGTAGAAGTATTTGCCACGCCCCTCAGGGAGTCCCCAACAAAAGCCCCAAGCTTATTGGAGGGGTTTTTCAATTCCACGCAGTTGGTGTCTAAGACAGCAGTTATGGTCATGCTGTATTGATACTGATTGGGGTTAACATTCCAGGTGGGGGCTTGCGCTGTAAGGCAAAGACTGGAAAAAGATAAAGCTAGGATTAAAAAAGCTCTGAATAAATTTTTTCTACTCATCAGATTGGGTATTAATATGGGATAAAGTTGGTTATCAAGTTAGTTGTCGGGGAAAGGTTATTATTATTTCAAGCGTATCAGTTTTTCCGTTACGACTGTTTCTCCATCTATGAATTTCAGCTGATATACTCCATTCGGGAAAGCATACAGTTCCGCTCCATTCAGGAAGATCTTATTCCGCTCTCCTACTATTCCTTCCAGCAATACCCTGCCGTTTTGATCAATAATTTCATACATAGCATGATTGGAAATGTTGTCCGGAACGATGAGGGTCACAAAATGCGAGAAAGGGTTGGGACTGGAAAGCTGCTCACCGGAAATAGTTTCTGCGATTGCCGGGGTTTTAAACTGCTCACAATCTACCGCTTTGGTCAATTCAAATCGCAAAGGCTGCTGAACGGTACCTTGCACGGTATTCTTCTGGAATGCAACCTGCCCTTTTACATCCATCTTTTCTGCGGTGAGCATATTCACCAGCTCAAAGCTGTAGTTTTCGTTGTTCTCACCGTAGATGGTGATAAAATATTCTGCCCCTATAGCTTCATCTACCTTAGTTGCAGCGGGAGAAACACCCCGTACTTCCACTTCATTTTTGGCCACTAACCGCCAGTTGGCGTTCCCTATTATCCCTTCACAAGTAGAGATCTGCACAATGGCATTGGTACTGGCTTCAAAAGCATTCGGATTAACCTGATAGATGCTAGGCAAAGCGGTATTGACATCCTCCTGCACTATTTCATTTTTCAATCTCAGAAGACCACTTCTTGGGAATACAAAAGTTCCCGCATTTGCCGCTTTCAGCAGGTACCCTTCGGTAGGCTCCAGGGCGGTCAAACTACCGATCCAACCCAGGGTGGAAAGGTATACGGCAAAAGCCTGCTGGGATTTGATCATATCCCCATCCGTAGCATTGAAATTAGCCAGGGCAGAATTAATTTCTATATTCTTGGTGGATATAAAACCGATCCTGTTCCAGCCGCTGGCTACCTGAATGGGTACCGTATCGGGATCTATCGCCAAACCTCTGTATTCGAGGGTATCGGTAACATCTATATGGATCAGATAGGAATGGGTATTATTCAGTCCGTCGCGCGTCAGGTTACCGGTCCAGCCGAGGCTGCTACCACCGTATTGGGCAAAAGCATTGTTACCTATGGTCTTGATCACATCCCCGTTGGCGAAATTCAATCCCTTCAGGAAGGAATACAAACTTCCCATCTTCGGATCGTGCAAGGGGAAGGAAACCCAGTTCCATCCCTTATTCAATACTATAGGTTTGGCCAGGTCATTTATCGCATCAAATATCTGCGGATTTAACAGCGACCCTTTTAAGGCATTTTCCACAAATACCATTGCGGGTGTTACATTTTCATGCAGTTCGCCTTCGGTGGCATTCCATACTTTAAATGAGATGCTATCCGAGGTATTGCTGTATACATCCAGGAATGCGATGTATTTATCCAGGGAAGGAATGTATTGCAGGCTGGCCACTCCCCTCACCTGATCATTGATGTAAGCCACCAGCTTATCATCCGCATTGGTACTGATCTTTCCGTTTATCCTTATCTGTCCGATGCAACTCATACTCTTGGAGTAGAGGTTTTTATTGAAAGTAAAGGCAGGTGTGGATTTACGAACTTTCAGTTTTACCAGCAATTTCTCATTGTACCCAAAATCAGTCCGTAACATGAGATCTTCCGCATAGTCACCGATATTCAAGGCCGGATTCACTGTAAACCGGATCAATTTTGTAGATAAAGGATCAATGGTTCCGCTGGAAGGACTTACCGTTAACCAGGCAGGGATGTTGGAGATGGTAAAATTCTTCACCTGCCCACCACTGTTTACGATCCTTGAAGTAAAGGTCATGGTGTCATTGAACTCTTTGTTCAGGTTCTTCTCTACATCTTGCCATACTACCTGGTTCTTATTCACATACGCAATCCAGGTTTTTGGCGATTGCATGTAATTCCCATGCAGGTCTTTCACTCCCTTCACGGATATGTTCATGGTCACGTTCTCCAGGTTAGCCGGACCTTCGTTGGTAGTGATCACAATTTTATCATTGTTTACGCTCCAGGAGAAGTTGATATTTTTCACCGGGCGCTGCAGGGCAATAGCCGGTGATTCCGTAGACGTGGTCATTGCACCGTTCCTGGCAGTAAGGTCCAGAAGCCGTGGGGAACCATCCTTAAAGGAAGGGGTAAGCTGAGGTACACCCAGTTGAAGCTTGTAATTTTCAAAAGGATAGTAGACCATCAGGCCGAATTCATCCCCTTTCAGGCGATTGAACATTTCCAGTTCCAGGTTATCCAGCAACCTGGCAGAGTTCCATATCCTCACTTCATCGATAATACCATTGAAGTACCGGTCATAGGAATCCACAGTGCCGTTGGTAACGAAACGCGCACCAATGGCCATTTTCGGGGCCCCGAAGCCATAAAAGTTTGAGGCGGGAAGACTATTTTGTTGAACTCCGTCAATGTAGGCGGTTGCATTTGACAAACGGTTTACCACCAGGGCAAAATGATGCCAGTTATCATCGGCAAAATTCGTGCTTACGGCTGTAAAATCCGTACTGTCATTCTTCACGTGAATAGTATTATCCGCTGCCAGTTCAATGCTCCACCCATTGCGGTTCACATCATTGGGCTCCATACGACCACTGCCATTGGACAAGAAGGTCATGGCTGAGCCGCCTGCGGTTTTGAACCAGAATTCTATGGTTAGGTCCATCTCAAAACTGGAAGCGAGACTACCTGCACTATCAAGAACGGCATAGTCATCCACCCCGTCAAAATAGGCACTGCTGCTTTTCGGGCTCAATTCCCATTGGGCATTAAAAATGGCATTTCTGGCGCGGGCCACATCTTCGGCCAGACTTCCTCTGCCCTCTTCCGTAGGCCAGTAACCTACCAATCCCGGCTCCCTGCCGGTAAGGTTGATATTCAACCTGCTGGCAACTACCGAAGCACTTAGGGCGCGGTTCCAGATTCTGAACTGATGGGCACTGCCGCTAAAATGATCTCCGTTATTCATGGAGTTCTTGCCAAAGTAAGTCTTGCCCCCACTGGTAAAGGTGGAAAGGAAATTATTATTGGTAGAAGTTAAGGTGGTGGAACTGCTGCGGTCCACGATGTCCAGATTCAGGCCTGGCTTATCATAAGTTATGGAGTAATGGTGCCAGGTACTGTCATCCAGTATCGAAAAAGTAGAAGCATACGTTTCATTACCTACCGTAACTTCCACCTGGTTTGATGTATTGAAACCAATGGAGAAATGGTTATTAGCAGTATTTCCCTGGGAAACCACCACTTGCTTGGAGCCCAGTTGATTTCGCTTTGCCCAGAATTCCACAGTAAAGCTACCGGAGGCAAAGTCAAAACCATTGGCTATTTCCATAAAATCATTAGCTCCGTCAAAGGCCGCCACCTTATCGTGCCGCACTTCCTGACCATTCACCACGCCACTCAACTGGAAATTATCGATGGTGAGGGCACCGGATTCAATGGGTTCATTGAATTGTATGAAAATATCATCGTTGGGATCCAGCACCCCGTCTGCAGGCGAGGGCGCACCAAAAGGATGGGGATTTACCCGGTCAGCCACCCCGCCAATCACTGAAGAGTACTGAACCTTATCCGGATTACCGGGTATTTTACAACTGCTGAAAGCCCGCATTTGATAATTCTGATCTATCAACTGGGCCATGTCAAAATCGTAAGTAATATATGACTGATTACGGGGGATCAGATAGGGTGCTGGATGCCCAGGATAGCGGCTGTTAATATTAACCGGTAAACCATTCTTCACCCAGGGTGATCCAGGAAGACTGGGCGGATGGCTTGTATTGAATCCCTACTTTCTCAAATCCGCCGTAATTGATATCATAACCATCCAGCACCAGAGGTAGGGTGTCATTGAAACTATTATTGAGTACAAACTGATCGCCGGGGTTGGAGATATCCACTTCCGTACAGGAAGGCAGAAAGTTGACTGAAACATATACCGTATCGGCAATATCGGGGTAGTTACTGGTACCAAAGGCATACTGGCACTGGGAGTGAAATACCAGGGCCATATTCTCATATGCAATATGAGTGGGACCTTTGGAAATCCGCAATTGCTTGGTGATGGAGGTTTGGGCCGGCACCGCAAAAGAGCGGTTAGGGCTAAGGCCATCTATGGTCATTATGGCCCCATTGGGATTGGTGTTCTCCAGCACTTTCAGGTCATAAACCTGATCTTCAAGACCATCATTGATCAGATTCAACGTAATGACTCCTGCACCATCTGCGGGAATATTATACAAAGTGGCGGGGGTGGCTGTAATTCTCGGTTGCTCCAGTTGGATGGTAGCTTTATCCAGCACGGTTCCCTTTTGATAATATTTGGTTTTGGTTTCTGCCTGATAAGGGCAGGAGGTCTGTCCCCCGCGGGTTTTGAAAATGGGGCCAAAGCCTTCTTTTGAACTAAATACATCTACACTGAAATCATCTCCACCATCCGGGTCTTCAATGGTATAACTGAAGGTCGAGGTTGTAGATGTGGTGGTTGAATTTGAGGTAGTGTGGGAATAATTCAAATTTAAATTTTGCTCCACTTCAACACCAATTCCCCCTACTTCAGCGCCAATTTTCAACGTGAGGTCCTCATTCAGGCTAAAGGCAATGGTAAATGTATTTGTTTCTTCCCTGGAGCTGGAACTGGTATAACTTATACCCGTACCTGCCTGGTATGAAATGTTCCGGGTGAGGTTGGAAGAGTTGGACAGTACCTTTTCTTTTTCGTTTCGCGCGATGGCATCTTCCCATAGACGTATCTGCTGATTGTACCACCAGACGCTGTCAATTCCGGTAGTGATCCTTACACTTTTTGCAGGGCCGGCAATGGTAGCTACCATAGTATCTTTTGTAGCATAGCCATGAAAGG
>CAZBIF010000110.1:0-1212 GCA_964492055.1 uncultured Flavobacteriales bacterium
TGCCGGATAAAATTCAGTGGCCGAGGTGATCTCTGTGACAACAGGGCTATCAAAAGCACCGGAGCGGTCAAGTTTGGTTTTATAGGTTTCCGCCTGCACTTTCTGTTCTTCATTATGATAAAAAACCACCGAGCGATATTGCGTGCCTTTATCCGCCCCCTGCCGGTTGAGGGTGGTGGGGTCATGCGTTTTCCAGAAGATCTCCAGCAAGGCGGGGTAATTTACCTGCTCTTCATCGTACTCGACCTGCACCACCTCCGCATGCCCGGTACGACCGCTGCATACTTCCTTATAAGAGGGATTTTTGATTTCTCCTCCCATATAACCTGAGGTTACTTCATTTACTCCTTTTGCTTCCTTAAAAATGGCTTCCGTGCACCAGAAGCAGCCTGCTCCAAAAGTTGCTTTTTGCATTGATATGTATTTCTTTTTGCAGCTAACAAAATAAATTGAAAATTGATTTTCCCACCTTCCCTTCTCCGTTTAATTATAAATTTATTTTAAAAAGCGAGATTAAATCCATTCACCAGCGTATAGGTCAGTTCCGTTACCCCTTCCACGGGATTGCTATCATGGGCAAGTTCCAGGCGAATATTAAAATACAATTGTGTCCGCAATTCAATGGAATAAGCCGTACTGGCGGAGATGCGGTAATCCGAGAAATCAGTAAACAGCGGTTGATAATAAACAATACCGTTAATGACGCTGCGCTCGAACTTTTTTGATACAGTAATGTGACTGCTCATGCGGTGGTCCCGGTTGATGTTACCGGTGACATATTCTTCCTCATACTCATACATATAATGCACACCTACAAACAATCGTTCTTTGCCCTTTTTATGTATCCTGAAGCGGGGGCCGATGCCGTTCAACTGCCTGATCTTAATGCGCAGGATCTGATCAAACTGAAATTGGGTAAATACTTCCAGGGAAATCAAATCATTCAGTTCCCGCTGATAGCGGAAGTGCTGGAAGCCCCGGTTCTCCAGATCCCTGCCCCGGCTAAGTATAAGGCGCAATTCATTGAGGGATAAGTACGTATTTTTTTGTTCATGATATTCGATCTGGGAACCGCTTCCCAGGCGAAAGAGGGATGCATTGTTCTTGATGGCATAGACATTCAACTCCACTTGTCCTTTCCAGGGGGTGGAATCGTTGTCTAGTTGCCGGTTTTCCACCCGCACGATCTGGGAGGAAGCTGAAATTGAATAA
>CAZBIF010000110.1:1238-3000 GCA_964492055.1 uncultured Flavobacteriales bacterium
CTATGTTCTTTCCGAATCAGCACATTCCGGGGTTCGGTAAGTAAAAAACTTTGAAGGGGAAATGTTCACCTTCATTTCTTATTCGTTTATACTACTAAATGTAAAAGAAATAGATAAATCATAAATTGAAAGAAACGAACAGCGTTATTTATACAAAAATGATAAGTTCGTTCTGAAAATCACATCTTGATTTCATGATTTTTTTTGCTTACTTTCGCAAATCTTATGCGCCATAGCCCTACGATTGCTTTCCATACCTTAGGCTGCAAGCTCAATTTCTCAGAAACTTCAGGCATTGCCAACACTTTTCAGGAGGATGGTTTTGCCCGGGTAGAGCTGCATGAAGGAGCAGATATTGTGGTGGTGAACACCTGCTCGGTGACAGAACAGGCGGATAAAAAATGCCGGCAGATTGTTCGGCAAGCACGTCGTGCCAATCCCCATGCTTTTATAGCCGTGATCGGTTGCTATGCCCAATTGAAGCCAAATGAGATTGCCGAAATGAAAGGGGTAAACCTGGTGCTAGGCGCTAATGAAAAGTTTAATTTACTAACCCATTATCGCCGTTGGGAAAAGGATCAATTTACCAATGAGAGTGTGGCTGGCCATATTAAAGAAGTCAAAGAATTTCATCCTTCTTACTCCATGGGTGACCGTACCCGCACCTTTCTGAAGGTGCAGGATGGCTGTGATTATTTTTGCAGTTTCTGCACCATTCCCCTGGCTAGGGGGCGGAGCCGCAGCCACAGTGTAGCTGCCACGTTGATCCAGGCAGAAGAAATTGCTAAAACTGACTGCAGGGAAGTGGTATTGACCGGGGTGAATATAGGGGATTTTGGAAAAGGTACCCATGAAAACTTCCTTGATCTGATAGGTGAACTGGAAAAAGTTGAAGGCATTGACCGCTTCCGTATTTCTTCCATTGAACCCAACCTGCTCAGCAATGAGATCATTGAGTTTGTAGCATCCTCAGGTAAATTTGTACCTCATTTTCATATTCCCTTACAATCCGGTTCAAATGATATTCTACAGGGAATGAGAAGGAAATACGATACCTCCCTTTATACTTCCCGGGTGGAAAAGATCAGGGAGTTAATGCCCCATGCCTGTATTGGGGTTGATGTGATTAGCGGTTATCCGGGAGAAAGCGAAAAGCACTTTTTAAAGACTTACCACTATCTGAATGAATTAGCGGTGGATTACCTTCATGTATTTACCTATTCCAAACGTCCCAATACCGTAGCCTACCGTTTTGAGAACCAGGTGCCTATGCAGGAGCGCCGGGAACACAGTAAACGTTTGCAACTACTTTCGGAAAAGAAGAAAAGATTTTTTTACAGTCAGCATATTGGAAAAACCTATCCTGTACTTTTTGAAAGCAGGGAAGATAATGGTGAAATGTTTGGTTTCACCGATAATTACATCAAAGTGAAAATGATGTACCGGCCTGAATGGGTCAATCAAATCAAAAATGTTAAATTAGAACAATTATTGCCCGATGGAGTTGTTTCAGCAACTGAAGTTGAAACAGTTGAAATGGCAGTAGTTTAAAATAAAACGAAATGGGAAGACCATCTACAAAACCTAAAAAATTAAAAGACGGATTTTACCTGGAAGTAAAAAACCAGGGAGCAAAATCAGGTATCAAGATCCGCAGGGATACACATGAAGAGATGATGCTGGCAAAGAAAAACTTCGAACGTACGAAAGAAGTGAAAATACTGGGTGAAGTAGTAAACGACACTTTTGTTGATGAGAAAAA
>CAZBIF010000110.1:3045-6574 GCA_964492055.1 uncultured Flavobacteriales bacterium
GGGTTCCTATACAGGTCAACACAAACCCTTCTGCCTCCTCTTCTTCGCTCAGGCCAAAATTGTTCTCCATGCTCACTTCCCCTTGCAATACTTTTGCTTTGCAGGTAGTGCACACCCCCGACTGACATGAATAAGGGGGATCTATTCCCAGGCGCTCCGCCCCTTCCAGGATGGTTTCTCCACTATTTAAATGGAGTTGATGTTCCTCACCATCAAGCACCACTATAATATCTTCAGGCTTGCCGCTGGCAACCACCTCCTTTTTCACCTGATCGGTATCCGGAGCGGAAAAATATTCAATGTGGATACGATGCTTATCTACTCCATTGTTCTTTAATGCCTCTTCGGTAGACTGGATCATTCCGGAAGGGCCACAAATGTAGAAGTGTGCCTGTTGAGCCAGGGAGTGCTCAGTTTCACAAAACGCCTGGATACGCTCAGCGTCAATTCGCTCAGAGGAAGAGCTCAGAAAATGCTGAACCAGTAACCGATCGGGATATTGCTGTTGGAGGTTTTTTATTTCATCCTTAAAAATAATGTCTTCTTCTGAGCGGTTACCGTAATAAAGCTGCACCTCCTGCTGTCTATTTTCCAACGAATCTTTTAACATGGACAAAACGGGTGTAATACCGCTACCGGCAGCAAAGAATACAACTGGTGCGTCTTCAGCGGAAAGCTTAAAATTACCATCCGGGGACATAACAGATAATTCGTCCCCCACAGAAAGGCGATGGAAAAGATAATTGGACATCTTTCCGCCCTTTACGATTTTGGAAGTAACTGTGAGCGAACCCTCAGAAGGGCTGCTGCAAATGGAATAGGATCTTCTGATCTCTTCCCCATCAATAGTAGCCTTAAGCGTCAAATACTGCCCGCTTTTAAATTGAAATTCCTGTCGGAGTTGATCAGGCACATCAAAAGTGATGGAAATGGCCTGCTGGGTTTCTTTTTTAAGCTGTATTACCTTCAGCTTATGAAAGTCCTTACTCATGAAATCTGTATCCTTAAAATTTTGCTAAAACTACGAAAGCAATTTTCGCAGTACTTGGTTCACTGAATTGACAATCTTTTGCTCCTGATTGTTGTAATCTGAGGGAATAAATTTTTTACCGCTGATCTTTTCGAATAATTCAATGTATCGCTCGGATATCTCCAATATAAAATCAGCCGGCATGGTAGGCATCTGCTGACCTTCCAGCCCTTGAAAACCATGTTGGATCAACCACTCGCGTACAAATTCCTTGCTTAGTTGCTTTTGTTTTTCTCCTTGCTGTTGCCGGCGCTCGTAACCTTCCTTATAAAAATACCTGGAAGAATCAGGGGTATGGATCTCATCAATTAATAGGATCTCTCCATTAAAAAGCCCGAATTCATATTTTGTGTCTACCAGAATGAGATCTTGCTTAGCCGCCATTTCCGTTCCCCGCTCAAATAAAGACAAACTGCAGCCACTCAATTTTTTCCATTGTTCCTCTGTCAATATCCCTTGCCGAATGATCTCCGCAGATGAAATGTCCTCATCGTGCCCTTCTGATGCTTTGGTAGTTGGGGTGATGATAGGCTTCGGAAAGCGATCGTTTTCTTTCATTCCATCGGGCATTTCCACCCCGCATATTTCCCGCTTACCTGCTTTATATTCCCTCCAGGCGTGTCCACTCAAATACCCCCGTACTACCATTTCTACTTTCAGTGGTTCACACTTTTTACCCACTGTAATATGGGCAGCCGGTACCGCCTCCACCCAATTGGGGACAATATCAGTTGTGGCCTGGAGAAAGTAGGCCGCTATCTGGTTAAGTACCTGCCCTTTGTATGGAATAGCCGCAGGAAGAATGTGGTCAAAAGCCGAAATACGATCCGTGGCCACCATGACTAGATAAACATCAGCTATGGTATAAACATCCCTTACCTTTCCCCTGTAAATGTCAGTTACCTGCTCAAAAGGGTAATCGGTCCGGGAAATGGCCTGTTCTTTAATCATTATCCCCCTCCTTCAGTTCTTTATTCTTTTCCACCATGTCGTAGGCTTCAATGATGCGTTTCACCAATTCGTGCCGCACCACGTCCCGTCCATCAAACTGGATAAAATCTATGCCTTTGGTCTTGCTGAGGATCTGCATGGCCTGTTTCAAACCGGAGGGTTGTTTTTTAGGCAGGTCTATCTGGGAACCATCGCCGGTGATGCAAAACTTAGCATGTTTACCCATGCGGGTCAGGAACATTTTAAACTGGCTCTGGGTAGCATTCTGGGCTTCGTCGAGAATCACAAATGCATTATCGAGGGTGCGTCCCCGCATGTAAGCCAGGGGGGCGATCTGCACAATGCCGTTCTCCAGGTAGTCCCGCAACCTATCGGCCGGGAACATATCGTTCAGGGCATCATAAAGGGGTTGCAAATAAGGATCCAGTTTTTCTTTCATATCCCCCGGTAAAAATCCGAGGCTTTCCCCTGCCTCTACGGCTGGTCTGGTGAGAATGATGCGCCGTACTTCCTTATTCTTCAGAGCCCTCGCGGCTATCGCCACCGCCGTATAGGTCTTGCCCGTCCCTGCCGGCCCAATGGCAAACACCATATCGTGTTTATCCAGGCTTTTGACCAGCCGGCGCTGATTGGTGGTTTGCGCTTTGATCATGCGGCCATTGGAACCGTGAAAAAGCACTTCATCCTTATCTGACATTTGTGATTTTAAAATTTCGTTTTCTTCATCCAACAACCTTTCAATATGGTTTTCGGTCAATTGTTTGTATTTAAGCAAATGGCGGATCAGTAAGTTGATCTTTTGTTCAAAGTCCTCGATCTGCTCACCTTCCCCGATGGCTTTGATCTTTCTGCCCCGGCTAACGATCTTCAAATGGGGAAACTGGGATTTAATGAGCTTGAATTTTATATCGTTCACCCCAAACAAGTCCACGGGGTCTACCTGCTCAATTTCTATAATTTTTTCTTTCAAACGCCTTTTTACTTAGCTATTGATTACATTAGGACGTACGAAATTATTACTATTTTTGGTCGCATCAAACCCATTGCTAAAAATCACTGAGACCCTGTATGGCGTTGATTACATTAACCACGGACTTAGGCCTCAAAGATCATTATGTGGGTTTGGTGAAGGGAAAAATTTTAAAAGACTGTCCCGAAGTAACTTTGGTGGACATCACTCACCTCATTCCGCCCTACGATATACTGCAGGCTGCCTTCACCCTGAAAAACAGCTACGCTGAATTTCCCGAGGGAAGTATACACATCATCGGGGTGAATCCTGAAGTAAATGAACACACCCCACATTTACTGATAAAGTACCAAAACCATTACTTCATCGGAGCCGACAATGGGGTATTTTCCCTGATCTTTACCGAACCACCCGAACAGGTTTTTGAGATCAATATTTCGAATTCAACCGACATGTTTAGTTTTCCTACGAAGGACATTTTTGCCACGGCGGCCTGTCATCTTGCCAAAGGGGGCACGCCTGAAATGATCGGTAAGCCGGTAAATGAGATACAGGAAAAAATGTTATTCAGGGCGGTA
>CAZBIF010000110.1:6584-8573 GCA_964492055.1 uncultured Flavobacteriales bacterium
TGGATAACGTGATCAAAGGTATGGTGCAACATATTGATCATTATGGAAATATTATCACGAATATTGAAGATGTATTTTTCAAATCCTTTGGGCAGGGACGGGAATTCAACATTGAATTTCAAAGGGGAGGCTATGATATTGATACGTTGAGCCGGGCTTACAGCGATGTGCCAGAAGGGGAAAAACTGGCCATGTTCAGTTCCTCCGGCTTACTGGAGATAGCTATTAATAAAGGCAATGCCAGTAAATTGCTGGGCATGCGCGTGCAGGACACCATTAGAGTAGAGTTTTATGATCGTTAGACTGGTAAAATTGACCTTTATAGAAGATAAGGTAAAAGATTTTAAAGAGATTTTCGATAACAGCAAAAGCAGCATCAGGGCTTTTCCGGGCATTCTCCATTTGCAATTATGGAACGATATGCAACATCCCCATGTCTTTTATACCTATTCCCTCTGGGAAAGTGAAAATGCCCTTGAAAAATACCGCTCTTCAGAACTCTTTAAAACAACCTGGTCACATACTAAAAAGCTATTTGCTGAAAAGGCTGTGGCAACCTCTTTGAACCGGACCGACGTAGTACATTAAAATGGGTACGGTGGCCATACTGATGCCAGTCAGGAATGCCATGCCTGAATGCCTGGAATCTATCAGGGATCAAACTTACCGGAAATGGACACTCTATGCTGTAGATGATCATTCCACTGACCAGTCCCTGTTAACCTTGCAGCAATTCGCCGAAAAGGACAAGCGAATAAAAGTAATGCAAAATGCAGGTAAAGGCATTATTTCCGCCCTGCGAAGAGCATATGCAGAAAGTGCCGGGATTTTAATTCACAGAATGGATGCGGATGACCTGATGCCGGAAGATAAACTTCATAAACTGGTAGAAGCCTGGCAAAAACACGGAAAAGGATCGGTTATCACCGGTAAAGTAAAGTATTTTGCTAAAAGCGGGGTAAGCGATGGTTACCGCAAATACGAAAACTGGTTGAATGAACTGGTGAATCAGGATATCCATTGGCAGCATATATATAAGGAATGTGTGATCCCTTCTCCCTGCTGGTTGCTGCACCGGGAAGATCTGAATGCCTGTGGGGCGTTTGAGCCTGACCGCTACCCGGAAGATTACGACCTGGTCTTTCGCATGTATGAACAGCAACTAAAAGTGATAGGCATCAAAAAGGTACTCCACCTCTGGCGTGACCATCCCCGGCGAAGCAGCCGGAACCACGAACACTACCAGGCCAATTTTTTCTTCCGCATTAAACTGCATTATTTTTTTAAGTTGAATAGGGATCGCAGCCGCAAGTTATACATTTGGGGAGCCGGCCCCAAAGGGAAGCTCATGGCGAAATTGCTTAAGGAATTAAATGAGCCATTTACCTGGGTAAGCAATAATCCCAATAAACAAGGAAAAGAGATCTATGAAAAAACCCTTCACTCCTATAAAATGATTCTCCAGACTGAAAAACCCCAGGTAATTGTGACGGTGGCCCAGCGAAATGCCCGCCGGGAAATTGAACATTTTCTCGGTAGTTGTGATTTAAAAGAGTCAGTTGATTATTATTTTTTTCGATAGTAAATGAAAAGTATAGCTGTTTTCTGTGCCTCTGCCGAGGGAAACCATCCAATCTACCGGTCAGTGGCCGAGAAAGTTGGGAAAGCCATTGCCCGCAAAGGATATACCCTGGTTTACGGAGGTGGTTCCATAGGGCTGATGGGGGTACTGGCATCGGCAGCTTTGGAAAACGGAGGTAAAGTGATCGGCGTATTACCTGATTTTCTTGAAAAGCGGGAATTGGGGATGGTGGAAGTAAGCGAGCTGATCATCGTGGAAAGCATGCACGAGCGTAAACTTAAGATGAGTGAACTGAGTGACGGAAGCCTCACCTTGCCGGGGGGCTTTGGGACGCTGGAAGAATTTTTTGAGATCATTACCTGGGGCCAATTGGGGCTGCATAAGAAACCCACCGCTTTATTAAATGT
>CAZBIF010000111.1:0-6644 GCA_964492055.1 uncultured Flavobacteriales bacterium
GTTTGGAAGAGGTTAAGGTTGCCAGCTCGCCGGCCTGGTTACAAAATCGGTTACGGAGTATAGGACTCAAACCCATTAACAATGTAGTGGATATTACCAATTTCGTCTTGCATGAGCTAGGACAACCTTTGCACGCCTTTGATATGCAAAAGATCAAAGGGAATGAAGTGGTGGTGAGAAAAGTGGGGGAAGGAACTGTTTTTACTACCCTGGACGAGAAGGAGAGAAAACTTAGTGAAGAAGACCTGATGATCTGCAATGCAGAGGAAGGGATGTGTATAGCGGGAGTTTTCGGTGGCGCGCATTCCGGGGTGACTGAAAATACCACCGCCGTTTTTTTGGAATCTGCTTATTTTGAGCCCTCGGGGATCCGAAAAACAGCTAAAAGGCATAGCTTAAATACCGATGCTTCCTTTCGCTATGAGAGGGGCGCAGATCCGGAGATCACGGTATATGCACTAAAACGCGCAGCCCTTTTGATGAAGGAAATTTGCGGGGCAAAAATTGTCTCTGAGGTCATCGACCATTATCCCTCAAAGCCAGAACCGGTCTTAGTGAATTTCAATTATCAGCAGTGTTATCAGTTGATCGGCGGACATATCGATAAAGCGGTTATACGGCAGATCCTTACCTCGATATTGTTATACTCAACGAAACGAAAGAGCAATTGCGCCTGCAAATCCCCCTTTACCGGGTAGACGTGAACAGGGAAGTAGATGTGGTCGAAGAGATCCTGCGGATCTATGGCTACAATCATATTTCCTTGCCCCGGCAACTGAGGGTTTCCCTTAAACCCGCCCGGGGCTTGAAAAAGCGTAAGCTGAGAAATCAGGTGGCAGCCTTTTTAGCTGCTAAAGGATTTTTGGAGGTGGTCAATAATTCACTGACTAATGCTGCTTATTATTCTGAGAAAGAACAGTTGGTTGAAATTCACAATCCCTTAAGCCAGGAGTTATCGGTGATGAGAAAACACATGCTTTTCGGGGGACTGGAAAACCTGGCCTATAACCTCAACCGGCGACGTCGTAACCTGCGTTTTTTTGAAGTTGGTAAAACCTACCGTTTGCGGTCTGGGCAGTATGAAGAAACCCCGATGCTTGCCCTCTGGTGGACCGGCTCATTGCAGCAGGAGAGCTGGAAAAAGTCCGATGCTGAGGTAGATTTTTTTGAAATGAAAGCCCTGCTGGCTGAATGCTTTTTAGCGATGGGAGTAAGTCAATGGAAGGAAAAGGAAGCTACTGCCAAAGCCCTGGATACAGCACAACAACTGCTATTGGGGAAAAATTACTGCGGAATGTATGGTCAGGTCAATAAAGCAATCCTCAGCAAATTCGAGATTAAGGAAACAGTATATTATGCCGAATTGGAATGGCATAAACTACTGCATGCAGTGCTCTCCCATCAGATTAAATATCAGCCGGTAAGTAAGTTCCCTTCAGTCCGGCGGGACCTTGCTTTACTATTGGATAGGTCCCATCCTTTCAAAGAAATTCGCCGTCTGGCAAGGCAGGTAGATAATAAGTTGTTGAAGGAAGTAAACTTATTTGATGTATATGAAGGGGATAAAGTGGGGGAAAATAAAAAATCATACGGGGTGAGTTTTACTTTTCAGGATCATAGAAAGACCCTTACCGATGAACAGGTAGATAGGATTATGGAAAAATTGATCAATACCTATAAAGAAGAGTTACAGGCTGAGTTGAGGTAAGGGTCACTTCAACTTTAAGCGACTTGCACCTTTGATAGTATAAGACCTTTTATCCTGATAATAAGCGATTATTTCGAACTCCTCAGTTGTCATATCCTGCGGTAGCTCAAATTCAACATCTCCTTCTGCCTGATTACTGTGCTCCACTTCCCGGACGATATGGGTAAACTTGATGGTTTCCCCTTCATTCTCGCCCGCCTCTATCGCCACTGTCTTGCTTATCAGTACTAAAGCTACATTCAGGCGATGGCGGGAGAGTTCCGGTTCAACTTTGAATTTGATCTTCAGTTCGTCCTCCTCCTCCTCCTGAATCTTTTCCAGTTCGATGTTTACCGCCGCTTTTTTCTTGCTCACCTTATTGATATAGTTGAACATCTCCTTTTTATGGGAACCTACCAACGTATACTTGCCGTTAACGATCATCTGAGGAGTATAAACCTGTTCATTCAACTTTAATGAATATTCCCGCTGGTAATCGCTGAAATCGGATTGACTGAAAACATCTTCCCAACCCAGATGATCCCAATAATCTACGTGATAGGCGAGGAAGTAAACCTGCGGCAGGCTATCGTAGGGGAAGCTTGCCAGCATGCGGTCGGCAGCAGGGCATGCATGACAACCCTGAGAGGTAAATAACTCCACCACGGCAAACCCTTTTTCTCTTTCTATAGTGAAAAAAGGAATGAACAGGTAATACAGGGAAAGGAGGGCGGAAATAAGCATGCGAGGATTTTTCCTTAATAACAGTCTAATTCCCTATTTGATCTAGAAGAGATCCTTTAGCACGTCTTCATCAACCAGATTAGGCAAGGTAACCTTTAACTGTGGTTCTTTTTTCATAGCTTCTTTAATGGCGTATACCGCTCCTTCATTTCTTGCCCAGCTACGTCGGGCTATTCCATTATTCACATCCCAATGCAACATGGAACGGAGGCGGCGAGCAGCATCTTCGCTGCCATCCAGCATCATCCCGAAACCCCCATTGATCACTTCTCCCCAGCCTACTCCCCCTCCATTGTGAATGGAAACCCAGGTAGCTCCCCGGAAGGCATCACCAATGACATTGTGAATGGCCATATCGGCGGTAAACCGGGAACCGTCATAGATGTTACTGGTTTCCCGATAGGGTGAATCCGTACCGGAAACGTCGTGGTGATCTCTACCTAAAATGACAGGGGCCGAGATTTCACCATTTTTTATGGCTCGATTGAACGCTTCGGCAATTTTTATCCTCCCTTCCGCATCGGCGTATAAGATCCGGGCCTGGGAACCTACCACCAGTTTATTGTCACCTGCTGCTTTTATCCATTTCAGGTTATCGGCTATCTGTTGCCTGGTTTGCGTACCGGCCTCTTTCAGCATATTCTCCAGTACTTCTGTCGCAATAGCGTCTGTGGTTTGCAGATCCTTGGGATCATTGGAAGCACACACCCATCGGAATGGGCCAAACCCATAATCGAAACACATGGGTCCCATAATATCCTGCACATATGAAGGATACCGGAACTCATCTCCGGACATCACCTCCGCCCCGGCACGGGAAGCTTCCAGCAGAAAGGCATTGCCATAGTCAAAGAAATACATGCCCGCATCCGCTAATTTGTTAATCGCGGATACTTGTCGTTTTAAACTCTTTTGTACTTCCAACTTGAATTTTTCTGGCTCTGTGGCCATCATGCGGTTCGACTCTTCATAACTATAACCGGCAGGGTAGTAACCTCCCGCCCAGGGGTTATGCAGGGAAGTCTGATCCGATCCCAGATCTACTTTTAGTTGGTCCGCTGCCAGCTTTTCCCACAGATCGATCACATTTCCCTGGTAGGCAAGGGAAATTGCTTCTTTATTGCGCTGTGCCTGCCGGGTACGGTCCAGTAACTCATTCAGATCGGTATATACCTCATCTACCCAACCCTGGGAGTGCCTGGTGTGGGTAGCCTTGGGATTGATCTCCGCCGTAATGCTCACTGCACCAGCGATCTTTGCGGCTTTGGGCTGGGCACCGGACATTCCTCCCAGGCCGGCAGTGACAAATAGTTTTCCCCGTAGATCTTCAAAACCGATTTTCCTGCCGGCATTCAATACCGTAATGGTGGTGCCGTGTACAATACCCTGGGGACCGATGTACATAAAAGAACCGGCTGTCATCTGCCCATACTGGGTAACTCCCAGCGCATTAAATCTTTCCCAGTCATCGGGTTTGGAATAATTGGGGATCATCATGCCGTTGGTCACTACCACCCGTGGGGCGTCTTTATGAGAAGGGAAAAGCCCCATGGGATGGCCTGAATACAGTACCAGGGTCTGTTCATCATTCATGGTAGCCAGGTACTGCATACAGAGTAAATATTGGGCCCAGTTCTGAAAAACCGCCCCGTTGCCGCCGTATGTGATGAGTTCATGGGGGTGCTGGGCGACTGCATGATCCAGGTTGTTGCTGAGCATCAACATAATACCGGCAGCTTGCTTTGATTGGTGGGGGAAATCTTCCAGATGGCGGGCTTTGATCTCGTATTCCGGACGAAATCGGTGCATATAGATCCTGCCGTAATTTTTTAGTTCCTCTGCAAATTCTGCGGCCAGTTGCTCGTGCCATTCGGCTTTAAAATATCGGAGTGCATTTTTAATGGCCAATTTTTTTTCCTTGTGGTTCAGAATATCTTTTCTTACCGGAGCGTGGTTCAGCTGTTCATCGTAAGCCTTTGCCGGTGGAAGTTCTGAAGGGATGGCTTCGAGGATCTGGGATTTGAAATTTTTCATGTATGTATATGAATTTTCAATCTTCAATTTGGAATTAGGAATCCCTCATTGTCAATTGAATTTATTATCTGTATTTAAATCGTGAATGCTCATTTCCTATTAAGCTTAACCTTCATTGTGTAAATTAATAATCGAAGATTCCTGATTAATCATTTTTCATTCTATTTGTCTTTCTATCAAAACCATACGGACAATGCTTACATCCGTTCCTACAGCAATATCCCCGTTTCAGATGGTATTTTTCGGTAAACACAACATACCCTTCCTTACTAAGGTAATAATCTTTATCGTACTTGTCAAAAATTGAAAAACCGTCCACTGCTGTCTTTAAAAATCCAAAGGTAAACAGAACTGAAAGTACAGCCTTAGTTTTGCCGGGTGTTGTCATTCAATCTACCTTCTCCTTTACAAAAATTAAAATCGGGCTTTCTGGATACTTATCAGTTAGAGGTGTTTGTCAAGCGTGAAGATCTGATCCATCCAGTCATTTCCGGTAATAAATGGCGAAAGCTGAAGGGCAATTTAGAGGAAGCGTTAAAAGAAAATCATCCGACTGTTTTAACTTTTGGCGGGGCATATTCCAATCATATCGCAGCTACGGCTTTTGCATGCCAGCAGCTGGGTCTCCGGTCGATAGGGGTGATCCGGGGGCAAGAGCTGAAGGATGACTCAAAATGGGGACATACATTGAAGCAGGCAGCCGAAAGAGGTATGCAGTTTCATTTTGTAGATCGGCAGTCCTACCGCCAAAAAGAGGAATCTACCTTTATAGAATTGCTGAAAAAAAAATGGGGAGATTTTTATCTTATCCCTGAGGGCGGAGCCAATGAAGCTGGAGTGAAGGGGTGTGAAGAGATCCTGGATGAAATAAGCCCACAATTTGATTACATCTGCTTATCTGCCGGCACCGGTACCACCGCCGCAGGTCTCTTGCGCAAATTAATGCATGGCAAACTACTGGTATTTCCCGCCTTAAAAGAGGGGGAGTTTCTAGAGACTGACATCCTCAAATGGCAGGCCGTGGAATTTAAATCTTCACAGCTGCAATTGATCACCGATTATCATTTCGGTGGATATGGTAAGAGCAATCGGCAGCTAGAAAAGTTTAGCCGGGAATTTTATGGTATGTATGGATTTGAATTGGATCGTGTATATACTGCGAAACTATTTTATGGAGTAGTTGATATGATGAGAAAGAACTTCTTTGCAGCCGGTAGTAAACTATTACTTATTCACACCGGGGGATTGCAGGGGAATGCCTCAACAAAATAATAATTTCACAAATAAGCTGTTAATATCTTTATGAAATCTTGTTTATTGTACCCCAGACAAGCTGTTATCTTTGAAAAGTAAACTTTTCAACAGTTGTTCATAATGCGGATCTTTTCGGTCTTTTTCTTTCTCTGTTTTACTGGTTTGCTACTGGCCCAGCCGGCAAGTAAGCGTATCAGCCGATCGGAATACATTGAAATGTATAAAGATGAAGCCATTAAGGAGATGCACCGCAGCGGAGTGCCGGCCAGTATCACCCTTGCACAAGGGATACTGGAATCGGGGGATGGGAACAGTCCCCTGGCACGTTATGCCAATAATCATTTCGGCATCAAATGCCATTCCGACTGGCAAGGTAAAACCTTTATACAGGATGATGATGCCCGGGACGAATGTTTTCGCAGTTACAAGCACCCCTTAGAATCTTTTCATGATCATTCCGAATTTTTAAAACGCAGTCGCTATGCCGCTTTGTTCGAATTGAAACTTACCGATTACAAAGGCTGGGCCCACGGCCTCAAAAAGGCGGGCTATGCCACCAACCCCCGCTATCCGGAATTGCTGATCGATATCATTGAAAAGAATGGGCTGGCGCAATACGATAGGGAAAAAGCTCCCAAACGCGATCCGCGCAAGGATGATGAAAGTGAGCGTAAACTGATTGCAGCAGGTAAAAATCGCAGTGGTGCTCATCGTGTGGCTGTGCATGCAAACAATATTCGTTACATTGAACTGAGGGAAAGTGATGATCTCGAAGCAATAGCCGATGAGTTTAACATGGGGCTATGGCAGCTGTACAAGTACAATGATCTGGAAAAGGGGGAAGAACTGCCCAAAGCAGGACCTTTATTTCTGCAGCCCAAACGAGGAAAGGCACAGGAAGATTATCACATAGTTAAAACTGGTG
>CAZBIF010000111.1:6654-8531 GCA_964492055.1 uncultured Flavobacteriales bacterium
AAAGCATGTGGGATATCTCCCAGCAGCATGGTGTTAAATTGAAGAAACTTTATAAAAAGAACCGCCTGAATGCCGGAGAGCAACCGGAGGTAGGGCAGAAACTCTATTTACGAAAGAAAAAACGGTGAAGATTTGGAAACGGGTCAATTTAACAATGTAGCTATGGAACGATGTTTACTTATCTAAAAAGATCAATTCTTAAATAGGATTAAGATTTACCTTCACAAGAAAAACTCCATTTCCACTTTCAGATTTCATATTTCTGATTTTCCTTCTACCATTTCCAGCCTACCGATAGGGTGACCAGATGCTCGCGGTGATCAATGGTTGCGGAGGCGTCGGAGGTTGCGTACATGGGGTCTACTTGTTGCAGATTGGTATTAATATAGGATAAGTCGATATTGTAGTTCTTCTGTCTGAATCCACCTCCTAAACTAAATTGAAAACGATCTTCAGTGGGATTTAGAAATAGGTCATGGGTATAAGGATTACTATCATACCGCACCCCGGCCCGGATGGCAAAAGGATCCAGTCTGTATTCACCACCAAACCTAACCATGTGGGCAGGTTCCAGCACCCGGGAAATCCCTTCATTTACGTCTGAGTAGTCAAACCTATCATGACGTGTATCATCGAAGCGGGAAGAGCCATAATCGGCAAACTGATAGTCAACATTTAAAAGGGCATTTTTAGCAACCACCAAGGCCAGACTTGTTTGCAAGCGAAGGGGTGTTCTTAGTTTGTATTCGTATTCACTCACCGGGCCTTCTGTACTTACAAAAGTCGGATCAGCGTTTGTGGAATTACTTTCCGCATCCACATAAAATGTTTCGTAGATCCTGTAATAAGTAGGAGTATGGATAGCCGCACCCAGACGCAACATATCGTTTACCCGGTATATCAATCCGGCTTTCAGGTTTAACCCTAGGCCCGAAGCATCCAGATATGTGAATTCACTATAGTCGAGTAACTGAATACTATCGGTGATCAATTCGGTATATTGATAGGTTTCTGTGAATCTTATTTCTTGCTCAAACTGACTTTCCTGAATGCCCAATGAGGCTCCTATGTATAGTTTATCCTGAAAATTTCCACCGAAAGTAAAGAAGGTTTCTGATTGCCGGCCCCAGCTTTCTACCTCCTTTGTTTGGTCGATGGCTTCTTCCCCTTCAAATCCGCGAATATAACCCAATGTACCATCCTGAAAAGTATGTTCGTTTATCGCATAAACTATGTAGGCCTGGGCAGGGCCAAAAAAATGGGTGTTGTAAAAGTAGAGGTCATCATATTCCGGTAAATCCTGATTTAATTGATTTACATACCTATCCAGATAAGATGAACCTTGCCTGGAAGTTCCTTTGATCGTATAGCTCTTATGAAAATTAGCCATTCGATTATGCGCAATAGCGAAAGAGTAATTCTTGAATCCATCCGGATTGCCTTTGTATGTACTGACAAAACCGATATTGGGGATGGTTAATCTAACAGAGGAGCCATTATTGCTATTGTCCCGAAACGTAGTACCGGTATTAAAAGTGCTCAGGGCCGTTGAGAAAGTAAATTCAGAATTTCGATATACACCGATGCCACCGGGGTTATCACTTAAAGCACTTATATCGCCCCCTAGTGCCCCAAAACTTCCACTCATGCCGGTATATCTGGCATTTCCGGCATATCCACTGCGGGAAAGGCGCAATGCATCACTGAAATTCTGAGCTTGACTCAACAGGCTACTACCAACTAAAACAAAAAAGAATATTTTTTTCATACTTATCTTCTGGATGGTCTGGCGGATCGGGAGGGGCTTGACATAGAAGGAGAAGATGGCCTGCTCATGCTAGGACTAGAGGGCCTGCTATAAGTAGGAGAATTATTAA
>CAZBIF010000112.1:0-3928 GCA_964492055.1 uncultured Flavobacteriales bacterium
CTCCGGTTTTACCTGCGTAATCCCATCAATAGGGCCGTAAACAAAAGTATATTGTGAATAGGTGCGATCTACCCCTGTGACCTCCACAATAAAATTATCCTGCGCAGGTATCCTTTTTTTGTTGTTGGAGCGAATGACTTCATTATTAATAGTTTTATAAAAAAGTTCAGCATTAACTTCTGGTTCGAATTCCGCAAAGGATAATTGCTCATTAGATAAAGTAGTAACCGGCACTGAGATAAGCCGCTCTACATCTGCATTGGGAAATTCTTCAATGTATCGAAAATAACAAACTACCTTTGCTTGAGCAATCTGACCACTAAGATTTATTTCGAGTGTATAATTTTCAGGGATCAGACCTGAAGTGACTTGTCTTACCAAACCTACAGTTTGACTGGAACTAATCGATGGCCTTTTAATTGTTGCAGTTTCGAGGATGGTGGTGGTCGCAGTAGTAAGTTTCCCATCAGCCTGTATTACCTGCAATTGATAAGGTTCGTTGACCTTTAATTTTTCAGTAGTAAAATAGACCCGGTGACCTGCACTGGCAAAATCACCTTCTTCTTTTTTCTTTTTAATGGATTCCAGCTCAAATTCCTTTCCTGTTTGCTGGTTCTTTAATTTGACCGTCAAATTATCGTAATAAATATTATCGGGATTTTCTGCTAATTCCAAGGCGTTGGTATTTTCTTCCAGAAAAGCCTTTTGTACCCTGATAAAATTAGTATCCTCGCTGGCACTCAACAGGCCATATACCACGGTAGTATCTTCAAACTCCCCCGCCAGGTCAATTTCATTCTCACACCCAATCAGCAGGGTGGCTATGAAAGAAAGCAATAGTGTCCGGTAAATCATAAGCGCGAAATTACGTATTCTCCCCATTTCAGATACCGTTCAGGCCAAAGTGTCGGATTGTTTCCATTCATACCTGCTTGTATCACTTTAACCTTCTTAAATTGCGTTGAGATTGGATAATGATAATTGTCATACTAAGTATTTAGTGCATCTTTGTAGTTTTGCCAGGACGTTTTAACTAGGAAATATGTCCACCGGGAAAGTAGAAAATGTAAAACGGGTAACCACTCATACCCTGCAAAAGATGAAGCAGAAAGGGCGCAAAATCTCCATGCTCACTGCTTACGATTATTCCATGGCCTCTATAGTGGATGCCGCCGGGATCGATATTATCCTGGTAGGGGATTCTGCCAGCAATGTGATGGCCGGCCATGAAACTACCTTACCCATTACCCTGGATCAAATGATCTACCACGCTTCTTCCGTGGTCCGGGGGGTTAAACGCTGCCTGGTAATAGTTGACCTTCCGTTCGGGGCTTATCAGGGTAATTCAAAAGAGGCCCTCTCCTCTTCCATACGAATTATGAAGGAGTCAGGGGCCCATGCAGTGAAAATGGAAGGAGGTCAAGAGATCATTGAATCCATTCAACGAATTCTTTCCGCAGGCATTCCCGTAATGGGTCACCTGGGGCTTACACCTCAGTCCATCTATAAATTTGGGACCTATGTGGTTCGAGCTAAAGAAGAAGCTGAGGCCAATAAGCTAATCGAAGATGCCCTGGCCCTTGAGGAAGCAGGATGCTTTTCGATCGTACTGGAAAAAGTTCCTGCCAGACTGGCTGAAAAAGTAGCTAAGGAGGTTACCATACCTATCATTGGGATCGGTGCCGGAGGGGGTGTAGACGGACAGGTTTTAGTTATTCACGACATGCTGGGAATAAATAAGGAATTTAGTCCCCGTTTCCTCCGCCGGTACAACGACCTTTATAATTCCATTAAAGAATCTGTGGAAGATTATATCAAGGATGTAAGTTCCGGCGATTTCCCCAACGAAAACGAACAGTATTAATTGACCTCTTTCAAAAAAATATTTTCATTTCTCTTGCTCCTGCAATTGATTACACCCCTGCTTAAGGGGCAGTACATTGAACAGTATCCCATCAATGCTGCCAATGCAGACAAGATGCTGGAGTTTAAAAACTATCCTGAAGCGGTCAGGCAATTTAAAGAACTATTGCAGGAGGATCCGGATAATATGGAATACCAATACAAGCTGGGTAAAGCATATAATTACAGCTACATAGATAAGGCAGAAGGCCTGAGGCTTTTGTCCCAATTGCAGAACGAACCGGAGAAACCCGAAGGTACCCTTTTTGAATTAGGAGTGGCTTATCAAATGAATTATGCTTTTAATGAAGCCCAGGAAGTATTTGAGAAATTACTGAGCGAAGCTTCTACAGGGGAAGGGAAAAAACAGTTGCAAAAGAAGATCAATGAATGTATTAGGGGAAAGGAAATGGTGGCAAGCCCGGTAGATGTTAAGCTGGAAAATCTGGGAGAGGAAATCAATTCAGAGGCTCCCGATTATCTGCCATTCGTGGAAGCTGACGAATCCGCACTATATTTCAGTAGCCGCCGGGAAGGGGTTGTGGGTAATTTATATGATTACGGTGGCTATAGAACGGCTGACATTTTCACCTCCCGGCATAGGGGAAATAGTTATAGCCGAGCCAGGTCAGTAGGAAGTCCCAATACTTACGGCAATGAAGAGACCGCAGGGCGGTCGGAGAATGGCAATTACCTGCTTTATCACGTAAATAGCGAAGATAATTTCAGCGATTTGTACATTGCTGAAAAAGGGCGACGCTCTTTTATGCCTCCTCAGGAATTTGACAGCGAGAAGGTAAATCAGAAAAGTAAAGAGACCGGAGGTGCACTAACCAATGATGGCAGAAAATTATACTTCGCCAGCGACCGGGAAGGGGGCATGGGCGGATTTGATATATGGGTAGTAAGAAGGCTGCCTACCGGGGCATGGGCTGAGCCATTTAACCTTGGACCACCGATCAACACCCCCGGGGATGAGAAATTCCCCTTTTTAAGAGGTAACGAAAGTGTGCTTTATTTCAGCTCAGACGGCCATCCGGGCATGGGCGGACTGGATCTTTTTATGTCTTTTATGGATGATAAAAGCAGTTCTTGGAAGGAACCTGAAAATATGGGCTATCCAATCAATACCCCGGATGATGATATGAGCATATGCTATGCCTCCAACAGCCGCTATGCATACATCGCTACCAAGCGGGATGACAGTTTTGGAGACCTGGATGTTTACCGGCTCATATTTAGCAATATCAGTCCTGAATATACCCTATTGAGTGGTATGGTAATGAACCCGGATTCCACCATGATTGAAACTGATGTGCTGATCGAGATATTTGAAAATAAATCAGGCAAATTATACGGCTCCTACCTGATGAACCATAAAACCGGCAAATACCACGCGATCCTTGCACCTGGAGAATACCGCCTAGAAATAGTGGATACTTATGGCTACGAAGATTTCAGGGAGAATATAAGCTTACCGGGAAAAAACGATTTCATTCCCAATAAGCAGATTGATATCACCCTAAGCGCTGATGCAAACGAAAGCACCCCCACCTTTCGCACCACCATGAAGCCGAAGAAAATCGAGGAATAGTGCCGTCTGCAAGCTGGTCAGTTTTATATGAAGATAATCACTTGATTGCGGTAAATAAGCCCGCCGGATTGCTTGTGCAAGGTGACAAAACCGGCGATACCCCTTTAATGGACCTTGTAAAAGTCTACCTAGTGAGAAAATACAACAAACCGGGAGAAGCTTTTCTGGGGGTTCCCCACCGGATTGACCGACCAACAAGTGGACTGGTGCTGTTTGCCAAAACCTCCAAAGCCCTGGTCAGATTAAACAAAATGTTCCAGGAAAAAGAGATACGCAAAACCTATTTGGCGGTAGTGCAACAACTGCCCAAACCAGCAAATGCAGAGCTTAGGCACTATTTGGTAAGAAACCAGTCCAAAAATAAATCCGAAGCAGTACATAGCAAACATACACAAGCTAAGGAGGCTATTTTAAGCTATCAACACATTGGCT
>CAZBIF010000112.1:4003-6611 GCA_964492055.1 uncultured Flavobacteriales bacterium
AAAGCCGGCTACCGGTCGGCATCATCAGATACGGGTTCAATTATCCGCTATCGGCTGTCCCATAAAAGGTGATTTAAAATACGGTTTCAGCCGCAGCAATAAGGACGGTTCCATTCACCTACACGCTTACCGGCAACAATTTATCCATCCGGTGAGTGCGGAGGAGATAAAGATAACTGCTCCCCCACCCCAGCATGACAAGGTGTGGCAAGCCTTTGCTATTCCTGGTTAAAATCCAGATTGCGTCGCTGTTTTTTCTCAGCCTGTTGCTTTTTCTGTTTAAGTCGTTTGCGAATAGCTGCTTTGGTAGGTTTGGTTGGCTTCCGGCGCTTCTTTTTTTTCAAGGCCTGGCTAATGGTTTCCTGGAACTTCGCCAGTAAATTGCTGCGGTTCTGATGCTGGCTCCCGCCGGATTCATCTGTCAGTACCAGCTCCCCTTCCTGGTTTATTTTATTTTGCAAGCGCTTCAATAAGCGACTACTTTCCTCCTCCGTAAATAACTCTCCTGCCACTATTTTTAGCCTTCCTACCACTTTGGTTTCGGTTTTATTTACGTGCTGCCCCCCTTTGCCCCCGCTACGGCTAAAACTAAAGTCGATGTGTTTTTGTTTCATCTTTGTTGTTAATTGCCTTTATAACTATTTCAATCTGTACTTTTGTTCAGGAATATTTGAATTATGGCAAAAGAAATTGACAAATTAAACCCCGATGACCGGGAAATCCTATTGAGAGCACCGGCTGTAGTGGCAATACTCGCAGCCCTTAGCGCGGATGGGGAGGTTTCCAAAAATGAAAAAGCGGAATCCATTAAATTAGCACATCTTCGCACCTATACTTCCGATCCTATTTTGCATAACTACTACAAAGAGGTAGATAAGAACTTTGAAAGTTATTTTGATGAGATTATGGCTATGCTGCCGGAAGGGGAACAGGAAAAGGAAGATTTCCTGGAGGCCAAACTGGTAGAGTTGAGGGCAGTGCTGCCAAAGATGAACGACATTTATGCGATCAGCCTCACTTCCAGCCTGCGCACATTTGCCAAGCACGTATTCAAGACCAATTCAAGTTTTCTGGAATATTTTATACTACCGGTCTTTATGAATAAGATTGAAAAAGAAAGTTTTGATCCTAAAATAGGCTAATGAAGAAGCTTTTTATTATCCGACATGCCAAGAGCAGCTGGGACCAGCCGGAATTAAAGGACATTGACCGGCCGCTGAACGACCGAGGTGAGCAGGATGCCCCAAAAATGGGGGAGGTCCTTGCAGAGCGTTATCAATTTGACCAGCTAATCAGCAGCCCGGCCAATCGTGCCCATACTACCTGCAAGATCATAGCGGGAAAAATGGGCTATCCTGAAAAAGAGATCAAAGTTGACCGGGCGATCTATGGGGCAGCGGTCAGTGGCATGATCAGCATGATCAATACGTTTGATAACAAATGGGAAACTGTGGCTATTTTTGGGCACAACCCTACCTTTACCTACCTGGCCGAGCAATTGGGAAATGAATCCATTGGCAATTTACCTACTTGTGGAGTGGTGGGCATTGAATTTGAAGTGGACGACTGGAATGCGGTAGGTTCGGGACTGGGCAATACGTTTTATTACGATTATCCCAAGAACCACCTTTAGAGAATAGGCACCGTCCAGTTGAAGATATCCTTTTCCTCCCCTCGCTTCAACCTTTCAAGGTAGTTTTTCACTTTATTGGCAAATTCCCAGGATTGATGGTCGGTGAGATGAAAATCGCCTTCCGGGAAGCCTATACGCTTGATAGGAGCCACCGTGGCTGCAGTACCAACCCCAAAAGCTTCTTTGAGATTGCCTTGTTTGATTGCTTCTTTAATTTCCTCTACTGAAACCCGCCTCTCTTCCACCGTCATTTTCCATTCCCTTGCGAGAGTGAGAATGCTATCCCGGGTAATGCCCGGTAAAATAGTTTGGGATTGCAGCGTAGGTGTAATCAGTTTATCACCGATAATAAACATGATGTTCATGGTGCCCGATTCTTCGATGTATTTATGTTCTTTGGCATCCGTCCAGATCAACTGATCGTAGCCAGCCATCTGCGCCTTGCGCGCCGGTAGTAAGGAAGCAGCGTAGTTGGCCGCTGCCTTGGCATAGCCAATTCCCCCCTGACAGGCACGGGTATAATGATTCTCCACTTTTACAGAAACAGCTCCCCGGTAATAATTGGCGGTGGGGGAAGTGATGATCATAAATTTATAGGTAGTACTGGGTTTAACGCCCAGAAACGCATCATCGCCTACCATAAAAGGCCGGATGTAAAGTGATTCCCCGTTGTCACCTTTCGGCACCCACTCCCGGTCTACCTGCACCAGTTTCTTGATGCCGTCCATAAATAAACTTTCAGGTACCTCAGGCATGCACATGCGCAAGGCTGAATTATTGAAACGGTTGAAATTCATCTGGGGGCGGAACAAAATGATTTTGCCATTGGACAGCTGATGGGCCTTCAGCCCTTCAAAAATTGCCTGCCCGTAATGAAAAACGCTGGAAGCCGGGGAAAAGGTGAGTTGATCAAATGGAATGATCCGGCCTCGATGCCATTTGCCATCAGCAAATTCCGCAATCAGCATGTGATCA
>CAZBIF010000112.1:6621-8506 GCA_964492055.1 uncultured Flavobacteriales bacterium
ATTCACGGCCAAATACCAGCTCTTTAAAATTTACCTTGTTTAATCGGGAGTTTGATGTACGTCCTATCTCAAATGCCAGTTGCTCTGTTGCCATGAAGGGAATTATTTAGTTAACAAATTTAATCATCCTTTGTTAATGAAAATATAAACCCATTAACATCTTAACTGTTATGGGTGTTGTATTTTTGTAAATTATTCAAACTGAACCAGATTTTCCCATGTCTAAAAAGCCAGATAATTTTGTAACTACTCAAGCCGAAGCCCGGTGTTCGATAATCCGGTCTTGCAGGTATTGAGCAAAACCCATATATCGGTTCCCCTCATTATATTTTTTACCGCAGGCACCACCCTAACCATATATGCTTATTTCACTTTTCATAAATCCCCGGTTAACCTGATCTCTTTCTTTTTGACCGGTGCCCTGGCATTTACCCTGGTGGAGTATTTAATGCACCGCTATTTATACCATTTACCCGGCGTATATGAAGAGGGAAAAGTACCTTACGCTATCCATGGAGTTCACCATAAATACCCTAAAGATAAAAAAATCCTGGTAATGCCACCGCTCATTAGCGTCTTGCTTGCCAGTCTCATCTTCGGTATATTCTATCTCCTCTTAGGAGAGAATGGATTTGCCTTTACCGGCGGTTTCCTTTTTGGGTATGCAGCGTACTTGTGCGTGCATTATATAGTTCATGCCTTCAAGCCCCCGAAGAACTTCTTTAAGCAATTGTGGATCAATCACAGCATTCATCATTATGTGGATGATGAAAAAGCCTTTGGGGTATCTTCCCCCTTATGGGATTATGTGTTTGGTACCATGCCCGACAAAAAGAAAAAGCCGGCTAAAACCGGCCACTAGATCACCCTTCCCAGGGCTTGCCGAATGTTTCCATGAAGACCCAATCACTCAACGGTTGGCGTACTTTTTTCGCTGATTCTTTTTCCCTCAGTTTTTCTGGCAATATAGCGGCATCACCCAAATAACCTATTGCTATAGCGGTATGGGGAGAAATTCCTTCAGGAGGATTATAGTTCGATTGGATGGCTTCCTTATCTATGCCGGCCATCTGGTGCACATATAAATTTTCAGCAGTGGCGAGTAGGGTAAAGTAAGCGGCCACCGCTCCCAGATCATGCCGGGCATGTTGATTGGGTTTTCCGTTGTGGTCAAAGTAATCCTTAGTAAAAGCCAGGATCAGGACCGGAGAGGTTTTCGCCCATTGCTGATTGCCTTCTTTCAGACAATTCAGTATTTTATCGTATCCCTCCTCCCCTTTAAATCCGATGATGTATCTCCAGGGCTGTTCATTAAAGCAACTCGGTGCGGTTCCTGCCTTTTGTAACAACTCTTTTAGCAAACCCCGCTCGGGCATTTTATCGGCAAAAGCACGGGGGCTCCATCTCTTCTCAATAATTTCCTGTATATCCATCATCCTCTCAACTTATCCAAAAGCTCATTTAATTGTTTCGCTTCCTTTTCATTCAGCTTATTGAAATGCTGCCACATTCTTTCTTCCCGCTCATCTATCTCTTTCAGTAACTCCAGCCCTTTTTTGGTAATTGCTATATCCATTTGCCGGCGATCCTGTAGATTGGTCTCCCGTACTACCAGGTTCTTTTGCTCCAGTTTGTCGATCAGCCGGGACACATTGGACATTTTGTCGATCATACGGTCACTGATGTTGTTCACCGAAATGGAATCAGATTGCTGCCCTCGCAGGATTCGCAACACATTGTATTGCTGAGAAGTAAGTTGAAAAGGTTTGAGATGCTTACTGATGAGATCAGATACCCACTTTCCGGTGAATAGCTGATTAATCAGTAATTTTTGATATTCGTGTTTGAATTTAGCCTGCTTGATCTCCTCTTCGATCTTCATAGT
>CAZBIF010000113.1:0-5255 GCA_964492055.1 uncultured Flavobacteriales bacterium
GTTGTTGTACTGAATATCTTCAGTTTTAGGAAAGCTTAATAAAACGTGACGTTGCAGGGAGGTCACGATTGTTTGCTCATTCGAGCTGTAAATTAAATAGCGGGGAGTGGAAAGACGTAAAGTAAAAATCTCTTCATCGTATGAATGAATAAGCTTATAATGGTTATTGAATAATAAAAGTGAATTATTTGAGGCTTCAATCGCAATGTCATGGTTGGATTTTTCATGCACTTTTTGCATAATCTTCTGACTATCGTTGACCACAAAGTGTATGGAATCAAGGTACCTGGAAAAAGTCTTGCGAACCTGTCCCATGTCTGGTACATGACTAATTAGTGTATCGGATGTGGTATTCCAGGAATACATTCCATTATTCATTAAAATAGAGAGGTTTTGATCTGTTTTTTGTATGTCTGCGACATGGTCGGAAGTATACTTTTTCAAATCCTGGTAGTGGATGATTTCTCCATTAGCTGCACTGAGTACATACAGGTAAGGACTGCCCTTATGGATTTCCTTACGGTTTTGAATGTATAAAGCTTTATTAATAACAAAAATTCGGTTTTCTAAAACTTCCACTATAGCTGTACGAAGATGTTTAACAGGTAGGCTAGTTCGCCAGATTACTGTACCCTTATCATTGACTTTCAATAGTTCCTGGTCTGATAAGTAATAAATCAGATCATTTCCCAAGTATAGAGAAGATGCCTCTTTTTGGTTTGAAGGCCTGTATTCTTCAGAAGGGTTGTTGGCCGAAAGAGAATGGTAGATCACCACACCAACTATCCCGCCTAATGCCCCGGCAGCACCTAATAAAGGATCGGTAGTGTTATTTAATTCCAGTTCTGAATCAACCTCCCATCCTCTCCCAGTTTTGATGTTTACCTCATAGAGACCTCCCGCCGCAATAATCAATGTGGAGTCGTTTTGGATTCTTATATCATTGATGCCTACGGAGCGATAAACCGTACGTTGCCATACCACTTCTCCATTGCTTAAATCTATACCATACAAGGTGTTGAAGGTGGGTTTATCGTATTTAGTTGGGTACCCTATGCCAATATTTTCCTTAGGATCTATAAAGAACAGATCATATTGCATCCAGTATCCTTTTTTGCCTGTTAAGGGTTGTAAACTCTTGTTTGACCGAGCCATATAATAAAATATATGTTCTTTGGCCAGTTGCAATCTTTCATAATTGTAGGAAATAGGCTGAGTCCATAATACCTTAGCTGTATTGGCATTGAATTGTACAAACTCTCCTTTACTGAATAAATATCCATTAGGTTTTCGTTCGCCTAATTCAAAACCATATAAACTATCATTCAAATTAAATGTCAAAATATCCCCGGGAAACGTATATTCTGTAATGAGAATAGTATCGTTTGATCCAGGAACAGGCCACTGCTTACTTTGTACTTTAATCTGTTGCTGAATTGATTGGGCTGGCAATGAAAGGTTAAGAAAGATCAATGTCCAGAAAAAAAGGAAGTATCGCATATTTAATTAGTTATTTTACAAAAATGGCAAGAAATTTAATTATTCAACTATTTATCAAATTATAGGTTATACTGTTAATTCATATATGGTACTACTCATACTTTTTTTCGTACTCAGTATCGCCTTCTCTTTTTTATGCTCCGTGCTGGAAGCGGTACTCCTAAGCATCACCCCCACCTTCATCCGCAAACAGGAAGGTTCACGACCCAAGCTCTACAGGGACCTGAATTATTTCAAGTCGGATATTGATCGTCCCTTATCAGCTATTTTGACCTTAAATACCATCGCTCATACCGTGGGAGCGATTGGGGTAGGGGCCCAGGCCACTAAAATATTCAGCGATAATGACCTTGTGATTATGGGAATGCATCTCTCCGCCGAGGGCATCATAGCTACCGTAATGACCCTGGCCATCCTCATTCTCAGTGAGATCATCCCCAAAACCATTGGGGCCAACAACTGGAAGCGCCTAGCCCCTACGGCAGTGGTGACTTTAAAACTCATGATCAAGATACTGGCCCCACTGGTATGGCTAAGTCAGCGCATTACCAAGGGATTGAAAAAGCAAAAAGACAAAAGTGTACTTACCCGGGCAGACCTTCTGGCAATGACCGATGCCGTTTCCAGGGACGGTATCCTGGACAGTTCCGAAAAGCAGGTGATCGAAAATGTACTCAACCTGCCCCGTATCACTATTCAGGACATCATGACCCCCCGAAATGTGATGTATACGGTACATGAGGAAGAGACCCTGAACGAGATCAAAGACGAAGAACGTTTTCAGCAATTTTCCCGCATCCCAATTTTCGATGAGGAAAAAGAGAAGGTAGTGGGCATGGTTTTAAAAAGCGATATTTTATCGGATATTATTGAAGGCAAAGGGGAGGAGAAGGTAGAAAGTATCAAAAGGGAGGTCTCCTTTGTACGGGAAGATGTATTGCTGGCAGACTTTTTCAAGCAAACTTACCGCAAACGGCAGCATCTTTATATTGTAGAAGACCAGTACGGCAGTATCACCGGCCTGATCACCCTGGAGGATGTGCTGGAAACCATTCTCGGCTATGAAATTGTAGACGAAACCGATGCCGTGGCTGACTTGCAGCGGCTGGTAAAGGAGCAAAAAAAAGAAGCCGGCATGGATCCGGCTTCTTCCGATAACTAAAAGCGTTTTTCTTAATTCATTTCGTACCTGAATACGGCATTGGCGGGGCAGGTATCTTCAGGCATCTCGTCTTCGCCCACCAGGTATACGCGCCCACCCTGATTAATGGTTCTGATGGCGGCCATATTTAAAAGACCGGCATCCCTTACATTCCGCACTTCGTGAATCTCCACTTTGTGCTTTTCCTCTATGTATTTCCCCCATACTTCCGCATCTTTCTTGATAAATAGTGCCTCAGTCCGGCCACTAACAGAGGCAGGGATCACATCTTCCAGGTCGTAAGCAGCCCTTCTGTTAGATAAATTACCTTCAAAATTTTCCCGGTATTCCTTTTGTTTTCCGTTCAAATGTGGGTTCATGATTTCCCAGGCCCGGTTTTGCAATTCATTCAGGTCCATATGCTCTACGTTCCCACTGATGTGTTCATCTACCAGGTGATTGTAATCGGTAGCGTCCTTAAACAGGGGAAACAAGTAGTCCACACAGGCAACTACCAGGGGTAACTTCTTCTTATTCAGTAATTCTTCCAGGCCGTTACTCAATTGTTGAAAAAACCGTAAGGCTTCTTCCTTTTTTACGGTCTGGTTACTTTCCCCATGCCCGTGAAAAATACCGTCAGAGCCGGCCACTTCTCCTTGTCCGGTGCGAAACTGCAAGTGCTTGGGTTCGTAATCTTCCCCTACTGTATCAGTCATTTTAGTGGGCGCCTTGTCGGCAATGGCCACTTCATACAAGTCCTGCCGGCTTACTTCAAATAAACGAACCTGGTTCAGGTGCAGGGTAAGCAGGTTGTAGCGCTGGTCATCATTGATCAGGTTGACCAGCGGTTTTAAATAAAAATGATTGTTCACATAAGTAAACTCCTCGAATTTTTCAGGTACAGTGAAATGTTTCACTTCCTTGCCATCGTAAAAAATAGCGAGGCCATCAGATAAGTGTTGCCAGAAGGTGGTATCATCTAGCAGGTTTCTAATCGGTTGCAGGTAAGTTTCAATTTCACTTTCCGAATTTTCAAATAATTTCAATTGCTTTTCCGCTTCTTTAAGCTGGTTTTTCAAATGCAACTGATCTTTTTTGTATGCTTCACCCCCTTCCGGTGCTCTATGGGTAGGTATAAAAATGCTTACGCAATGTGGTTGGTGGGTCTCAGATAATTTTTGAAAGGTCTCTTTGTTCATCTTATTCATGATCGTTCTTATTTAGTTAATGGCTATGCATGCAAGATTATGCCACTGGTGCAAATGCCTGTATAATCAAGACAAATTAGAATCTTAAATGTTGATGGTAGTCAAAATTTGTGGAAGGAGGGGGGCAATAATTTTTATAGAAAATGGATATCCACTTCAAGGGCTTCAGCTAGCGGACAACGTTTTTCCCTTTCGGCTGTTTAGGGATACAGAAAACAGCACATGAAAACCGAACCTACACCCACTGCTTCAGCTCCACATCAGCTTAAGCACATTCGAAAGTATGCCCGCCTGCTCGATTCCAAGTTCACTATCCCCGGAACCGGCATTCGCTTTGGCTGGGATTCCATTATCGGCTTGGTACCTTACGGAGGTGAATTGATCACCTTTTTCTTTTCCAGCGGACTGGTGGTGGCCATGGTACAGCATGGTGCCAGCGGCTACCTGGTGGGGCGTATGCTATTGAATGTTTTAATTGATACCATTATTGGAGGGATCCCCATCATCGGGGATATTTTTGACGTTTTCTTCAAAGCCAATCAACGGAATTACCGCCTGATGGAAAGGCATTATCAGGAAGGGAAGTACCAGGGAAGCATCTGGAAGGTGCTAATTCCTGCAATAATTGCCCTGGTGATCATTCTCGGATTGCTGATCTGGCTGATAGTTGAGATCTTGGATGAAGTTTGGGAGTGGCTGAGTGCTATCTTTTAATCTACTGAGATGTAAATATCTACCAGGGCATCATTCCAGTCCTGGCTGTTTTCCCCATATACTTCAAAATCCGGCCGGTAGGCGCGTTTGATCGCACTGTCCCAGATAGTGGTCCAGCTTCTGGCAATGCATTCCGGTAGTTTTCCCCGGGCTTCGTGTTTTTCGTATTCCCCGGCGGGAATGATCAGGGTGTGCATATCGTCCGGTGTATCTTCGGGACTGGCCACCTTACAGCCAATAAAATAAGAGAAGGGATCCATAAAATCGCCTTCGTAATCATAATACACCGCATAAATATTATCATTAATGCGATTATGGATGGAATCCAGGCATTTTTCCGTCTGAAACTTATCCCATAAACCGCTGCAATCGGCTTTAGACCTGCCATCCTTATTGGAAGTTTTATTGTTCAGCTTGATGCCTGCCAGATAAAAAGATTCAATAAACATAACACTAGTTCAGCTTGGTTAATATTCGTTTAACCTATATAACAACCCACCGCTCTTATAAGTTTGCAGGCGGGCCATGCGGTTTTTTACGAAGGCTTCAATGGTTTTGGCGCGACTGTTAATGTAACCCATTTCCCGGCTGTTCACCATAAATAAGGAGGACTCCCCAATGCGGAACAATTCCCGTTCCCCTTCAAGCAACCTTAAGTAATCCCGGTTCAATTGAAGGTAGTTCCGCGCCTG
>CAZBIF010000113.1:5265-8138 GCA_964492055.1 uncultured Flavobacteriales bacterium
GTGCTGAGTTGCCATTTGTTGATTTCATTTAGTATTTTATTTCTCAATTGAAGTTCTTTATTGGCCAGTTCCATATAGTTTCCGGCTTGCAGGGCTTGTACCCGGTTGAGTTCGCCTCTGGCTCCCCGCAACAAAATGGGAAAGCGAAATTCCAGTCCCCAGGTATAATTGTTGACGCTGTAGTTGGAGCCAAACTCAGTATCTTCCATGGGTTCAAGCAGGGGCTTGTATTCCAAATCCAGGGAGGGCTTAAGTTGTTCCTTCCGCCAGCGTTCTTCTATGGAAAGTTGCTCCAGCTTAAACCGCTTCATTTCCAGTTCCGGATGTGAGCTCAGCAGGGAATCCAATTTAAGGATCAGCGTAGGATTAGCTTCGGTCAATATACCTGAATCCAGCGGCAGGGGAATGGTGGAATCAGCAAGTTCCAAAGGCACAACCCCTTCCTCCCACAGGTAGGTGGAAAGCCAGTTTTTACTGTTCAGGTAAGCGATTTCGGCTTCCTGGGCCATGATGCTGCGGTTTTGTACCTGTATATTGGCTTCCGTAGTATCAATAAAAGGCAGATCGCCCAGAAATGCCCCTTGACGGGTAGCTTCAAAACGTTCATTCGCCAGGGCGATCGCTTCCTGATAAAGCAGGTAGGTATGGTAATCATTGAACCATTGCCAGTAGGCTTCCCCGGCTTTCAGCAAAAGCTCGTTGAGGAACTGCTGCCGTTCTGCCTCGGAGATCCTTACCGTCCATTGCGCCTTTCGCAGGTCCAGACGCCGTTTATCGATAAAAAGATCCTGCCCGATGGGAACGGATATACCCCCAAACCACAGCCCGGCAGAAGGTACGGTGTTCTGATCGTTCAGGTATTCCCCCTCATTGTTTTCATAACCGGCTGCCAGCTCAATACCAAACCAGGTGGGAATTTTCAAGCCCCCTTCGGTGAGGCTGTAATATTGCTTGTCATCAAAGTATTTCTGTACTATATCTCCGTACGCCTTTGGGTCAAACTTACCGCGGCTGGCCTGCAAAATGGCTTTACCCAGTTCAGTTTGAAGCTCCGCCCGCTGTGAGAGCGGGTGGTGTTCTTTCACCCTTTGCATGAAATCATCATACTCCAGCACCACCGTAGATTGCTGCGCATAAGAAGCACAGAAAAGGAAGCAGGAGCATATAAAAAGCCGGCCGCTCATGCCTTATTTATCTTTTGGTTTTGAAGGGGCAGGTGTGGAAGTGCTTGTGGGAATGTTCTCTTCAGCGTAAAAATCCGGGGGAAAGCCATTGATCTGTCGCCACAGTTCATACCATACCGGTACTGTTTTCAACAGCAGCATATTACGGGTTCCCCCACCTACCCGCAAGGCCTCCGGCCAGGGGTGGTCCTCCGGATCGGGGGCGACCATGATGCGGAATTTACCATTGGCACTGATAAACCGGTCAATGGCAAATACTTCTCCTCCATAAGTACCGTAGGAAGTGTTGGGCCAGCCGGAAAAGACGATGGCAGGCCAGCCATCGAATTGTATCCGCACATCCTGACCAATGTCGATCAGGGGCATATCTATCGGCTTTACATACATTTCCACCGCCAGGGAATAATTCTCAGGCATGATACTTACTATCTGTGCCCCTTCATGAAACGTTTCTCCGATCCCCACCTGCAAAGCTTTGGTTATGTAACCATCAATGGGAGAGGTAATGTAGTGCAGACTGGTACGCCTGCTGTAATTCGCATATTGGTTCCTTAGTTTGTTGACCGTACCTTCAGCATCGTACATGTTGGATAAAGCGCTGAATTTATCCGATTCTGCTTTTTGCATTTTATCCTGGTACTGGGCTTCTACAGAAGACAATTCCACGCGGGCATTGATCAGTTCATTCTTGCTGGCTAGAAAATCGTTCTCCGCTGCGATCATTTTGGCCTGGGCCTCCTGCATTTTGTTTTTCCGGTTTTCCAGGTCGGTCTTGGATTTTAATCCCTGTTCAAAAAGTTCTTCCATTCGTTCGTGCTGGTCCACCGCGATCTGATAATTGATCTTTGCCGCCTGGAAGTCGGTACTGTCACTGATCACTTTTAATCTGGCCTGTTGCAGTTTATTCTGACTCTGCTGAAGTTTTAATTGCATGGTCCTTCCTAAGGCGCCGATTTGTTTATCCAGCGCTTCCGCTTTTTCCTTGTAGGACACCACGGCTGATTCTTTAGCGGTTACCTGATCAGCAGTTCGTTCCAGCAGCTGCGGATCGAAGTAATCATCTTTGATCTCGGAAATATGCACGATGGTGTCGCCCCGGTTGACAAATTCACCTTCCCGGACAAACCACTTTTCAATCCGGCCCGGGATTACCGATGGAATAGTTTGCGGACGCTGGTCGGGGGTGAGGGTAGTCACATTCCCATCGGCTGAAATATTCTGGGTCCAGGGTAGAAATAGCATTACAAAACCGAGAATAAAGAAAAAAGTGATCAGTTTTAGAAATACCCTTCCCGACTCCATTTCCGCAATGCGCGAGAGGGAGCGAAAACGGCTTTTTTCTATAGACTGCCCTATGCTATTTGAACTGATATTGAGCATTACAGATGTTCTTTAATGGTGTCAATATTCATTTCCCTGAGATGGCCTTTTTCCAGCAAAAAAATGCGGTCTGCAATCTCCATTACTTTTAGGTCTGAGGTAGCGATTACCAGGGTCCAGTTATTTTCCTTCTTATTGAGGTATTTAAGAATGTCAAGCCGGTCTTTGGGATCAATGTTATCCAGTACATTCTCAATTAATATAATTTTAGGCTTGTGGGCGATGGCCCTGGCCAGCAGGATTTTTTGCACGGTACTTTTAGCCAGGTTTTTCCCCTGAGGTGAAAGTATTTCGTCAAAACCACGGGGC
>CAZBIF010000114.1:0-1965 GCA_964492055.1 uncultured Flavobacteriales bacterium
TCAACTTAAAATTTCAACGCTACCTGATGAAGGAGATCGACTGGGATAATCGCTTGATCGCTATCACCGAACAGAGAGGAGTAGGTAAAACCACCCTCCTGCTCCAAAAAATAAAAATGAGCACGGAAGCAGAAAAGTAGCTGTATTTTTCAGCTGACAGTCTTTATCTCGACGGATTGACGTTGCATGAGGTAGCCCTGCAACATTATCAGAACGGTGGGAAGCGTTTGTTTGTAGATGAAATACACAAATACGAAAATTGGTCCGGGGAAATAAAACACATTTATGATAGCATTTCTCAAATGCAATTGGTTTTCACCGGCAGTTCTATCCTGGATATATTGAAGGGGTATGGTGACCTAAGCAGAAGGGCCGCCACTTATATGCTACATGGATTATCATTCAGGGAATACCTGAACTATGAATTGAATCAGGATTTTGCCAAGGTAGACCTGGAAAAAATCTGCAAGGGTGAGCTAATAGATGAAATTGACAAGCCTTATTTTCATTTTAATAATTACTTGCAAAAAGGATATTATCCCTTCTATAAGGAAGGTGCATTTGAACAAAAATTATTAAACGTAATCAATGCGATCCTGGAAGTAGACCTGCTGCAATACCTGGATTTACGGGCAAGTACCATTGGCAAACTCAAAAAATTGCTACAGATAATTGCGGAAAGCGTGCCTTTTAAACCCAACCTGAGCAAGATTGCAGAAAAAACCAGTATTTCCCGAAACCTTTTGCTTGAATACCTCAGTTATATGGAAAGAGCAGGCTTGATCCATTTAGTTCCGGCTTCCCCTAAAGGCATACAAGGCCTTTCAAAACCTGAAAAGATCTATTTAAACAATCCCAATTTGAGTTATTGCCTCAGTAACAGTCAGCAGGTAGATACCGGCAATGTAAGGGAAACGTTCTTTTTATCGCAACTAAGCGTACAATTTCAGCTTAATATTCCCAAAAAAGGAGACTTTCAATGGAAAGATCAATTATTTCAAATCGGGGGGATAAACAAGACGGTGGCTGATTATAAAGAACAGAAGCATATCACTTTTGCCCTGGATAAGCTGGAAGTTCCCTTTAAAAATCAAATCCCCCTCTGGCACTTTGGATTTTTGTACTAAACAAATTCCCCTTAAAGCAATTCAGTCTTTCGTAAGTTTGGCTCTCAATCTGCAACATGCTCATAAAAAACATCAAATCTTTATTGCAAGTCCGGGAAAGGGACCAGCTGCTGCGGGGAAAGCAACTGGGGCAACTCCCCTCTTTGAAAAATGCCTGGCTGAGCATAGAGGAGGGAATGATCAAAGATTTTGGATCCATGGACACTTGCCCGGATCCCAATGGCGAAACCACTGATGCGAGTGGCAAGCTGGTAATGCCCGCTTATATAGACTCCCACACCCACCTGGTTTTTGCCAGCAGCCGGGAAGAGGAATTTGTCATGCGCATACAGGGAAAGTCGTACGAGGATATTGCCCGTGCCGGTGGGGGGATCCTCAACTCGGCCAAAAAGCTGCGGCAAACGCCGGAAGAAGAATTGTATCGCTCGGCCCGGGAACGATTGCAAACGGTTATTCGCATGGGAACTGGCGCTATAGAGATCAAAAGCGGCTACGGCCTGGATACTGCCTCTGAACTGAAGATGCTGCGGGTGATCCGGCGATTGAAAGAGAACAGTCCCATCCCCATCAAAGCGACCTTCCTGGGGGCGCATGCCTATCCGCTTGAATTCAAGCAAGATCATGAAGCCTACATCCAATTGATCAGGGAGGAAATGCTGCCCCGCATTGCCGAAGAGGGTCTGGCTGACTACATCGATGCTTTTTGTGAAAAAGTGGCCTTCTCCGCCGGGGAAACCGAGCAGATCATTGAAGCTGGGGCAAAACATGGCCTGAAAGCCAAGGTGCATACCAATCAGTTCAACTCCATGGGGGGCATAGAAACCTGTTTGAGACATGA
>CAZBIF010000114.1:1989-8104 GCA_964492055.1 uncultured Flavobacteriales bacterium
TTATCCGTAGATCATCTGGAGGTGGTCAATGATGAGGAAGCTGAGCTGTTGGCCAAGTCCGGTACCATAGCCACCTTACTTCCTTCCGCCCCCTTCTTCTTAAGCGACCCCTACCAGCCGGCACGCAAACTGATCGACAAAGGTGCGGCGGTAGCCCTGGCCTCTGATTACAATCCCGGCTCCACTCCTTCCGGCAACATGAATTTTGTCATGGCCCTGGCGTGCATTAAATTGAAGATGAGCCCGGAAGAAGCCCTTAACGCAGCCACTCTCAATGGCGCTTATGCCCTGGAACTTCAAAATGAGGTAGGCAGCATTCAAAAGGGTAAAAAAGCCAACCTCATCATTAGCAAGGAGGTTCCTTCCCTGGCCTATTTGCCTTATAGTTTCGGGCACAACCTCATCGATCAGGTGATCATCAACGGAAAGGTGTTCTGATATGGAAATCCAGCTAATAGAAAAAACAGATGTGGAGCAATGGCTCAGCCGCAGGGAGGGAGAAAGTAAAATCGGGGAAAAAATATACCCGGGAGCGGATTACGGGCATGATCTTTCAGCTTGCCCCGCCCCTTTCGTGCTGCTAACGGTAGAAGAAGATATGGGTCCACGCGCCAACCACGGCCGCGGAGGCGCAGGCTCTGCCTGCCTTCCCTTCCTGAAGAAATTCGTCAACCTGCAGCACAACCGCTTTCTGCAGGGGGATCAGGTACTGCTTTGGGGAAACTTAAAACCGGAACCGGCTGCCCCCAACATGTCAGTTGAAAAACTGCGGGAGAAGCTTACTGTGCTAGACGAGCAACTTGCCGGGCTGATCGAGAAAATAGTGGCTGCAAAAAAAACACCTATTGTGATTGGTGGCGGACACAACAATGCTTACGGTTTATTGAAAGGGAGCAGCAAGGCAATGAAACACCCGCTGAACTGCCTGAACCTGGACCCCCATGCGGATTTCCGGGAACTCGAAGGCCGGCATTCCGGCAATGGATTCTCTTATGCTTTCAAGGAAAAATACCTGCAGCAATACGCCGTGATCGGCTTGCATAGAATTTACAACAGTGAAACCCTGATCGAGCGGCTGGAACAGGCCGGGGTCTTCCACCGCTGGTACGATGACTGGCTAAGCGGCACATCATCCTTTAAAAACGACCTGGAAGAAGCCCTTGGGGTGGTAAATACAGCTCACTTCGGGGTGGAGCTGGACCTGGATGCCATTCAAAACTTACCTGCTTCCGCCCAGACCCCTTCAGGCATTACGGTGGAAACGGCGCGCCGATACCTGCTGCGCTGCGGGCGGGAGAAGCATGCCTGTTACCTGCATTTGCCGGAAGCCGCCCCCGACTTGATGGAAGGCTCCGAGGAGCAATGCGGCAAACTGCTTGCCTACCTGGCAAGTGATTTTATACAGGCCAAATGCGAACTATGGCAACATTGATCGAATGCGTGCCTAACTTCAGTGAGGGCAGGAATGCGAAGACCATACAAACCATTGGGCAGGCCATTGCCGGGGAAAGCGGGGTAAGGCTGTTGCATACCGACAGTAACTTTTCAGCCCACCGCACAGTATATACCTTCGCCGGACCTGCCGAAGCAGTAATTCTGGCGGCATATAAGGCCATCCAAGTGGCCGCGGAAACCGTTGATATGCGAAAACACCGGGGGGAACATCCCCGTATAGGTGCCTGTGACGTATGTCCTTTTATCCCTATCAGCGGGATTAGCAGTGCTGAATTACAGGTACTGGTGAGGGAATTCGCTGAAAAATGCAGTAAAGATTTTAATATGCCCGTTTTTTTATACGAAGATTCAGCCAGGGTAGCGGAAAGGAAAAACCTGGGCAATCATCGCAGGGGGGAATACGAAGGACTGGAAAACCGCCTGCAAACCGGGCGGTGGAAGGCCGATTTCGGGGAGCAATTCAACCCTGCAAGCGGTGGCATGGTCACGGGGGTACGCAATTTCCTGATCGCATACAATATTAATCTCAACACTACGGATGCAGCCATTGCAAAGGAAATTGCCTTCGACCTGCGGGAACTGGGCCGGCCCATCGCCAGGGAGGACAACAAGATCATCTACAAGCCGGGAAAATTGAAGAAAGTAAAGGCCATTGGATGGTACATCGCCGATTTCGACAAAGCCCAGGTCTCTGTCAACCTGACCGATTTTAGGACCACCTCCTTATTTCAGGTATTTGACACTACCAGCCAACTGGCGCAAGAGTACGGTGTAAAGGTCACCGGTTCTGAGCTCATCGGCCTGATCCCCAAAGCCGCATTAATGCCCAATGCAGGAAAGCCTGATGCAACAGAAGAGCAGGTACTGGAGTCTGCTGTAAAGTACCTGGGCTTGGATGAACTGGCTCCCTTCGAGCTGAACAAAAGGGTGCTGGAATATGTATTAGCCAATTCTGAATGAGCAAAGCACAAACGATCAGTAAGGGTTACCCGCTCTGGCAAAAAGTATTTTACTTCTTTCCCATCCAGCTTTTCATAGTTCATCTGAAGAAGAACCAGTCCCTGATCATCTACTGGTTGCTTTTGTTTCTCGCAATCTTTCAGAAACTCGGAGTGAAGTACGGGGTGCCCTACCTCTTTCTCGCTCCTGAATACCTGGGTAAACTGAATTTCTGGAGCTACTTTATCGTAGGGCTCTCCTTCGGTGGATTTGTGATGGCCTTTAATATTTCAAGTTATATCATGAACGGCTTCCGGTTTCCCTTTCTGGCTACCATGTTGAAACCCTTTCTCAAATACACGGTCAATAATTCCCTCTTCCCCTTTATGTTCCTGATCTGTTACTCCATACAGGTATTCCGCTTTCTCAACCACTATGAACATTTTACCACTCTGGAGATCATCTATCGTCTCCTGGGCTTTTTTGTGGGTTATGGGGTATTTATTGTGCTCTCGCTTAGCTATTTCATGGCTACCAATAAGGACCTGGAGAAACTTTTCGGAAAGGAACTAAGCAAACTGGTAGGCTCGGATACCAAGGGGGATGAACCGGCCTATCTGCTCTTTCAGCGCAAAAGCCGGGAATGGTTCAACGATAAGGGACACTATAAAACCTGGAGGGTAGACAGTTATATCGGTTCCCGTTTTCGCCTGCGCTACACCCGGCGTTTTTCCCATTATGACGCCTCCATGCTCACCCAGGTATTCCGGCAGAACCACATCAACGCTTCCATCTTTCAACTGGCGGTGATCGCTTCCATTATCGTGCTGGGATATTTCCGGGAAACCCAGATCTTCATCATCCCCGCCGGTGCCACAGTTTTTTTATTACTGACCATGTTCCTGATGATCACTTCTGCCCTGCGTTCCTGGTTGCGGGGCTGGACAGTGGTCATCCTCTTCGGCCTGCTGCTTTCCATTCATTTTATCTCCAAGTACGACACCTTTTACTACCAGAACCGGGCCTACGGACTGAATTACAATATACTTGCCCCTTACCCGGAGAATGTGGGGGATGATTATAAGGAGCGGGTAAAAAATAACCTGCGGGAAACTGAAAAGACCATGAATACCTGGCTGGCAAGTAACCGCAACGGCGGAGAAAAACCCAAAGCCATCTTCATTGCCAACAGCGGGGGTGGCAGCCGGGCAGCCACCTGGTCTTTCACGGCCTTGCAACACCTGGACAGCCTCACTGGGGGTGAACTATTTGATCATACTTTGATGATCACGGGCTCTTCGGGAGGCATGATCGGTTCGGCCTATTTCCGTGAGCTGAAGCGACGGGCTTTGGTGAGTGATACCATCAACCCCTACGATCCCGAATACCGCTACGACATGGCCAAAGACCTGCTGAATCCCGTGATGTTCACTATGGCGGTAAATGATATGCTTATCCGCACCAAGCGCTTTGAATACGAGGGGGAAAAATACTGGAAAGACCGGGGCTATATTTTTGAGAACTTCCTGAATGAAAACACCCGTGGGTTGCTGGATATAAAATTAAAGGAATACGTAGAACCGGTTAAAAAGGGCCTACTACCACGCATGATCTTTACCCCCTCGGTGCTCAATGACAGCAGGCGCATGCTCATCAGCAGTCAGCCTATGGCCTTTTTTACTTCTGCGGAAATGGATAGCGTTTTCCGCAAGGAAAATGTAGAATACCTGCATCTCTTTGAGCAAAACGATCCGCTGAATGTGCGCTACCTCAGCATACTGCGGATGACGGCCTCCTTTCCCTACATCACCCCTACGGTGAATATGCCTACCAAACCTGGTATAGAGATCTTCGACTCCGGTTTGCGGGACAATTACGGGATCAAGGCTACGGTGAAATACATTTTCAGCATTCGGAAATGGCTGGAACAAAATACTTCGGGCATCATCATCCTGCAGATCAGGGATGCCGTGAAATTTCCGGAGAAGGAGGACCTCAAACAAAGGGAGGGTATCCTCAACGAACTTTTTTCCCCCTTCGGGAACCTCTACGGCAACTGGTTCAAAGTGCAGGACTACAACAACGATGAATTGCTGGAATACACCAAAAGCTGGTACCAGGGGCCGGTGCACATTTTCAATTACCAGCTCGACAAGACCCCGGAGCATCAGATCTCCCTGAGCTGGCACCTTACCAGCCGGGAAAAGAACATGATCTTTGAGTCGGTGAATACGCCTGATAATCAACAGGTTTTGCAACATATTCAGGAATTGTTAACTGCCCCTTAATCCCTTTCCCTACCTATGGAAATCCCGCTTTTTCATTCCTCGGAAAGAAAATCTTTCCCCTGCATAAGAATGGTCTACAATATCATAATTTCAATTATCAATTTTTTTTATCCACCCAGGCATCTTTTGCTGATATCGGGAGTCTAAATCATAGATGATGAGAAAAAAGATAGGTTATATCCTGCTTATCCTATGCTGGGTAAGTTGTAAAAAAGAAGAAGAGGCCCAAATTACCCTTCCGGCCCCTGAACCCCGGTCAGTTATATCAGATACCCTCATACTGAACCCTTCCGGCTTTGCTCCCCTGACAGCAAGACTATTTAGATCCACTCCCCCCGGGAGTAGCCTGGAACTCACCCTGTTGCCAAGATACGGCAACAGTTCACCCCTGGTAATACATTCCGAAAACGAACAACGTCATGTGGTGGATATTCTGGGGCTCTATCCGAACCACAACAATCTACTGGAGATCAAAACCCTGGACAAAAACGGTATTTTACAGGCTCGGGATACCTTAGTGATAAAAACTGCCTCACTTCCCGCCGGCATGCCGTCCATTCGGGTAAGGATAGCCTCGCAAGAGCGTGAAGCAGGCATGACCCTGGTAAGTTACTGGGGAATGAACAGTCCTCAGGTACCTTTTATCTTTGATGAAAAGGGGGAGATCAGGTGGTACCTGGATTACAGTAATCACCCGGTTTTGAAGCAGCTGGCTTACGATAACGGCATAGAACGCCTGCGAAATGGGAACTACTATTTTGGGGATAAAAACAGCAATATGATTTATGAGGTGGATTACTTTGGTGAAGTGGTCGACCAATGGTCCCTTGGTGGGTATGTTTTTCATCACCATGTCAAAGAAAAAGCCGATGGCAATTTTCTGGTGACCGTGTCAAGCCCGGGAAGCAGACATCTTAACGGCTCCCCTACGATTGAAGATTACATTATTGAAATAGATCGACAATCCGGGACGATACTAAACAGCTGGGATCTAAAAAATTCGCTGGATGAGTACCGCTCTACCTGGACAGGCCAATTTTCAGCTACTGAAGTAGACTGGTTTCACGCCAATGCAGTGATCCCTGATGGGAAGCAGCACATCATTGTTTCCGGCAGGACGCAAGGCATTGTAAAACTGGATAAGCAGCAGCAATTAAGCTGGATCATAGCCACTCATAATGACTGGGATAGCTCCCGAACCGGAGAGCCGGAAAATTTCCTTCTTCAACCCCTGGATGCAAACGGGAATGCCATTCAGGATACCGCCTTATTAAACGGTACTGCCAATCACCGGGATTTTGAATGGCCCTGGTATCCGCATGCGCCCAAATTATTACCCGGAGGGGACTTATTGGTTTTTGACAATGGTGATAACCGAAACTATTCCAATGTACAACAATATAGCCGGGCTGTGGTCTACCGAATTAACGAAC
>CAZBIF010000115.1:0-8100 GCA_964492055.1 uncultured Flavobacteriales bacterium
TCCACCCCGGAATTATCTCCGTAAACGATTTCAATTTCATCACGATGAAAGGCAGTGGATTGAGGATCTGCATAAATGATAACCGTAATTTCATAGGTTAAATTATTAATATGCCTGTAAGTAATATAACCTCCGCGATTGTGGGTAGCTAAAAGGATGTGAGTGGTAAAAAAGAGTGAAAGAAGCAGGATGAAGTTCTTCATGGAGGTAAAATTGTATTGGTACCAGGTAAAAGTAAGGTGAAAATTATAAAACAATCACCTCTTCATCTTCACTCATAAATCCTCATGCGGTTGCGCAGGCTGATCACTTCCTTCTCAAGCTTTTCCATTTTTCGCAAAAGGTTGAGCACAATGTCCACCCCCTGCACATTCACCTGCAATTCCCGGTTGATGCGTAGGATCTTTTCAAACAAGGCCAGTTGTTTGTGCGAAAGGCAAGTGGATCTTTCAACCTCTACTATTTCGATCAGGCCTTCTTCCCGCAACTCATCGATAAAGGATATCTCCACATGATAATGCTCACACAACTGTTGCACTGGTATGTATGCTTCTTTTTCCATCTGCTTATATTTTAGAGAGTTGGGTAAATAGTTCTTTTTCCTTCGCGTTCAGGTTAGTAGGCACCTTTACCTGATAAGTCACATATAAATCACCAAACTGCCCTTCTTTTTTATACACCGGAAAGCCTTTGCCCTTCAACTTCACTTTGGTGCCCCCCTGGGTGCCTGCCGCTATTTTCAGCTTCGCTTTGCCATCGAAGGTGTCTACCACAATTTCGCCCCCCAGCACGGCCGTGTAAAGGTCAAGATCAACGGTTTTAAACAGATTTTTACCATCCCGTTTAAAGTCGGTATCATTCACCAGGTCGAATTTAATATGCAAGTCTCCTCGGGGTCCCCCATTCATCCCTTCACCGCCAAACCCTTTGATCTTGATCACCTGTCCATCCTTCACTCCGGCCGGGATAGTGAGACGGATATTCTTACCATTTACCGTTAAAGTGCGTTTATGGGTTTTGTAAACTTCCGATAAGTTGAGTTGTAGTTCGGCGTGAAAATCCTGCCCCTTGTACTGTACCTGCCGGCCTCCTTGGCCAAACCCACCCTGTCCGCCGAACATGGAATTAAAGAATTCGGAAAAATCTTCCTGGGAAAAGGAAGAACCACCACCGGAGCGATAATGATACCCACCGGTACCACTGCCAAAACCACCGGCATGGCTTTGTTCCTGCCTGGCTTGCTCGTATTGTTCGGCATGTTTCCACTCTTTTCCGTACTGATCGTATTTCTTCCGCTTCTCCGGATCGCTGAGCACTTCATTGGCTTCGTTCACCTCTTTGAACTTCTGCTCTGCGATCTTATCATTGGGGTTCAGATCCGGATGGTACTTGCGGGCGAGCTTCCGATAGGCTTGTTTGATCTCTTTCTCGCTAGCACTACGGGAAACTCCTAGTATTTCGTAATAATCTTTAAATTCCATTATCTGTTAAACCTTCGCTGTAATAACAAGAGAATCCGTAAATTGATTATTGGCTTTCACAAAACAAATTTACTTTAAACGGCTTATAATTAACTATTAACTAAAGTTGAAAAACTAATTTTTCCCCTATGATAAACCATCTGAAAAGAAGATGGATGTTTTACCTCAGTTCCCTGATTTTTCTCAGTTGTGTGGTACTGTATTTTATTGACCAATCGTTTAAAGAGTTTGCCAATCATTTCTGGGAAGTGATCTGGAGTGAGGACGAACACCGCATAACCGAGATGTTCCGCGGTTATGGAATAGCGGGCCCCCTGTTGATCATCGCTTTCATGATCCTGCAAATGTTCCTGATTGTATTCCCTACCTGGTTGCCCATGATCGTAGCAGTTCTGGGATATGGAGGCATCTGGGGCTTTGTGATCTCCATTGTGGCCAATTTTTTATCTGCCACCATCGGTTATTTTATTGGCTATGAATTCTCTGAAAGTTCACGCAAGGGGTTGATCGGAAAGAAAACCTACGAAAAAATGTCCCGCTTCACCAAGGTGTATGGCTTCTGGGCGGTAGTCCTTTTCCGGATTTCCCCCTTTCTCACCAATGACGGCATGAGTATCCTGGCTGGCCTAATGGATATGGGTTATAAAAAATACATCAAAGCTTCCATGCTGGGAATTGTTCCTCTGGCAGCAGCCATTGCCTATTTTGGCAAAGACTTTGAAACCCTGGAGAACGGCTTATACTGGATAGGAGGGGCAGGGGTGGTCATTTATATCATTTACCTGTACATGAACCACAAAAGCAAAAAAATTGCAAAAGGTCATGAGTAAGGTACAATCGTACCATCGCTTTCTATGTAATATGGTTCTGTAGCCGCTTTCAGGATTGGTTCCTTGTCATCAGAGTAAGAGACGGCGATCTCAAAATCTTTACCCCGCAGGTCCTCTTCCAGTCTTTTCATTTTTTCCTCTTCCTTGCAGGCTTTACCCACTACCAGGTGAGTTCCCCCTTCGTACCTGGTTCTGGTACCTAAAAAGCCATCTACTTGTATGTGTTCAAGTAAAGGTTTTGTATAGATCTCCAGTCCTCCCGTGATCAGGTAAATAAGCATGCCGTCTTTCCGGTGTTTTTCGAGGCGTTGTAGCACTGCTTCATTGAAATGCTTGGGGTATTCTATTTGCCAGAATTCAGCCGCATACTCCCTTACTTTTTCAGGCGGAATGCGGTTTAGGTAGTTAAAAAAATTCTCTTTGAAGGTAGTGATATCGATCAGTCGAAGTTTCCCTGCCAATTGCAAATATGCCAGTTCCAGTAAGTGCAGTAGTTTATAGCCCCGCTTGAAGCAGATGTACTTAAAAAATTCAGATTTAGAACTGCGGCGGTATAAGGTCTGATTCAGATCGAATACGGCAACTTTCAATTTTTCATTCATACAAAAGGAAATATTTGGAGGAGGTTTTTTGTTCGGTACTAAAGTAAAAAACAAACCTCTTTGCCTTTTTTCAATACATGATTGTCAACCTTAGCCTTACTATATTTGCAGGAAAGCATACCGATGAACTTCCACACGCGAAAATGGGTAAAACCAGAAGACCTGAACCCGAACAACAGTTTGTTCGGTGGTAGATTGCTGCAATGGATTGATGAGGAAGCAGCCCTGTACACTATGATACAGCTGGAAAACAAAAAGATCGCTACCAAATACATGTCTGAGATCAACTTTATCAGCTCTGCATGGCAGGGTGATATTGTAGAGTTAGGCATACAGGTAGAGAAGTTCGGTACTACTTCCATCACTTTAAGTTGCGTTGCCCGGAACAAAATGACGCGAATGAATATTCTAACCATCGATAATATTACCATGGTAAACCTGGATGAGGATGGACGGCCTAAACCTCATGGCAAGACCAAGGTAGAATATGTAAAAGACCGCATAAATCCTGCAAAATGAATAAAATAGTTTTAGCATGCCTTGTTTCCTGTTTCCTGTTTCCCCTTTCAACCTTTCCCTGGGGTCAGACCGGGCACAGGGCTATCGCTCACATTGCCCAGACCCACCTGCATAAAAAAACAGAGAAGAGATTGTATGAGATCATGGGTCATGAAACCCTGGTTGAAGCTTCCACCTGGATGGATAATGTTAGGAGTGACAGTGCCTTTGATTACATGCAGGACTGGCATTGGGTAACGGTTCCCACCGGAAAGTCCTATGCCGAAACCGAAAAGAACCCCAGGGGTGATGCCATAGAAGCCCTTGCCCGCATGCAAGCTATTATCCGCAGCGAAGAAAGCAGCCGGGAAGAAAAACGACAGGCTATCCGTGTGCTGGTACATCTGGTGGGGGATCTGCATCAGCCGCTACATATAGGTACGGGAGAGGACCGGGGAGGAAATGAGGTAAAGATCAAATGGTTTTACGACAACTCCAACCTGCACCGCATCTGGGACAGTGAGATCATCAAGAGCAAGGAACTCAGTTACTCCGAACTGGGCACAATGGTGAACCATCCGCATGAAGATAAACACGATGATTTTCACAATATAGATACTGATGTGTGGGTGGCTGAAGCACAAGCCCTCCGGCCGCAGATCTATGCTTTTCCCAATGAAGAATACCTCTCCTATGAATACATATATTACAACTGGCCGGTGATCAAAGTGCAGATCGAGAAGGCAGGACACCGCCTGGCCGCCATGTTAAACCACTTACTGGAAGATTAGATGTTAAAAAACCAAATTGCTGCTTTTCGCTACATCAGCCTGGCGGAAGGAATATCATTTTTATTATTATTGATCATAGCCATGCCGCTCAAATACATGTATGAAGAGCCGCTGATGGTCAAATATGTGGGCTGGGCGCACGGCTTATTGTTTGTCGGCTATGTTGCCATGCTTTTTTACCTTACGGCAGAGCTCAAGTGGTCTTTTCGGCGCTTGTTCATTTATTTTATTGCTGCCTTGATCCCCTTAGCCCCCTTTTTCGTGGAACGCAATCTAAGAAAGGAGTATGCGGGGGACATTAATGGTTCAAAATAAACCATTGCTGGGCCATGATGGTCTTCGCATCTTTAAAAGTATATTCCTTGAACTCAGTAAGTGACATGCAAACTATTTCCAGTTCTTCATTCTCGCTGGCTACTCCGCCGCCTGCTGCAATTTTCCGATCCACCTTCGCATAATACAGGTTCATCAGTTCCGTCACGGGACCAGGGGTAGTATAAAAAGCATGTAAGTGTTTCAATGCGGCGATTTCGTAGCCTACTTCTTCTTTCACTTCCCGGTGTACGGTTTTTTGAATGTCCTTTTCGTCCTGCTCTACCTTTCCCGCTACGATCTCCAGCAAAGGCCCTTCAACTCCCACCCTGAATTGCCTCACAAGGATGATTTCATCTTTTTCAATATCGTGAACAAGCACACCTACCGAGTCAGGGGTCTTAAACTGTTCCCTTTCTACTTTTTTTCCAGTTCTTTTACTTTGTAAACGAACCTTGTAAAGTTGATAGTGGCCGTCAAAAACCTTTTCTTTTTCGATAATGTTCATTTGAATAGTATTTTCGCCAGCAAACCTACAAAACCGATCCGAAGATGAATTTTGAGGACATCAGGCCCTATCATAACGATGAAGTAAGTGAAAAGATCAATAAGCTACTGCAAGAGGAACAGTTCAGGCAGGTTATTGAACAGGTAAACCCCGAAATTCCCTTCGATCTATTTGCCCGGAAAATGAAATCGGTCAAGACCATTCGGGAGTTTCAGGAAGAGCTGATCGTTCCCCTGGTGGAAAAATTGATCAAAAAAACCACCAATGGCCTGGCGGTTCAGGGGCTGGAAAATCTGGAAAAGGACAAATCCTATTTGTTTATTTCCACCCATCGCGACATAGTGATGGATTCGGCTTTCATGAATTATGTACTGTTGAAGAACGGCTATGAAACAGCGGAGATCGCTATAGGTGACAACCTCATGAAAATTCCCTGGGTGGTAGACCTGGTCAAGCTAAACAAGACTTTTATCGTAAAGCGCTCTCCCGATCCCGATAAACGCAAGGATGCTTCCCTGCAATTATCCTCCTATATCCATTATGCGATAAAGGAAAAAAGAGAGTCCATCTGGATAGCACAACGGGCAGGCCGCAGTAAGAATGGCGATGACCGTACCAATCCATCTTTATTGAAAATGTTCAATCTGGCCGGAAAGGAAAAAAAGGCTATTGACAACCTCCGCTCATTGCATATATGTCCGGTTTCTATTAGTTATGAATACAACCCCTGTGATGTGCTTACGTTACCGGAGTTAATGGCGGCTGAAAAAGGCGGGAAATATGAAAAAGCACCCATGGAAGATATGATGCATATGGGCCAGGGGGTTCAGGGTGAGAAAGGCAGGGTGATGGTCAGCTTTGGTCAGCCTTTAAATGCCTACCTCGATGAATTTACCGATCTGGAACGGCCAGCACTATTCAATAAAGTTGCAGAACGCATTGACCGGGAGATCCATACCACATACAAACTCATGCCCACCAATTACATCGCCTATGATCTGCTGCACCAGTCAGATGATTATGCAGATCATTACAGCGAAGCAGAAAAGATCGGCTTTAAAACCTATATGGAAAGCCGTATCAAAGATGTAGAAGGGGAGGATCAGCTGATTCACCATACGTTTTTGAAAGTGTATGCGAATCCGGTGGAAAATGCGGAGTAAAACTAGAGACTTGAAAACCGGAAACTGGAAACTAGAAGCTAAGCACAAAGTCGTTAGAACTTAGGGATTAGGAGTTACAAGTTAAAAGTTATAAACTTGAAAGTAACAATATCCCGATTCCATGTCTCCCATTCAAGATACAGCCTAAAATTTCATGAACCGGACATTAAAAGTTTGCAGCAAATCATTTATCAATTGATCGATTTAACTATTTATCCATTATAGACATTCTCCGATTCTAGGCATTCAATCATGAAAAGAGTTCCTATTGTGAGGTAACTTTTCCATTTATACATTTGCTCATTCAATCAATGCTACATAGTTTCATGCAATCTCCTAAGCCTTTAGTCGAAGAAGGTCCATTCGTCATTCTACTATTCGTAATTCGTAATTAAATCACCGAAGCCAACAGGCGAAGGTGATACAATTTATCATTTTTTTCAGCTTTCATATTTCCAGTTTCCTATTTCATATTTCCCATGGCTCCCATTCCAAAAAGGGCAAAATCGTATTTCACCGGATCGGCAGGATCGAACGCCCTTAATCGTTCGGTAATTTCCTCTACAGCCTTCCAGTCGTTTTGTTTGCGCTTTAAAAGTCCAAGTTTTCTTCCTACAGTGGCGGTGTGAACGTCCAGGGGCAGCATGAGTTTCGAACCGGGAATGGTATTCCAGAGGCCGAAATCCACCCCTCCATTATCCTTTCTTACCATCCACCGCAAAAACATATTAGTGCGTTTGGCGGATGAACCTTTCAATGGGTCAGCCACATGTTTCTGGGTTCTGCGTAGGTGCGTAATGGAAAAGAACATTTCCTTGAATCTACATATTACCGCGGGCATTGGGACTCCCGCTTGCAATGGTTGTGCAAAAATATTCTCCAGGCCACCGGCATTGGCATAAATATGATGGAGAGCACGTATAAAACAGATCAGGTCATCGGCATTGAAAGTGCGATGCACAAAGCCTTCGCATGATTTAAGATCACTTTCCCTATGATTAATTATAAAATTATAGGGATCATTGTCCATGATCTCCAACATGCGATTGGAATTTTTAATGATGGTTTTCCGTTGTCCCCAGGCAATGGTAGCTGCCAGGAATCCGGCTATCTCTATATCTTCCTTCTGACTAAAGCGATGGGGGATGCAGATTGGGTCATCGATAATAAAATCGGGACGATTATACAGCCTGAATTTTTGCTCCAGTAATTCGTAAAGGACTGTAGATTGTTTAATTTTCCCCATAATGAAACTATCGCAAGAAGATTTCCGTCGTTTAAAGTTGAAGCAAAAGTACGCCCTTGTCCAAAAGGAGGGAAGTTATCTGGCCAATCGTATCCACGGCGGCTTTTCTTGTTACTTATATGATCTTTTTGGTTTTTATGTGGAAGTCTGGAAACCGGCAGGCATCAACCTCATCCAGTGGATAGAGATCGTGAACCGGGACGAGATCATTGATAGTTATCTGGAGCATTTTGAGATAGAGTAAGGAAAAGGAAAGAACCAAGAGGCAAGACTTTAGAAGTTAGACCTTAGAGGTTAGACCTATTGACTCGTCCTGATATAGCGAACTCCCCCCAATTTCTCCATTTAACAATTTACCAATTCATCAATTTATCATTTCACCAATTCTAGGCATTTTTAATTTTGAGAAGCTAGAAGTTAGACCTAAGAGTTTAGACGTAAGAAGTTTGAAGTTTAGAGTTTGAAGTTGGAAGTTTTGGGTTTGAAATTAAAAATTTCCCGATTTCATGTTTCTCATTCATGATACCGCCTAAAATTTTACAAACCAGTCTTTGTAGGTAAAAGGCGCTCAATTTACCAATTCAATAATTTTAGTCATTTTTAATTCTGAGAACCTAGAAGTTAGACCTTAGTGTTTAGACTTTAGAAAAAATTTATATTTCCATATTT
>CAZBIF010000116.1:0-1952 GCA_964492055.1 uncultured Flavobacteriales bacterium
GCCCCTTTACATATTATTGGGTAGTGGCTACCTGACCATTCTAATCGCCTTGCTTGCTGCTGTGTTAGGAACCATTGCGTATGGCTTTATACGCAATAGACTGCCGCATTAAAAAAGTTTGTAAATAGGTGAAAGGTTTAAAGTAAAACTTTGGCAGTGCAGGCTAAAGTTGCAGATAAAGAGATCTTAAACTTAATCTCCAATAAGCTGCAGCAGTTCATCCATGTCAATAGGCTTATTCAGGTGATGGTCGAAACCTGAGAGTTTGCTGATGTTCTGCGCGTATCTATGGCCGTAGCCAGTATGGGCAATGTAGATTGCCTCATCGGCTGTTAGTTTTTTAAGCTTTTTGATCAGATCGTAACCGGTCATATCCGGTAAGCCGATATCCAGAAGATATACTGTAGGGGTAAAGGATGCCATGCTTTCGATGGCCTCTTTTCCGGTTTCTGCCGTCTTTACTTTTGCGCCTGCTTTTTCCAGTCGCATGCGCAGACTTTCCAGGGTATCTGTATTGTCATCCACTATCAGGATCTTTTTATCCGGAATGACCCTATTGGGTTTCTCTTTTTTTACCGGCAGATCAATGGCTTTGAGCAGGGGGAATTTAACCGTAAATACAGAACCTTTGCCCATGCCCTTGCTGTGCACCTTTATACTTCCTTCCTGAAGTTCCACAAATTGCTTCACCAGGGCGAGCCCGATCCCCACACCTTGATCTCCTTCCCTTTCCTTGGTTACCTGGGCAAAGGGTTCGAAAATTTTATCCAGGCTGTCTTCCGACAAGCCTTTGCCATTGTCTTTTATTTCAATAATGGCAGCTCCTTCCCCTTTTTTTAATTCCAGCTGTATTTTCCCTTTTTCAGGAGTAAACTTGTGCGCATTGGAAAGCAGGTTGGTAAAGATCTGCTCCAGGCGGGTGCGGTCCCCATAAATAAAGAATTGCTCTTTTGGGGTAAGGAATTTAAAGTTTTGCTGTCGGGTTTGAAAGACCGCTTGGAAATTTTCCACCACTCCCTTTAAAAGGTTATTGAGGTTGACGGTTTCTGTTTTCAGGCGGATCTGACCGCGGGCCATGCGGGTGAGATCAAGCAGATCGTCAAGCAAAGAAGCCATTTGCTTTACGCTACGCGCCATCATAGAGAGTAATTTTTCTTTGTCTTTTTCCTCCGTTTGCAGCAATTCCACCCCTCCGCTGAGGGAAGCAAGGGGATTGCGCAATTCATGCCCGAGCGTAGCCAGGAACTCATTCTTGCGCTCATTCATTTGCTTCAATTCCTCCACTACCTTCTGCAGGGAATCTTCCAGTTCCTTCCTGCGGGTAATATTGATGATCATGCCGATCATTTTCGGCGGTTGATTACCTTCCCGTATCACCTGTCCACTGGCTTCTATCCAGCTTACCTTACCGCTTTTGTGGTTGATCACCCGGTATTCAGCGTTGTAATGTCCGTTTCCCCCTTCGGCCGCCGACTTTGCAAGAGCTTGTTTTACGCGATCCCTGTCTTCCGGATGTACTCCTTTCCAGAATTTTTCCTGGGTAGGAACCTCATTTTCCTCTAATCCCCAGAGGGATTTCAAGATGGGATCCCATTCGGTTTTCTCCTGCTCGAGTAATATTTCGAAGGCACCCACTTCATTGGAGTCTTTGGCGATCCGCAATTTGCGTTCACTTTCTTCCAGCCGTCTTTTGCTTTCCCTATCCTTCAGGGCGATGGAGATCAGATTAGCCACTGACAGGATGAAATTGGCATCGTCTTTATTAAATTCACGATAGGAGCGGGTATGCACCCCCAATACCCCGTAAGGGGGGTCAGAGTGATTGATCAGACAGCTTATACCGCTTACTACATGATGGTCAGTAAGCAACTGCGGCCCTGAGAAGCGTTTCTCCTCATTCAGGTCCTTAACGATTACCGGTTCCGCTTGCAGTAAGGTATAGCCTGCCTGGG
>CAZBIF010000116.1:1977-4286 GCA_964492055.1 uncultured Flavobacteriales bacterium
CCTACCAGCCCATCTTTCCAGCCGATCCCGGCTACCATGCGCAAATGCCCCTCTTTTTTGTCGTATTCCAGAATTTTGCAGTATTCAGCATCCAGCGTATGGGCCACCTCCCTCACTGCCTTTTGCATTAATTCTTCTATACCTGCACCGCTCAGGGCCATCATCCCCAGCCTGGCCACCACGGCCTGCTGTTTTTCCCTCTGTTCGCTGCGGAAGGAGAGTTCTTTGATTTCGGTCACCTCCTGGAAAACCACCACCACTCCGTCAATGCGGCGGTCTTCTGTGCGGTAAGGAGTAAGTTGACGGATAAACCAGTGTCCGTCCGATAATTGCTTTTCCTCCCTCGAAGATTTAAAGTCCCGCAACACCTGCCGGGCACCTTCCACCAATTGCGTATCGATCAATTCCCTGCCGAGCGATTGTATAGGCTGTTGCAGGTCTGCCGGTCCCATTTTTAATAAGTGTTCCGCTGCTGGGGTATACCGCTGTATCAGCAGTTCAGTATCCAGGAATATAGTGGGAATGTTAGTAGAAGTAAAGAAGTTCTCCACATCGTCATTCACTTTCTGCAACTGGTTGATCTTCTCCTTTAACTGTTCGTTTACCGTTCGCAGTTCTTCATTCAGGGAACGCAATTCCTCCGCACTGGCTTCCAGCTCTTCATTGGCAGACTGCAATTCCTCGTTAGTGGATAAGGCTTCTTCGTGAGCAGCTTTCAGTTCCTCCGTACTGCTTTCCAGTTCTTCTATGGTGTTTTGCAGCTCTTCTTTGGTTTCAGCCAGTTCCTGTTCAAGGCCATGGATGGCTTTCCCTTCATCCTGTACATACACCAGCTCATTTTCCGTTTGTTCATTTTCTGCGGGGTAAAAGGAAATGCACACCCCATCTTCCTCTTCCGAATAGGCAGGGAGCAATAAGCGAACTTCTACCTTGTAATTTGTACCTTCTGCTGAATTCTTTTTTTGGGAAAAATGAAAATTAACAGCCTCCCCTGGTCTTTTTTAGTTTAAAAACAGCACTTCGTAGGCGGGAGCGAAGTTCCGGCACTACGTTTTTATATACGTTCAGATTGGGTTCTCCTTCTGCTGTCTGCATAAAGGGGTGAAGGTTGCCGTGATTGTATACGATATTATCGTGTTTATCCACCAGCAGGGTAGGGGGCAGAATGCTCAATAACAAGTCACGCCGAAGGTTTTCAGCCCGGGAAGGTATTTTTACTTCGCCTCGGCTGCGGTAATATTTAGAAGAGGGAGGGGAGAATTTGCGTCCCTCGTAATTGGCATAGGGTAAGAAGGAGTTGTCCCGTCCGGACAGCTTGGTATACAATCGCCACTTCTTGGAGATGGTTTTATAATGGGAAGTTTGTATGCCCGCCGTTTCTGCAGTTCCCAGGAATAAAAAGGCGTCAGGTTTAAGAGCGAAATAAAAAGCATTCAGCACTTTATCCTGCACTTCTTTTTTCAGATAAATCAATAAATTACGGCAGCTGATAAAGTGCATTTGTGAGAATGGGGGATCGGTAACCACGTTCTGTACCGCAAAAGCGATCTGATCCCGGATCTTCCGATCGATCTGGTAATGGTCCCCGTCGATTTTATGAAAGTATTTTTTCAGGTATTTTTCCGGCATTTCCGCAGCAATACTATCCGGGTATATACCCTTTCTGGCGATGGCAATAGCCTCTTCGTCAATATCTGTAGCATATACCCGTATGGCCAGGGATTTTTTATAACGATGAGCCAGTTCATTAAGCAGTATGGTCAGGGAATAGGCTTCCTCCCCGCTGGCACAACCACAGACCCACAGGCGGAAATCTTCCTCTTCCATTGATTTGATGAGGGGAGTAAGGGCCTTTTTTTCCACTAGCTCAAAGGCTTCGGGGTTACGGAAAAAATCGGTTACATTGATCAAGAGATCACGCGTTAGTAATTGCCTTTCTTTTTTATCTTTTTTCAGTAATTCAAGGTAATCCGGGTAGGCTTGAATATTCAGGAGGCCCATTCGCCGGATAATTCTCCGCTGTACGGTAGTGGGTTTGTAAAGGGCCAGGTTAAAATTTTCCCTCTCCTTTAAAATGGCAGTAATGGCGTGCAGGTTTCTTTCCCCTTCCTCCGTTTGCTCACTCTCCCCGCTGCTTAAATACGGGTGTTCGACAAATGCCATTAATTTCTCCACCATCTCCTGAATGGGCAGTACCTGGTCTACCACTCCGGCTTCAATGGCGCTTCTCACCATGGACGCATGTTGTGCCGTTTCAGGTTCCTGAACCAGGGTGAGCCCCCCGGCGGCCCTGATCATCCGCATGCCTG
>CAZBIF010000116.1:4361-5709 GCA_964492055.1 uncultured Flavobacteriales bacterium
ATGCCTGCAGTACCGTCATTGCCTGCACCCGAGAAAAGTATCCCCGCACAGGCCTTTCCACACTCCCCGGCCAGGCTGCGGAAAAAATGGTCGATGGCTTTTCGGAAACCCCGGACCTCAGTGGGTGGGGTAAGTCTGAGTTTGCCTTTTTGTATTTCCAGATAGGTGCCCGGTGGAATAACGTATATGTGATCCGGCTTGATCCTTCCCCCATCTTTGGCATCTGCTACCGGAATTTTACTTTCACCGGCCAATAGTTTGCTGAGCATGCTCTCGTGCTCCGGATCCAGATGTTGCACAATGATAAACGAAAGGCCACTTTTCGGGGGAATGGAAGAAACGAATTTTTTTAAGGAGGCAAGGCCCCCGGCTGAAGCTCCTAAACCTACTACCAAATGCATATTTTTTGACCTGGACATGGACTTCTATCGAATTGAAACAGGGTAGAAAAATAAACAATAAATTAAACCAGGATCGCTAGGTCCGGTTATGCAAAAATCGCACTCTAAACAAGTGTAAAACACTTTCTGTTTAGCCTGTTTAACAAATTAATGAACATTTTTATGGTCGGAGTTAACAGTGTTCACAGCTAATGCCATTTGCCCGTTCGCTGTAGCGTTTAGGCGTATTTTTTAATATACAACCAGTCTGGTTCTTCCCAATTTAATATGAAGTTAGAAAGGGTTTTTTCACTGGCATGCAATTTTTGATTGTAACATAAATAGAGCCTGAGAACTAAAAGGATATTTACCTGCTGCTTATCGACCGTGGATTTATTCCAACTACAATAGAATTCTCTCCCCTGGGTTTTGCTCATTTTATCCCTAAGATGCCCATTCCCTGCTCTGGTATTATTTGTGAATATCTCTTTCCTCTTTTGTAAAACCTAAAATTTAAAGTATATGAAAGCATTATGTTGGCATGGTAAAAATGATGTACGTATCGATACGGTACCCGATCCGGAAATAAAGGATGAGGATGATATTATTGTAAAAGTAACTTCTACGGCGATTTGCGGATCGGATCTGCATTTGTTAAGTGGCCTGATCCCTACCCTGAAAGAGGGTGATGTTCTTGGTCATGAATTCATGGGTGAAGTAGTGGAACTGGGTAAAAATGTGAGCAAATTCAAAAAAGGCGACCGGGTGGTGGTACCTTTTACTATCTCCTGTGGTACTTGCGGCTATTGCAATGAGGATAAATACTCCCTCTGCGATAACAGCAATCCGAAAGCGGAACTCGCTCGTGAGAATATGGGCCATGCGATGGCCGGGATTTTCGGCTATTCCCACATGACCGGGGGATTTTCCGGGGGGCAGGCAGAATATGTGAGAGTGCCATACAGCAG
>CAZBIF010000116.1:5719-8078 GCA_964492055.1 uncultured Flavobacteriales bacterium
TTGCCATCAAAAGTGCCTGGATGCTAGGGGCTTCCCGGGTGATTGCCATTGATTCGGTCGCGGAAAGACTTGATCTGGCCGAAAATTTTGGTAAAGCAGAAACCATCCGCACTACCGACATGCCAGATGTATATGAAAAGTTGATGGATATGACGGATGGAAAAGGACCGGATTGTTGTATTGATGCAGTTGGTGCGGAGGCCCATGGCAGCGGTACCATGGAAAAGGCAAAGGATAAAACCAAGGATGTGCTGCGCATGGACAGCGACCATCCGTATGTGCTTGCCCAGATTATCCAGTGTTGCAAAAAGGGAGGTAATGTTTCCGTCCCGGGAGTCTATGCCAATAAGGTGGAGATACCCTTCGGTGCTGCCATGAATAAAGCCCTGACCTTCCGCATGGGGCAAACCCACGTTCAGGCTTTTCTGGAACCGCTCCTGGAAAAAATTAGTCAGGAAGAAATAGACCCATCAGCTATCATTACCCACCGGTTGAAATTAGCAGATGCCCCTGATGCCTATAAAACCTTCAGGGATAAAAAAGACGGCTGCATCAAGGTAGTGATGACTCCGTAAGTGAATTATTAATTCAAAAAAAGCAGTGTTGTAAAAGTCAAAAAAAGCAGTGTTGTAAAAGGCTGCTTTTTTTATTTTACATAGTACAATACCTAATTTTAATCGGCAATTAAGGTAGTATCTTTCCTGGTTTCAGTACCCTCTTTACTATCATAATCTTCCACGTTCCGGTTGAAGTCCCGGTTGCTATTATCGGCTTCTATTTTTTCCGCTTTGGTTTTATCATGTTCATCCTTCCCATTGGCACAGGCAGAGAGACCGCTACCAATTAGTAATAGAGCAGTGAAATAAATGAAGGTGGTTTTAACTATCGAACGCATATTTTCAATTTTAATAGCTAACAACGAACTACTAAAAACGTTTGCTTCTTATTTCCGATCAAAAATTTATGTGTAGAAAGGTTAATTAAGGCTTCTTGAGTTACTTATTTGCTTTAAATACCTGCTATTATCAAGCAGGACAAGGCGTACGCCAAATAATTTTTAATTGTAGAGGTCCTTTCCATGAATGATCCAGGATCGAGCCACTTAATTTCTAACTTTTTGCAATAGCTCCTCGGCCGAAATACCAGGAGAAATATCTTTGAGATCTCCCCGCAGAATTTTCAAAGCCATCTTTTCTTCATCAATTTCCTGCCTGCTTCTGAAACCCAATTTGCGCAGCAGGGGAAGGGGAGGGCACCACCCTTGCAACGCATGTTGCATGAGAAAGGCGGTTACCACAGCAGGTAAAATATACCATCGCTTATCTACCAGGGCCCCCAGGCCGGTGCCTGAAAGCGCAAGGATGGATGCATTTAGTTCCAATGCCCTTTCGATATCCCATTCCTTATCAAGCTCCTCTATGCGTAAGGAAAGTTCGTCATTACTCATGGTTTGTGCCTCTTCAATGCGACGGATCATTTCTTCATCCACTTCTTTATTGATTTCCGGATGGCTACTCCGCCTTACCCGTTTTGCCGATACTTGTTCTACTACTTCATTCATCATCTTGTGGTTTAAAATTTCTATAGTTTTTAATTAATTATTACAGTTTATTTTCAGTCTGTATCTCTTTACTACTAATCCATGTCTGGAATATCATTGTGCCTTAATTCTTCTCACCAAATTTTTCCAGCACTTTTTCTATATTGATCTTTTCCTTCAGCACCGGGGCAAACAGATCACCCTTCGCAGCGATGCGTTCCGGCATGTTCTCTATGGTGAAATCGGCGGGCTTCGACTTTTCCACTTCTTCCCAGCTAAGGGGAGCGGATACCTGCGCCCCTTCAATGGGCCGCACGCAATAGGCTGCTGCCAGGGTCTGCCCGCGATTGTTCTGCATGTAGTCCAGGTAGATCTTGCCCTTTCTTTTTTTCACCGCCCTCTCCAGGCTGGTAAGTTTGGGTAGCTTTTCGTGTATTTGATGACAGAGGAGATGGGTAAAATCGCGTGCCTCTTCATAACTGTATTCTGCTGCCAGAGGCAGGTAAATGTGCATGCCGCTCTTTCCCGAGGTTTTACAATAACCTTTTACCTTCACTTCATCAAGCACTTCTTTTGCAGCCAGGGTAACTTCCCGGGCCTGTTCAAAGGTGTTTTTGTCAGAAGGGTCGATATCTATCACTGCATAGGTCGGGGAATCCAGCTTTTTAATGGTGGAACTCCAGGGGTTGAGTTCAATGCAGCCCAGATTGGCCAGGTACAACAGGTCGGCTTCCTGCTGACAGAGCAGGTAGTCAATCTCCTTATCTGCCGATTCAGAGTAAATGGAGATGGTCTTCATCCAGTCGGGCGGATGCTCAA
>CAZBIF010000117.1:0-5347 GCA_964492055.1 uncultured Flavobacteriales bacterium
CTCACTACGCCAATGATCGGAATAGATGTCAATCGCTTCAGAAAGTTTGGGCAAGGTAACCCCTGCGTAGGGGTGTGAACCGGCAATGCCATCATATACAATATCCTGAGCCAGGGTATAGCGCAGGTCCTTTTTCACCAGAAAGCGCGCTGACTTTTCCACCTGTCTTAATTTGTATTCTCGCCCTTTTGGATCTACCAGTTTCAAGCCAACGGTTTGTTTTCCCCCGCCCCGCTCTACCGGCTGTAATCCGCCATTGTAGTAGTGAATATCAAGGTAAGGTACCTGAATGGGTTCCAGCCACACATCCCGGTTAAGATCACCGAAAAACAATCGTTTTAATCCGCTTGCAGTATACGCCGGGTTGGGTACAAGGGTATCAAACCTGCCGGCATAAGAAACTTTCGGCACCTCCCGCTTCTCCCTGAACTGCTTTACGTACTTGGTATATAAACCCGCACTGAAGATCAGCCGGTCTTCTTCATAATCCTTATTTGCACTGTACATCTTCAGCCGGGCTTTGCCATTGTTGTAAAATTCCAATTTGGCAAACCCATAATGAGTGGCCGCGAAGTCCACCCTGGTATTGTACTTTACCGGGGTAAGCTTACTGCCGGAGCCACTGACGATATGGTGCAAATTTCCCAGTTTGGTGTACTGTAAATTGTGCTCATGGCCGGCGGCATAAATCACATTTTCGTATTCCTTCATGGCGGTGATCAGTTCATCCCTCATTTCCTGGTAAATGGGATGGGGAATATCCTGTAAATCCCCAAAGAATGTACGGTAAAATGGATAAATGGAACCAATGATGGGCATGGGCAGGTAAAAGTTATCAATTACCTTGGACAAAGGAAACACATGATCGCGGAAACTAAAAGCACCACCGTGAGTACCATTACTTACCAGAGGGTGATGGGCGGCGACCAATACATGTTTATCCCGGTGTTTTTTCAGCAGTTCTTTGAATTCCCACATAAAATCAAAAGTGGTAGAATAGGGGCAATTATCCTGCTCCCCCCGGCCTTTGCGGTGGCGGTGCAACCACCATTGGGTATCAATCAAAATGATAGTAAGATCGTGGGACACTTCAATTTCTACCGGGCCGGAACAACCATTTTCAGGTAGAAAAACATCTTCCCCCAGCTTCTCTTTAATGTATTCATCCTGCCGGCGGACAAACTCAAACCCACCGGTATCACTTTGTTGCCAGTCGTGATTGCCCGGTACGAAAAAGGTGCGGCCCTTCCAGCTCTTGGCCACTTCGATCTGTGCATCAAGTCGCCTTTCATCTTCCGGCCGCAGGGGATGGCCTTCCGGATGCATACCTACCGGATAGATATTGTCCCCTAAAAAGATCAGGGTGGCCGTACTGTCCTCCACTTTGGCAAGTTCGCCTTCCAAAGTACGCAGAATCGGCTTCGAATAAAAGGTATCATACCCAACATCCCCAATCAGAAAAACCTGCTGGGATATCTTGGCAGGGTTAATGGTGTCCCTGATCCATTCCGGATATTCATACTGCTGATAGATGTGGTTTTTGGTACAAGCAAACAGGGAAACCATCAAAAGTACCCCCCCAATATATTTAATCATGCTTTGGCAATTTAATAATCTTGGCCCCATCCTGGTTTGATTTTTCATTTGCTAGATATAAAGTACCTGTGGGACTGAAACAAATACCTTCTATCTGTGGATACACCCAATAATTCAGAAATGCTTTATGTAACACTGTTCCCTCTGTATCCACCTCAATCATGGCGTAAGAACCAGCACTAATAACAACGATGTTGCCGTTTTCGTTTAAACTTATGCCCGAAGGCTTAAACTTGGGATGGATTTTGTTCTTTTCCCAACGATACACCGGCTCATCTTTTATCTTTTCATCGGCCAGGGAGAATTCCAGAATAATGATCTCATCATCATACTCCTTCAGCTTATGATCTTTGCAGGCGATCAACAGTCGCTGTTTGTCCTTCTCATAGCAAAGTCCTTCTACTTCCACTTTTTCATGGTATTTTTCAGGCAGTTTGAAGCTGCGGTGGCTACCGTCCAATCCCACCCGGTGAAGGATACCATTACTTTCTATGGCATAGAAGAGTTGCCCGGCTGAAGCCAGTCCTTCAAAATCTCCTTTTGGCGCAAATTTTATGATGGAGGTAATCGTTCCCTCGGGAAGCTTGATCTCGAAAATTTCTCCAGCTTCATCATGTAGGGCGTACATGGTATTCTCATCTTTAAAATCCAGTCCCGATATTTCCTGCAACTCGTCCGGCAGGTCGATCACCTGCTCCGGCTCTTTTAAATGGTAGGGGAAATCATGGTCGTAATAATTGCATGAAAAAAGCGCCAGTAATATGAAGATAAACCTAACTGCCATGGCGGGTGATCTTAAACAGTTTTACTTTCTCTTCTTTACCCCGCAACTCAAAAGTTCCCACTTCTTCTTTGTTAAAATAGATCAATTTATCGGTTTCAATTTCAAGGTCTTCCGATATTAACAGGTCAGCTTCATAATCGTTGCAAAGTTTTTCGATACGGCCGGTGGTGTTGAGTGTATCTCCATGGTAACAAATTTCCCTTTTTAGTTCCCCAACTTCAGTAATGGTGCATTCCCCTATGTGGGCCCCGGCTTTGAATTCAGGAAAAATCCCGTAGCGGGCTTCATAATATCTGCGTTTGGATTCCAGCACATTTTTAAATGCAAAAAATGCATGCACGTAATTGTTTCGCATCAGGCCATCGTGGGGCGACCAGGTAAGGACAACCTCATCCCCCACATACTGATACACTTCAGCCCGATACGTTTGCACTACGGAAATATCCTTGAAACAATCCTGTATCATCTGGCTGAATTTATAGTGGCCCACCTGTTCGGCAATGGTGGTGGAAGCTTTTAGATCAATAAACATAAACAGTTTGCGTTCATCATGCGGTTTGTAAAATTTTCCGGTAATAAATTTCCAGAGGTTTCCCTGCCCCAGCTTTTTGTCAATTTCCAGGATAAAGCGGGAAATAAGGATAATAAACAGCATCAGGGTGACGAGAAAACCCACATCAGGTGAATCCAGTATGGTTTTATGGGCATGTTCATCCCTTTTAAATAAATAATTTACCACAATGCGGTTGGAATTGAGGATCACCAGCACGATCACAAATAATTGAACCACTGTACTCACTACCAGTACATACCCCAGGGACTTTTTATACAACAGTCGTTTGAAAACAAATACATCGAGCAGGGATGAGAAAAGCGCCAGTAAAAAGGAAACATAGAGGGCAATAAGTATAATAAAATGCAATTGCAAGCCGGGCACTACTTCCGCTTCGCGTACCACATAATATTGACCGAGTTCAATTACCCGTTCGCGCCAAAAGGTGGCAAAGAAAATAACTACAAAACTGATTGCGAAGTATATGCGGAAACTTCTCAGTAAATTTCGAAAGTACATGGTTGGTTGTTACATCCTCTCAACAACCGATATGCCTAATAAGTTGAGGGAGGAACGAATAACTTTGGCCGTGGCATAGCAAAGGCTCAATCGCAATTGCCTTATCCCTTGGTTGGTTTCTTTGATTATGGAAGGCGAATTCTGATAAAAAGAATTGAAGTCCTTAACCAGTTCGTAAATATAATTAGCGAGCAGGGCCGGACTTTTTTGTACAGCAGCTTCTTCCACAAGGGCCGGATATTGAGCAAGGGACACTACCAGCCTTTTCTCCAGCTCATCCAATTGCAGTCCAGCTTCGAATTCCACTAGTTCAAATTGTCCCACCTTACGTAAAATGGAACGGATGCGGGCATAAGTATACTGGATAAAGGGGCCGGTATTGCCGTTAAAGTCAACAGATTCCTTAGGATCAAAGAGCATTTTCTTGCGGGGATCCACTTTCAGAATGAAATACTTCAGGGCTCCCAGACCAATTTTCCAAAATAATTCTTCCTTCTCTTCTTCATCGTAGGCTCCTATCTTTCCCAGTTCGGTGGATATGGATTCAGCCGTATCCCGCATCTCCTGCATTAATTCATCGGCATCCACTACGGTACCTTCACGGGACTTCATTTTCCCTTCAGGCAGGTCTACCATACCGTAGGAAATGTGTTCAATGCCATTCGCCCAGGGGTATTCCATTTTCAGTAAAATCAACTTCAGTACTTTAAAATGGTAATCCTGTTCATTACCTACCACATAAAAATATTGATCGCAGTTATAATCCTCATGGCGAAGGATGGCAGTGCCAATATCCTGCGTGATGTAAACGGAGGTTCCATCAGAGCGCAGCAAGAGTTTCCTGTCCAGCTTTTCCTTGGAAAGGTCCACCCAGATGGAACTATCATCCTCCCGGTAAAAATCGCTGCTTTCCTTTTCCAGTTCTTCCATCACCTTTTCCTTGCCGGTCATGAAGGTTTCCGATTCATAGTACAACTTATCGAAAGCCACGCCCATGCGGTTGTAGGTAACGGCAAAGCCATCGTACACCCAATCGTTCATGCGCTTCCAAAGTTTCATCACGGCTTCGTCCTTCGCTTCCCATTTGCGCAAGGTCTCTTTTGCCTCTTGCATGATGGGTGCCTGCCAGGCCGCTTCTTCTTCGGTTTTGCCTTCAGCGATCAGGGCTTGCTGTTCATTTTTGTATTGCTTATCAAATTCCACATAGTATTTGCCTACCAGATGGTCTCCCTTCAATCCGCTGCTTTCGGGAGTTTCACCATTACCAAACTGTTGCCAGGCTACCATGGATTTACAGATATGGATGCCCCGGTCATTGATGATCTGCACCTGAATAACCTCATGTCCTGCCGCCTTCAGAATACGGGATAAGGAATTACCGAGGAAATTATTGCGCAGGTGCCCGAGATGGAGGGGTTTGTTGGTATTTGGGGAAGAATATTCCACCATCACCTTACTGCGGGAATTTTCCTTTTGCTGTCCATAATTGTCCTCCATCCCAATGTGCAGGAGGGTGTTGATCCAATATTGGTCGGCGATCTGCAGGTTCAAAAATCCTTTCACCACATTATGGCCTACCACCAGCTCCGAATGCTGTTGCACATAATTGCCGATCAGTTGGGCAGCCTGCTCCGGGGATTTCTTAAGATAGTTTGCCAGGGGGAAAACCAATAAGGTATATTCCCCTTCAAAATCTTTGCGGGTAAGTTGAAGTTGTATGGCCTTTGCCGGTACTTCCGTTTTAATTTCTTCTTCAAAAAATTTCAGGACCACCGCCTGTATATGCTGCTGCACTTCTGTCATACTCCCTGCTCTTCAATTAATGGGGTAATGTTATTTAAAATACCAAAGGCTGTTTCCGCCATTTTATTCCCTTTATTATCCAGTAAGGGATT
>CAZBIF010000117.1:5357-8055 GCA_964492055.1 uncultured Flavobacteriales bacterium
CTACCATTTCGAAAGCTGCAACTTTACCACTTTGCAATATACAGCGTATGATCTTTTCCGCCTCTTCCGGCTTGAACCCTTCATCTACCGGGGTACCGGTCCCGTAGGATACAGTTTCCGGATCCATGCTATCCACATCGAAAGAAATATAGAGGATATCGCAGTCTGCCAGATGTTGCAAAGCCTGCTTGCAGCACTTTTCAAAACCTTGTTTGCGGCATTCATCCACAGTGAAATTAGGGATCCCATACTTATCCATGATCGCTTTTTCTTCCTTCTCCGCGTCCCGCACCCCGAAAAACACCAGGTCTTCCGCATTGATCTTGGGTGAAATGCTGCCACATGCCTTAAGTTCTTCCCATTTCTCCCTGGTCTTTTTATTAATGGAATTGCACTTTTGCTCCAGGTTATCTTCTGCCAGAGCGGTAGCCAGGGGCATGCCATGCATATTGCCGGTAGGCGAAGTGTAAGGTGAGTGCAGGTCCGCATGAGCATCTATCCAGATCACTCCCAACCGCTTTTCCGGCATGGCTTTTTTAATTCCGGCAATGGTACCGCCCGCCGAAGCATGATCCGCAGCCAGTACTAGGGGAAATTGTCCTTGTTGGAGCACATCGTCCACCCCTTCCATCACAATGTGATAATTTTTTACCATTTCGGTAATGTACAAGGCATTCTTTGTGGCCGTATCACGGGACAAAACTTCGTTATAGTTATCCAGTTCTTTGGCCGGGTACCGGCTGAAATAATCACTTCCTGCCTCCAGAGCGGCTATTTTCAATGCGTGTATGCCCAAACTGCTGCCCCTCGTCCCCGCTCCTATTTCCGAGCTTACTTCAATTAAATGTATCCCTTTCATGCCGCCAAATTGAAAGCCAAAATTAATTGTTCATAGCTGAAGACAGAAGATATTCTGCCTGTATTTTATTTCAGGTTTAAACTTCATTTAATGGCTATTCATCTATATAAACTATTGCTTAGTCTATAAAATTGATGAAAGTTAATATATTTGCCCTATTCATATTATTATTCTAACTTTCCACCCCTTTAGCTTAGAGTCAATCTCCGGGAATGCTTAACACACCATCTCATCATAGTAAGCTGTGGGCTTTGATTGTGGCCAGTTTATTGTTTGCCTGTAGCGAAGGCATCTTTAAAAAAGGCATTAAAGAAGGAGTTATTGAATATACCATCAGCTATCCAGACATTCCCGAGAACAGCTACATGCTTGACTTGCTGCCAAAAAAAATGGAAACTGCTTTTTCAAACGGGGAGTTTCGCAATGATATAATTGCGGGCATGGGTATTTTTAAAACTTCCCTCATCAGGCTTGAAGAAAATAAGGGCATCATTCATTCGGTGAAGTTGCTAAATGAAAGGGTAGCAAGTGAACTGCAAGCAGAGGACATTGAACGATTTAATCCCGCCTTTAGGGACCTACAGATTGAACCTACGAAGGGAGGAAAAGAAATTGCCGGCTATTATTGCAAGGAGGCAAAGGTGACAGTTAAGGGAGATTCAACATGGACATTTACTATATATTATACAGAAGAAATAGACATTGAAAAAGCCAATCAATTGAGCCCCTTTGAGGCGGTGGAGGGGGTTTTGATGGAATATCACGTGATCAGCCACGATTTGCATATGCATATACAGGCAAACCGCGTCTTGGAAAAAAAGATTGATACGGAAAGCCTGCGGCTGGAAGATAATTATGTGATGGTAAGCCCGGGTGAATTAAGTGATAAGATAGAAAGCCTGTTCGAAAAAATAAAATAGGATATTGCTTACTTTCGCTACTTTAACAAATACAATATACATGAAAAAATTAACCACCTTATTTGCCCTCTGTTTTAGTCTTTTACTCTCAGCTCAGGATTTTGAAGGCGTGATCGAATATGAGATCACCTATGAAGAGCTGGATGATCAAATGAAACCGTATGAAGCCATGATGCCCAAAAGTTCTACAGTAGAAATAAAAGGTGACATGGCAAGGGTTATTACACCTAACCCGGCGACAGGAGGTTCCAATACAGTAATTACCAATTCAAAAACCCAGGAAGCCATTACCCTGATGGATATTATGGGAAATAAAGTTGCCCTTAAATCAGATGCCGAAGCCAAAGATGAGGATAATCCGGAGGTAGAATACGAGGAAGAAACCAAAGAAATCCAGGGTTATACTTGTAAAAAAGCTACGGTTGAAGCGGATGGAACTGAGATGACTATCTATTATACAGAAGAACTACCTTCGATTAATTTAGATAACACAGGAAGTATTAAAGGTTTCCCCATGGAACTCACCATGGAAAACAGCATGATGACCATGGTGCAAAAAGTTAAATCCATGGAAAGGAAAGAAGTGAAGGAGATCAAAATGGAGGTACCTAAAGATTATAAATTGGTTACCAAAGAGGAATTGAAAGAGATGTTCGGGGGCGGGGGAATGTAAAACCGCTGCTGTTAATAACTAATCCAGAGCCGTTCAAGCCCACCGCTGAACGGCTTTATTTTTGTAAAAAACAGCTGTAATGTGGCATGGCGAAGAACCGCTATAAATCAGAAAATACAGAAGCAAATAAAGAGCAGGGTAAATCCACTGAGAAAAAGGACAAAAAGAAAAATAAGCTGCCTTTAGCAAAGTCTTTTGGCAATTTTACTTCTACATTGCGTTCAGATAAAAGCAGGCAGGTCACCG
>CAZBIF010000118.1:0-7010 GCA_964492055.1 uncultured Flavobacteriales bacterium
GATAACCAGCGCACCGGCGTTGATAAATGGGTTTCTGGGAATTCCCGATTCGTATTCCAGATGCACCAGGGAGTTGAAGGCTGTTCCGGAAGGTTCCACATCCACCCGCTGCCAGAGTTTCTTGCCCTTGATCTCTATGGCCATGCATAAGGAAAAGACTTTGGCGATACTTTGAATGGAAAACTGTTCTTTGTAATCACCGGTGGCAAATTCCTCACCCTTAATGCTGGTGAGGTGCACTCCGAATTTCTCCGGATCTACTTCCTGCAATTCCGGGATGTAAGAGGCTACTGCCCCCACATTTTCTTCTTCTTTGACTTTTCGATATACTTTATCTATGATGGTCTGACACTCCACAGCAAGCCAACAAGCCAGCTACTATTTTGATTAACAAGCTGCAAATTATTACCTCTTGATATATTACCATACCGCTGATATTTCTCTACAAGCTTTACATTTATTCTACCTTTTCAATGGGAATAAAAGTATGTAAGTGCTTGTTGATTAATCATTTAGTTCGGGTTAGTAAAGTTGGAACAGATTTGTGAGAATATGGGAAAACCTTAAAAACTAAAACAATGGGAACAATCTTAAAAGTTATATTGGCGATTATTTTACCTCCGCTGGGTGTGTTTTTACATGCTGGTCTGGGTGGTAAATTCTGGCTAAATGTTTTATTGACCTTGCTCGGCTACATACCCGGGATCATTCATGCTCTAATCGTACTTTCTTCCAGTAGTGAACCCACTCCTACTACGGTATGAGTTTTAAAGAAAAGGCTGACGATTCAGTAAAAGCCCTCAGCCGGTTCGGTATGGCAGCGAAGGGAGTAACTTATCTGATTGCCGGAACCCTAACGGTTGTGGCAGCAGTAAACCTGGGCGGTGGTAAGATCAGCGGCAAAACCGGGGTATTTGAATTTCTTTTAAATCAATCGTATGGTCAGGTGCTATTAGCCTTACTTGGAGTAGGTTTGGTGGGCTATGCCGTATGGAGAGGGGTACAGGTGATCAAAAATCCAGAAGATGAGGACGTTTGGCACCGCATAGCTTATAGTCTGAGCGGTCTTTTCTATCTGGGTTTTGCGATCTACGCTTTTAAGATGGTCATTTCAGGCGGCGGTAGTTCCGGTGGTGGCAATAGCTCGCAGAAAGTGGTGGGTAAACTACTCGAGCAATCCTGGGGAGTTTACGCTGTCGGCTTGATCGGCTTGCTGCTATTGATCAAAGCCGTCTACCAATTTTATAAAGCGTACCGCGATAAATACAAGGAAGAGATAGAGGAAGTAGGCCTGAAAAGAAGTGTGCAGGAAGTAGTGGAAAAAGCCGGTAAAATAGGGTATACCGCCCGCGGGATCATCATGGGCATTATTGCCTTTTTCTTTTTCCGGGCAGCCTGGCAATACAATGCCAGTTCAGCCGGGGGAACCAAAGAAGCCTTTGGCTTGTTACAGGATTCTACCTATGGTACGATCATTCTGGCAGTAGTGGCCCTCGGAATTGCCGCTTACGGGGTTTTTATGATCATTAAAGCCAGGTACAAAGTATTTCCATCCATTTAAAATTTAAAAACAATTAAATCAAGTAAAAAATGTTAGACAAATTAAACGATAAGGAAGAAGTAAAAAGTTTACTGATGCGAGGTGGTTCCATATTGGCAACTTACCTCATGGACAAAGCAACTGAAGGATTTGTGGATACCAAAAACGACAGCAAAGACGATCAGGAAATGATTCAAGCTGTAGGTTATGCCGCATTTACTGCTGCTTTTATAGGGGTTATAGCCATCATGGATAACCGCAGGCAAAAGGAAGAGGAAGAAGCCCGCAGGAAGAAAGCGGCTGCCAAAGCCCAGAGCCAGGCGAAAGCCACTGCCGGTGGTTCAAGCAGTAGCAGCCATACCAAAGCTACTACGGCCAGGGCGTCTGTAAATTAAGCTTTTTCCGGGACTACAAGCAAAGGAACCTGAGTGTGCATCATGATCTTATGACTGTCACTCAGGTTAAATAAACGCTCCCAGAAAGATTGTTCGTGCCTCACCATCGCTAGCAGTACTTGTTTATTGTTGGTGAGCTTGTCCAATCCTTTTTCCAGTGAATCAGCATGTACTTCGGTGAAATCGAGGTTGGCGCCTTTAAAAACTGCTTTCACCCCTGACCAGTCTTTGATGATATCCTCATCTTTTTTGCGTACATGCACTACATTTATTGGTAAATTGTACTTGCGTGCATACCAGCTTAAGCTTTCAGCAGTTTCCCGGGAGGGCATTTTTCCGTCATAGGCATAAAGTACTTCGCTGATCGCAAGGTCTTTTATATTTTCCGGTATGGCATACAAAGGGCGGTTCAGGGTATTCATCAATTTGGTAGTATTGCTGCCGATCAATACCTTTTTTAATCCGGTTGCTCCCTTGGTACCCATGACGATGGCATCCACCTTGTGGCGGTCTGCCAGTTGATTGATCTCCCGGTTGATCATTCCCTGCACCGTAATGAAATGCCATTTGTAATTATGTCTGGCATACTTTTCTTCCAGAATAGTTTTAAATTGGGCCATGTCTTTTTCTGCCTGCTTTTGCATTTCTTCCAGCAAATAGAAAAGACCGCTTTGACCCCCCTGGGGAATTTCAAAGGTGTGTACTACGAACAATTCAGCCCCGTCATCTGCCAGTTTCCGTAAGCCGAATTCAAGGGCTTTTAAAGAGTTATCGGAAAAGTCCGTGGGGAACAATAATTTTTTCATGAAGGCAAATTTCTTTCAAAAATAGAATTTCACATTTTTTTTACAAGCTTTTTTTACGGTTTAACCTAAATTTAAATTTTAATCGCCAGGTTTATAGATGAAACAAGAGATAGAAAAACAAATTCGGGAGGTTTTTCAAACTGCATTTGAGTCAGACTTGCTTAATGAAATAAATGCTAGCGGAAAGGTCATAAAAGTGCAAGACGGTGAGATCATTCTCGATTATGGTGAAACCATCAAATTTATTCCCCTGCTTTTGGAAGGTACGATTAAGGTCTTCCGGGAAAGTGAAAGAGGGGAGGAGATACTTTTGTATTTTGTAGAGCGGGGAAATACCTGCACGGTGACTTTAAGTTGCTGTACAGGTCATAAGCGAAGTGAAATAAGAGCAGAGGCTGAGGGAAATACCAAATTATTAATGGTCCCTGCAGATCGCATGGAGCAATGGAATGCCCGCTATGCCGGATGGAGGAATTATATTCTGAGCAATTACGAGCATCGCATGAGTGAACTACTGGAAACCATCGATAAGATCGCCTTTATGAAACTAGACGAACGCCTGCTAAAGTATCTACAGCAAAAAGCCGGAATGAGTATTAATGGTTGTATAACTACCACCCACAATGCTATCGCTCAGGATTTAAATACCAGTCGGGTGGTGATCTCCCGCCTGCTGAAGCAATTGGAAAACAAGCAAATCCTGCGCATTAGTCGAAATCAGATTTGTATGCAGTAATGTAACCCAGGTTACCCGGAATCTGCCGGCGGCAGTTTACCTTTGCCGGGTGAGTAGTCTGGAAATCTTCGGTTACTTAGGGGCCATATGTATAGGTCTTGTGCTGGGTCTGATCGGTGGGGGGGGGTCCATTCTTACCGTCCCCATACTTGCGTATCTATTCGGATTGGATGCAGTTTATAGCACCGCTTATTCCCTTTTTGTGGTGGGAGTTACCGCACTGGTGGGAGCTATCCAAAACGGCTTTAAGGGATTGATCCGGTATAAAACCGGCTTTTTATTCGCTTTACCTGCATTTATTGCGGTCTATGTAAGCCGTCGCTGGTTGATCCCCCTCATTCCGGATCCTTTATTTAGCAGCGAGCAATTTACCCTCAGTAAGGACATGGCCATCCTGGTTTTTTTCGCAGTGATCATGTTGCTGGCGGCCTGGTCAATGATATGGAATAATAAGCCTCAGGCCGATGCCAGCAACCGGTCCCGGAGGGTTTGGTTAATCATGCTGGAAGGCCTAATAGTAGGAGTAGTGACAGGCTTGGTAGGTGCCGGGGGTGGCTTTTTGATCATACCCGCTCTGGTGCTCTTTGCGGGTGTACCGATGAAGGAAGCGGTAGCCACCTCCCTGATGATCATTGCCATCAAATCCCTCATCGGGTTTATCGGTGATATACAGAACCTGGCAATAGATTGGATATTCCTGGGGTTATTCTCCCTACTGGCCATCAGTGGGATTTTCATGGGAACATTTTTGCAGTCTTACATAAACAGCAGTCAGCTGAAAAAAGGTTTTGGCTGGTTTGTGCTGCTAATGGGAGTCTATATAATTATAAAAGAATTGATAATTTAAATTAAATTTAAACGTATGAAAGTAGAACAGATTTACACCGGCTGCCTTTCACAGGGAGCGTATTACATTGAGAGTGATGGAGAAGCTGCCATCATTGACCCCTTGCGGGAAGTAAAGCCTTACAAGGTAAAGGCCCTGGAAGATGATGCCACCATCAAGTACATTTTTGAGACTCATTTCCACGCGGATTTTGTCAGCGGGCACCTGACCCTGGCCAAGGAAACCGGGGCTGACATTGTATATGGACCTACTGCCCGGCCCGATTTTAAGGCGGTGATCGCTGAGGATGGGCAGGAATTCAAGTTGGGAAAGGTCACTATAAAAGCCTTGCATACCCCGGGTCATACGATGGAAAGTACCACTTATCTTTTACGTGACGAAAAGGGCAGGGATACCGCTATTTTCACTGGGGACACCTTGTTTTTAGGAGATGTGGGACGCCCGGATCTGGCACAGAAAGCTGCAGATATGACCCAGGATGAACTTGCCGGTTTGTTGTATGATAGTCTGCGCAACAAGATCATGCCCCTGGCGGACGATATAACGGTATACCCGGCTCACGGAGCGGGTTCTGCCTGTGGTAAGAACATGATGAAAGAAACCGTGGACACCCTGGGAAATCAGAAAAAAGTAAACTATGCCTTGCGGGAAGATATGAGCCGGGAAGAGTTTATTAAAGAAGTGACCGAGGGTCTATTGCCTCCTCCGGCTTATTTTCCGGAAAATGTGCGCATGAACAAAGAGGGATATCAGGATATTGACCAGGTGCTGGAACAGGGTACCCGCCCGCTATCGCCGGACGCATTTGAAGCCGCTGCCAATGAAACCGGTGCCGTAGTACTGGATGTGAGAAAAGAGGGTGAGTTCGTTAAAGGCCACGTCCCCAGATCCATCTTCATCGGACTGGACGGGCAATTCGCTCCCTGGGTAGGAGCCTTGATCTCTGATGTAAACCAACCTATTCTTATTGTGGCCCCCGAAGGCAGGGAAGAGGAAACTGTCACCCGTTTGTCACGTGTAGGCTTTGATCATACACTGGGGTATCTGCAAGGAGGGTTCGAAGCCTGGAAAGAAGCTGGAAAGCAAACTGACAGTATAGAGTCTATTTCTCCTGATGAATTTGCCAATCGCTTTAAAACCGCGGATTTAGATGTCTATGATGTAAGAAAACCCGGCGAATACGAGGATAGCCATGTGAAAGGCGCAGAGAATACGCCTCTGGATTTCATCAACGAGCACCTGGCGGAGTTGCAAAGCGGTGAACCCGCTTACATCCATTGTGCGGGGGGGTATCGCAGCGTAATCGCCTCCAGCATATTAAAAAGCAGGGGTATCCATGAATTGGTGAATATAGAAGGAGGATTTGGAGCGATAAAAAAACTGGACCTGCCCTTGGAAACAGAAGTTAACGAGGAAACTCAAAAGTAGGATCATATCACCCCTACGGGCTTAGTTTTTTCATAGCGACTTACCGCTTATAATCATATCACCCCTACGGGGTTAAGTTTTATCAGTGGAGCTATCAGTTATAATTATGCCCCCCTCGGGGTTAGTTCCCGCAACTATACCTTATAATCCCGAAGGGATGGCATTATTTTAAAAAAGAGAGGTAACAACTACAGAACCCCGTAGGGGTGACATTATATATATGATAGGGAAGGGTAAATTACAGTATAAATATGGGTGATTTAATTAGTAAGAGCCTAATAATCTAAAGCCTGTGGTATCGATTCTACTAAAAGAGCACAAAAGATATGGACAGCTTTTTCTAGGCAATTATTGTTTTATCACTTTGTAGTGTATACGATCACCTGTCACATTCGTCAATTCAATAAAGTAAACTCCAGCCCTTCCTTCTATATCAATAACAAACTCCTTTTTGTTATTGACTTTCATATATTCAACGAGTTGACCTTGCAGGGATCGTATTTTCACCCCCCAATCAGTTAATTCAAAATCAGACTTGATGGTGAACCGGCCCTTGGTGGGGTTTGGATAAAGCGAAAGCCTTTTGCTCAAACTCTTTTCAGACAGTCCCACGGGATAATAAAGTATACAAGCTGAGGTATCTATGCAATAGCCTTTTTTAAGTATTACCGCAAACCTTCCACTGTCCTGGGGGGTAAAGGTTTGTTTTATTGAATCCTCAATTATCCTCTTTAAATTGCAATTATACCATTGATAGCTCGCAAGGGAATCATCATTTTTCAATACATGATTTTTATTGCTAATCGTTTTCACGAAAGTGGTGGGGGTATCTTTTACTGTAATAGTATCGGTGTTGAAGTAGCACATGCTGTCCGCCTTTAATCTTAAAAAATAAGAACCACTGTTATTGCAAATGACTGAATCACAAAAGGTAAGCGCTTCTTTACCTGACCATATCTTGTGAAAATTTCCAAGGGAATCATCCGATCTCCAAAGTTCATAGCTGCTATTTTCTATCGTTGATTTGGACCAGCTCAGGTGATTGCAGGATGAATCTTTCGTATATCTTAATTGGGGTATCTCCATCCATTCACTTTCCAGCCAGGAAGTAGTGGAGTTACATATTCCGGGGGTCCGGACCTTATAGAAAGCATATTTATGAGTGTCCAGATACTCATTCTTCTGATAATCCGCGATGGAGTCGATGAGGGTAACCGGCCCATTTTCTTGTTGTTTGCCAAGTAAGTACCATTTTTTA
>CAZBIF010000118.1:7020-8035 GCA_964492055.1 uncultured Flavobacteriales bacterium
TGCAGGGTATCGCCTTTTTCCCACCCTATCCAATAACCATCCTTTACTTTCTCCAGGCAAGTGATGAGGGGGCGGTCTCCATAACCGGTATGCTTTACCCGCACTTCTATCACCGCGGATTTAGAGGCGGGAAGGGGGCAGTGGCCATCATCAGCAGTAAAATAAAAAAAATGACTTTTTTCTGCACTGTCAATATGGTTGCATCGGGTATCCCAGACAAAAGTAGAATGCACACTGCCCGTATCACTTAATTCGTATCGGGCTGGCTCTGTTTGAGAATTGAATTTCGGAGCTGCATTTTCCAGATAGGCGCAGGGAGCCATTTTTTGATGCAGGCAGTTATTCGGGGATTTAAAATCTTTGGAAAACTGAAATCCAACTGGCAGTAAGGTAACTTTTTGCAAACCGCTGCTTACGCTGTTTGAGTCTTTATCTATTACCGAAATAGGTACCCTTACCTGCTGGCCGGCTTCCACATTTACAACTGTTTTAATGGTGAGCTGGCTGTCCAGATAAATCATCGGGGGATTATTGACCCGATTGGTGGAGTCAATTGGCAGACAATCAAAGGCTACTATGGGAATCTCGCGAAACACAGAAGCAATCTTCGCTCCTTCCCGGTAAGCATCTGCTCTGACTACCATCAGATATTTTTCTGCAGAGGAGCCTCCACTCCATATCCCCAAATTAATAAGACCGGAGGCAGGATCCAGTGTGGCTGGTATGTTCCGTTTATCGAAGCTGTGATCCGGGGTAGGATTATCATACGCAAAGCCTGATTTGAAAGGAATAGGCACCGGATTGGAAATGGGCGAAGTGTACGATCGATCCCAGGCATAGACCAGGGAATCCTGATCGTAATCCATGGCCCCATGATTATACGAAAATTCATATCCACGGCACACCCCACTTTCCGGTTGAGCCAGCCATTCCGGCGAGCTGTCATGGCATTTATCTGTGGGCGTCCGGTTTTTGTCAGGATACATAATAGCCCGGTACAATGGTGTTCCGGTAG
>CAZBIF010000119.1:0-1971 GCA_964492055.1 uncultured Flavobacteriales bacterium
CCCATCGGTTCGTGTGCATATACATTGAAGCGGTAGCTCAGCTTTACCTTCCGGCTTTCGGATATGTGGGACAAGCTGAGAAAGAACAATTCTCCTTGAGGATAATAAGTAGCTAAAGGATCATCTTCGTATTGTTTGATAAAATTCTCCTCGCTAGCCAATTCCCATTTATACACCTCAGCCCCAATGTGGTTGAGAGCGGCTTGTAAAGCATCAGATTCAGCCAGCTTCGCTTCTATTTCAGCGGAAAGAGTGGAAAGTACATTACCATTAATGCTTCGGATACGCCCATTTCGATTATGAACGATAATTTCTTCAAACATGATCGGGATGCCCTGATAGGTCAGGCGGTATTTATTATGTTTTTCTCCAAACTGATCCTCATACACATCCAGTAATTCAAAGTCAAAAGCTTGAGAATCTTTCCAATAAGGGGCAAACACTTCTTCTAAATCGGCAAGGGCAGGCTGCTTATCTTGCGCAAACTCCATATATTGAGGAATTTCCCTGTGGCCGTCGAAGAAATGGGTTTTAATAGCTTCCACTTGAGCAAAAAGGCAATGAAAATTAAAGACAGCAAACGCTGCGGAAAATAGTAAGTATCGAAACATACAGGTTTTGTTAAACAGTTTAAAGCAGCATAAAATTAATCATTCTGCTGCTAAAATGGAATTCTAAAAGCTAACCCCCCGGCGGAAGGCAGGGCCCACTTAAGGTACCCCTGTCGTGGAAGTATATGAATATTGGAGGCACTCTGTTCCTCCATATGCCACTGATAATTATTTGCAATAATCATACCTTTAGGTAGTTGGGAAAATTTATTATCCAATTTACAGGCATGATAATAATGCCAATTCACAAAACCGGAGGATTGGATCGGATGATGGTATATCCTTAATTTCTCGTTTAAAAAGTCTATTTGCATGGGTATCTTTCGGTCGAGATGCTTAGGCAACTTCACTGGTAAAACATGCCGAATATGATGTTTCGCAGCATAATCTTCCATAATAGTATTTTGATAAGAAGTAAGGGTGGTATCTGCCAGCCGATAGAGGGTCAATCCATGGCGAAAATCGATGGCTAATTTATCGGGAAATGCATAAAAGACAAGTTGTTTCTGCTCAAGGTTTTTTACTTGTACCAAAAACTCAATAAATAATATAGACAAGAGGGAGATGCCAAACCAAAGAAGGGCATTAAATACAGGTTTGTGCAAAAATACAATCAACATACACAACGAAATAAAAAGTAATATAATGCTAATTGGTTGTAGCCATATTCCCTGAGTGGAAGCAATCTCAAGTTGGCCGATGTAACCAACTACTTCATTCAGGGCAAATAATAGCAGGGATAGAACCTTTCCCAAAAGGCTCAATTTGGCAAAAACTATAAAGAGTAATGACATGAGTGTACATAATGCCACAATTACGAAAGCGAGCGGGATGATGACCATATTTGTAAGAAGGAAAAGGTTGGGAAACTGGTGAAAATAATATAGTATAAAAGGCAAAGTAGCAATCGTAGCAGCAGTGGAAACCAATACAATTTGCCAGAAATAGCGCACAATTCGATTGGATGGGGCCCACCAGCTATTAGCAACCGGATAAATCAGCAATATTCCCAATACGGCGGCATAGGATAATTGAAAGCCCACCTGGAATACAACAAAAGGGTCTATTAACATCAAAATAATAGCGGAAGCAGCGATGGAGTTAAAAACACTACCCGGGCGATTCAATAATTGACCGATCATTAGAAAGGAAAGCATAATGCAAGCCCGCTGTACTGAAGGGGAAAGACCGGTAAGAAAGGCAAAAAGCCAGATGGTAGTCAAGGAAACTGCAGGCTCAATAAAACGCAGTCGATGGTTTTTATTGAACCCTTTAAGCAAAGTAGAAAACAACAAATACACAATGCCCACGTGCAGGCCTGAAACTGCAAGAATGTGCATGGCCCCGGCATGACTGAAGG
>CAZBIF010000119.1:1981-7889 GCA_964492055.1 uncultured Flavobacteriales bacterium
CTTTAACCTCTCTTTCCAGTTCGCTTTTATCCCCAAGAAAAATAGCCTGCAGGGTGTTGAATTCATCCTCCTTTACCCCACTTTCGGCAAAATGCCCTAGCAGATACTCCCGCATATAATGACTGATTTCCCGGAGGGATTGATGGTTGCCGGTTTTTTTTGCCTCGTAAATTTTAGACTGAAATGATATTCCCTGTTCAAATAAATAGTTGCCGTAATCGAATTCAGTTGGATTTTTGGGTTCAGGTAAAGGCAAAATTTTTATCCGAATCAACCCTTCATCGCCAACCTTCATCATGGGTAGAGATCCATCTTGTGGTAAATAAGCGATCGATTGATAATTAAATTTTTTCCAATCTCCTTGCGTGTCCTTTAGCCATTGATGCTGCATCTGCAATTTGTAATTCCCAGCTGAAGTGAAAGAGGTCTCCTTGATTTTTACATGGGAATAATAGGTCTTAAAGAAAAGACCCTCAGGCGGGCTTCTCTTCTCAAAAGCTAGATTGTAAAGGGCCATGCCCAGAAGTAAACAAAAACTGATTTGCACCAAGCCGAAGATCCACCGGTAGGCGTAAGGAATCTTTCGTAAGCCCAGGAAGGTTAAGATCAGCAGAAAAAGCGCTAGAAAGATAAGTTGCAATCTTTCGGACAGCAGGAAATATCGGCCGCAAATGATGCCTGCCATTATAGGAACGGCTAGCCGCAATAAAGGCAATTGATGAAGGCTGAACACACAAAAGGGTTTAGCCTAAAATTAACTAATCTTCTTTGAAAAAATCCAGTGCTGCCAGATCGATGATATGTACCCCGCTGTAGTAAAAATGTAGTATCTCGGCATAGCTATAACCCTGGGCGGCCATTTCCATGGCCCCTTCCTGACAAAGCCCCACCCCATGGCCATAACCGCGCCCCTCTAAAAGAACCTTTCCTTCTTTTTCATTGACATTGAAAAAAGTTGACCGAAGGTGAAAACGGTTTCGCAGCTCTTCAAAAGTATAGCCGGTATTCAGAAAGTGAACTTTTCTCATAGGGGCATTATAGGAGCAGTACTGATCCTTTGGGGAAGCAACCTGCCCTCTGCTTGCCAGGTAATCAGCCCATTGGTGCTTATCCAGTTCCTTTTCCCAGACTGAATTTTTTTTATTCAGGCAGAAGGTATCTTGCACTGCCCTGAGATAGTATAGTGATTTGCTCCATACATCCTCTGAATTCACCGTTTGTCCTCCACAATTGCTGTGAAAAGCCGCCGTGATCAGCTGAATATCCGAATCTACTATTACCGCTCCGCGGGTTTGCATGGCTGCATCTACAATAGCGGTGAAAAAAGTCTTACCATGATAGGCCTGGCAATGAACCTCATCGCACAGATTAAACCCTTCATACAAATGCTTGTGGGTATTCGAAAGTGCATAGGTGCGGCAAATGATCGCCTGCAACTTAAAATATTCCTTCGGCGGTTTACGTCCCACCTCTGCTTCTACTACCCCAGCCACATAATTATCAAGATCGATATTATTCACCATTCTAAGTTCCCCGTTCCGGGCGGTCACTTTCAGGTTATCGTCGAAACGGCGATCCATCCCATGCTGATTCTTTAGCCGGAAATGATTGTACCAGCCTGTCCCAAGTAAATTCACCTTATTAAAATTTCCCTTCGACTGACCGTTTAACCAAACCATCACCTGATCACCCTCCGCTTTCAATTTAACCACAGCTTGGGATTGCACACGCTGAAGTTTTCCATTTTCTGTAAAAACAGCATATTCACCGGCCCGTACTGAAAAATCAATTTCCTTGATATGTGCGGAATAGAAGATACCGATATTGATAAATTCCGCATGCAGGGTGATGCTACCACACCACAATAACAAGCTAAGCAGTAACCTCATCCACAATGATGCTTGCTGCATTTTCTGACGCACCTTTCCCAAGTTTTCCAATTAAAACCTCAAAACTATCCAGCATTTTGCTGCGGTAATCTCTATCTTTCAGTAGTTTTCCCAACTCCGATCTTAATAAGCCCTCGGTAAATTCCTGCTGTATCAATTCTTTCACCACTTCGCGATCAGCAATCAGGTTAACCAGTGAAATGTAATTTACCTTCACCAGCCAGCGTGCGATATGATACGATAGAAAACTACCTCTGTAACAAACCACCATAGGGGTTTTAAAAAGAGCAGTTTCCAGGGTTGCCGTACCGGAGGTAACAATGGCAGCATGGGCAAACTGCATCAATTGATAGGTGTTTTGATACACCACCTTCAGTTCCGGATAGGCACTCAAATAGTGGCTGAAAAATTCCGCTGTAAAGGAAGGCGCTGCCCCTACCACAAATTGATACTCCGAAAAATGGGATATCTGCTTAAGCATTACCGGAAGCATTTCTTCCACCTCCTGTTTCCTGCTTCCCGGCAGGATCAACACCAGGGGACGCTCCCCTAATTGATGGACTGAACGAAATTTTGCTTCATCAATTTCAAAGCGGTTGTTTTCAATCGCATCGAGCAGGGGGTGACCTACATAATCTACCTCCATGCCAAAACGGGCATAAAATTCCTGCTCAAAAGGAAGAATGGTGAGCATGCGGTCTACTATACGCTTGATCTTATACGCCCGTTTCTGGTTCCAGGCCCATATCTGCGGGGAAATGTAATAGATCACTTTAATTCCTTCTTTTTTAGCATGAGAAGCGATACGCATATTAAAACCGGGATAGTCGATCAGTACCAGGCAGTCGGGTTGAAAGGTAGTGATGTCCTTTTTGCAAAATGAAATATTTCCCAGAATGGTTCGCAGGTTTTTTATCACCTCTACGAAACCCATAAAATCCAGCTCCCGGTAATGCTTGATCAGTTCGGCACCGGACTTTTGCATCAAGTCCCCGCCCCAGGCCCTGATCTCTGCATCACCATCCTTCTCCCTGATCTTTTTGATAAGGTTGGACCCATGCAGGTCACCCGATGCCTCCCCTGCAATTATGTAATACTTCATGGCGCTATAAACAGCTGGTTGATCATTACCACAAATGCAAAAATAAAGGTGGCCAGGATCACACCCCGGGCAGCTTTATCGTTTTTGGTTTGGTAGAAAAAGAAAAATGTTCCCAGATTAATGATAGCGCATAGGCTCAATAGTTTCAGAAAAATAGCCTGAAAGACCATTTTACGCAAGAAATCCGGAACAGTGAGATAGGCATAAGAGGATAAATACACGATGAACATCACCATAAAAGGCAGAAATATGCCTAGTGCTACTCCCAGCCATATCTTATCAAAAGGCCTATTCGTTCTCAAGGTTTTGCAGGTTTTTTAGTGAATGATAATCGGTTACATCAAAATGTACCGGTACCACTGAAATATAATTATTGTTCAAAGCCCATTCATCTGTATCCTCTTTATCGGCCTCCAGGTTCACGAACCTGCCGGTAAGCCAATAATAGGGCTTGCCTGAAGGGTCATGGCGCTCCTCAAATTCCTCTTCCCAGACTGCCCGGGCCTGCCGGCAAACTTTAATCCCATTCAGAAACTCCCTTTTCACCGCGGGAAAATTCACGTTCCAGCAATTATAAGGCTTAATGTTATCTTTCAACGCAAAGCGAATGATCTTTTCCACGTATTCATGAATGGGTGAGAAATCCGCATCTATGCTGTTATTGCACAGCGAAAAACCGATGGAGGGTATTCCTTCTATTGCCCCTTCCACGGCTGCGGACATGGTACCCGAATAGATCACATTAATAGAGGAATTGGAACCGTGATTGATTCCCGACAAGATCAGGTCCGGTTTTTTCTTGAGGATTTTGGAAGTGGCAATTTTGACACAATCAACGGGAGTGCCACTACAGCTAAAAGCCTCCACACCTTCCAGCTCCATTTTTTCTATACGCAAAGTGTTGTTCATAGTGATCGCATGCCCCATGCCGGATTGTGGGGTGGCGGGGGCCACCACCTCTATATCTGAGGTTACCTGCTTGGCCACTTTAATAAGATTGAGGATACCCGGGGCCGTGATGCCATCATCATTGGTGATTAATATAGAGGGGGATTTCTTTCCCATAGTACAAAGGTCAATATTAGGCAGAAAATAGAAAAGCCATGCCGACTAAGTTGGCATGGCTTTTCTCAATTTATTATTAAAAGATTACTTCTTGGAGTCTTCTTCATTCACTTCTTCAAAGTCCACATCGGTAACCTCTTCTTCCGAGCTGCCACCTTCGTTCGCTGAAGTTTGCCCCTGGGCACCGGCTTGTGAAGCATCCCCTCCATTTTGTTGGTACATCTCCTGGGCCGCTCCCTGAAACAAATTATTCAGTTTTTCCATGGCAGGATTCAATGCATCCATATCCTTGGCTTCGTGAGCTTTCTTCAATTCCGCCAAGGCCTCTTCGATAGGTTGCTTCTTATCGGCAGGCAATTTATCACCAAACTCCTTCAATTGCTTTTCAGTCTGGAAGATCAAGCTGTCCGCACTGTTTAACTTATCGATCTTTTCCTTGGCCTGCTTATCGGTTTCCGCATTCTCTTCTGCTTCGCGCTTCATCTTCTCGATCTCTTCATCGCTTAGGCCGGAAGAGGCTTCAATACGGATACTCTGTTCCTTGTTGGTAGCCTTGTCTTTAGCGGATACATTCAAAATGCCATTGCTGTCGATATCAAAGGTTACTTCGATCTGAGGTACACCCCTGGGTGCGGGTGGTATTCCATCCAGGTGAAAACGTCCGATGGTTTTATTGTCCTTAGCCATGGGCCGTTCTCCCTGCAACACATGTATCTCTACCGAAGGCTGGTTATCCGCAGCCGTGGAGAAAGTTTCTGACTTTTTGGTCGGAATGGTGGTGTTGGCTTCGATCAGCTTGGTCATCACTCCACCCATGGTTTCAATTCCCAGGGAAAGCGGGGTAACGTCAAGCAACAATACATCTTTTACCTCCCCGGTTAGTACCCCACCCTGAATCGCAGCACCTATGGCTACTACTTCATCCGGATTTACACCCTTGGATGGCTCTTTCTTAAAGAAACTCTTCACAGCCTCCTGTATGGCTGGAATACGGGTGGAACCTCCCACGAGGATCACCTCATCAATCTCATCCACGCTCATACCTGCACTTTTTAACGCTTTTCTGCAAGGCTCGATAGTACGCTTGATCAGTTCATCAGCCAGTTGCTCAAATTGTGAGCGGGACAGTTTCCTTACCAGGTGCTTGGGACCAGAGGCGGTTGCCGTTACGTAAGGTAAGTTGATCTCTGTCTGGGATGAACTGGACAATTCAATCTTGGCTTTTTCTGCAGCTTCTTTCAAGCGCTGCAGGGCCATAGGGTCTTTGCGCAAATCGATGTCTTCATCTTTCTTGAATTCTTCAGCCAGCCAATCGATGATCACTTCGTCAAAGTCATCACCACCAAGGTGAGTATCCCCATCCGTGGCTTTTACTTCAAAAACACCATCACCCAATTCCAAAATAGATACATCATGGGTTCCACCTCCGCAGTCGAATACCACAATATTCACATCCGAAGCTTTCTTATCCAGGCCATAGGCCAGGGAAGCTGCGGTTGGTTCGTTAATAATCCGCTTAACGGTGAGACCTGCAATTTCTCCTGCTTCTTTGGTGGCCTGACGCTGGGCATCGTTGAAGTAGGCAGGAACGGTGATCACCGCTTCGGTAACGGTAGTCCCGAGATAGTCCTCAGCGGTTTTTTTCATCTTTTGCAAGATCATGGCTGAGATCTCCTGTGGGGTATACTTGCGGTCGTCGATCAGCACCCGTGGGGTATCGTTATCGCCTTTTACCACCTTATAGGGTACGCGGCCAGCTTCCTTGCTGACTTCAGAAAATTTATTCCCCATAAATCGCTTGATGGAAAAAATGGTCTTTTCGGGATTGGTGATGGCTTGCCGCTTCGCCGGA
>CAZBIF010000120.1:0-2802 GCA_964492055.1 uncultured Flavobacteriales bacterium
ATCAACGGTAGGCATTGGCTTTGATGCTCAGGTAGGGCGAAAATTCGCCGACTTCGGACGGCGGGGACTGCTTTCTTATATGCAGGTTACCACCAATGAATTTTTCAAGTTCGAAGCGGATGAATACCACCTCTTTGTGGATGGGGAAGAGATCAGGACCAGGGCCTTTCTGATCAATTTTGCCAATGTCGGTCAGTACGGTAACAATGCCTGGATCGCCCCTACCGCTTCCGTCACCGATGGCAAGCTGAACGTCTGCCTGCTGGAGCCATTTCCCCAGCATCTGGTGCCGGATATCATTTACAAATTATTTAACAAGCAGATCCAAAAATCAAAATACTACCGCGGACTGCTGGCAGAAGAGATCAAAGTGTTCGGCCCGGGCCTTTTCCATCTGGACGGGGAACCGCGGGAAAGCAGGGAAGAACTGGTCGTGAAGGTAGTACCGGCTTCTCTAAAGGTGATCTGTTAAGGGGAATAAAAAGTTTCGTTTCAGAGCCGAAATCCTTCAATTTTATCCAGGTTCCAGGGGTGATTTTATAATTTCACATTATTCATGCAAAGGCAACCAACCATTAAAACATCAATACTTTAATATTCTGTATTGCTTGATTTCACCGTTAAAATCCACCCAAATGGTATAAGAACCATTCTTTAAAGGTGTTAGTGTAAGGCGTTGTTGATAAAACCCTTTTTGCAAAACAACTTCATCCATGGGCAACAGTACCTCCCTGCCTAACTGATCCAGCAAGCGTATGGTAAGGGTTCCATTCTCAGGGGCAACATAGGTGAGGGTAAGCTGTTCAGAGGCAGGATTGGGATAGGCAGCGAACGTAAATTCCTCACTAAAGCCTTCTGTACAAAGCTCGTTATTGGAAGTTATTTCATCGGAACCACCATTCACTGAGGAAATAGTCACGCACACAAAATCTATTTTATCAGTGGGGGATTGAACTACTCTGGTATTCAGAAAAAAACCAGTGGACGAGCCCTTATAAACAGATAACGTCTTATCCTCCACTAAAATGGTTTCCCCATTGATGAGGATTTGCAGGGAAACCTCTTCGATGGTGTTATTTCCCTTATTACTTACAGTCACAAATAGTATCAAATTTCCCTGGGGATCCTCTTCCAGGAATAGCTCTTCCAGGGCGGCATCCAGAAAATAGGGAGTTACACTCAACGTTCTAGCAAAAGTATCAGTGCAGGCAAAGCTATTGATGGCGATCAACTCCAGTCTGTACTCCCCTGCCTGCCCATAATTGAAGTCAGGCACAGGGGCTGTGGAATTTTGACCATGACCGGAGGTCCATTGGTAGGAAGAGGCGTTTTGAGAAGTGTTATTTATGAGCAAGTCATAAGGGGCTCCGCTACCGTTGTTGAGGATGGTAAAGGAAGCCTGGGGCAAGGGTTTAACCGATACCACCTTTTGCAGGGAATCCCGGCATCCTTTTTCTGTAAGAACGTTTAACTTCAGGGCATAATCTTTCGCCTGCTTTAGTAAAAAGCTTTTACTGCTGAAGGCAGAGTCTACCATACCATCAAAAGTGAGGATGCTGCGGCTGAGCACATCTCCGGGGGCCACCTGTGATTGATCTTCGAGATGTACGGAATCACCCAGGCAAGCATCGTTAAAGTTGATCTTTGCATTGGGGCGGCCTACTATTTCAATGGTATCCCTGCCTACACCCACGCAATTGCTATCGGAGATCACCCGCAAAATGGGATATTTGATGCCGGTAGAGCTGAATTTAAGGGTTAAATTCCGGCTATTGGCTTGTATGTTTCCCACGAACCAATCATAACTTTTCACCTTAGCAGGAGGAAGGATTGTTTGATCCAGGAATCGGGTAGAATCGCCCAGGCAATATCCGTTAACAGAGAAGTCCACAGCAGGGGTGGGATTGACGACCTTGGTACGGCTGATACTATCCACACAACCGGCCGCACTTTCAGTAATTAATGTAATTGTATAGCTGCCCGCATTTCCATAGGTATAAGAGGTGTTGGGTTGGGTGGAAAAGGCGGCGGGGTCAGCCGGATCGCCAAATGCATATCTCCAGTCTACAATCTGTCCAGTAAAGATCTGGCTCTGATCCTGAAAATAGATCGGTACCCCGGAGCACTTATTTTGTATGCTGAAGGCGGGTTCCGGTAAGGGCAGGATCTGCAGGTTCTTGCTAACCGTATCGATACACCCTTTATCGGTGGTGATCTTTAAAAATACCTGGTAATCATTTACTCCGGGATAGGAATTGAGGGGATTTGCAGCCCCGGAACTATTCCCATCCCCGAAATCCCACTCATAAGCCACAATACTGTCCCCTGCAGGAGCAACGGAAGAATCATTAAATACTACCGTATCCCCAAAACACAGATGCTGAAAGCTAAAATCAGCCTGGGGAGCCAGGCCTTTTATGGTGACGTTGATGGTGTCATGAACCTGGCATAAATTACTGCTTAGCAGAACGGTATAAATCCCACTGGTATCAACCAGCTGTGTTGGGGAGGTACTTCCGCCGGAATAACTATAAGTCAGGACCGAATCATTTGGATTAAGTAAGCCAATCTCATTTCCTTCACACAAAGCCGTATCCGGTCCCAAAGTAAGGCCAAACAAACTGGAATCCAGACGAACCTGAATGGAATCTGAATACCGGCAACCGTATTGATCGGTGACCGTTAAGATATACAGTCCGCTGGTATTAGGCTGAATAGAGGCTGAAGACAAGCCGTTGGACCATTGGTAGCTCACATTAACAAAATTGGAATCAGGCATAATACTATTGGCAGTATTAAAAC
>CAZBIF010000120.1:2812-3747 GCA_964492055.1 uncultured Flavobacteriales bacterium
GACCGTATCCGTTCCCAGATCGAAAACAGGTTCATTTACATAAACTACGAAGCTATCCATGGAGCTGTTATTGATACAATTGGTGACTTGTACATTGTATAAACCGGCAGAATCAATGGTGATTACATTCGAATCCCGGGAAGTATTCCAGAGATACCGGTAACGCGGGCCTCCAGCAGAAATAGTAATTTGCTCCCCTTTGCATATGGTTGTATCAGTAAAAGGAAAATCTACCCTGTAATCGGCAGTATCCTTTAAAACAAGAACTGAATCGGTTGAGGTGCGGCCAAAAATATCGGTTATAGTTAAGCGGTAGGTTCCGGCGGAATCAATCTGAATGCTTCGGGTTGAATCACCGGTATTCCATTTAAAATCCAGGGCATAATCAATGGTCGTAAAAATGGAGTCGGGGAAATTGCATACCAGACGATCGGCTCCAAGATTTACCGGGGGGGCGTATTTATCGAGCAGATATGAAGTAAGGTGGTCATGATCTTTTCGGGATACAGTGCCCTCAAACATGATAATTTCAAGAATATCCGAATCCAGAAAATTTACCGATAGCGTGAGGGTGCTTCCCGGACTGAATCCACCGGATCGGCTACCGTAAGTTATTCCATTGACAAAATTGGTAAGGGTATCATTAATAGCGTAAGCGGAGTGCAAAATATAATTTGAATCTGTCACTGGTCCGCTCACAAAGCCGCCATCAAATAATCGAAAAGTCCCCCCGAATGGGCCAAGGATCCAGTTATTTGATCCATTGATCATTCTTTTATTTGCGGTAGTTCCCCTGTAATTATAGAGTATATAAATACCATAGTTATTATTCGTAATACCATGACTGAAATTATACACATCAGTTGTTCCATCCAATCGCAAGGCACCGTATCCATTGAGTACAGGGTCAATATACACTCCCTGCCTGCTCGATA
>CAZBIF010000120.1:3757-4597 GCA_964492055.1 uncultured Flavobacteriales bacterium
CTGATTGGGTCAGGTGGTTAGAATTGCCGCTGATATCACTCCATTGTGAAACAAATTGATTATTTATGATTAAACCGGTATCAGATTTAACCCAGAATAATATACTATCAATAAAAGTGGGGGAGAATACATTAAAACTATCCAGTTTAGAGGAGTCAAGAATTTGGGATTGATTCCTAGCATAAACCTTCCAATAATTCAAACCTTCATTTACATCTACCTTCAAACTTGATTGATTTGTATAGAACTCTTGTCGGTTTTGTGTCAAGTTTCTGTTTCCGGCAATCACTAATTTATAATCTATTGATGAATTAGTTTGAAATGGATTCCATGCAAAATCGACTAATGTATCAGTAAATTGATTAGAGCTGGGATGGTATAAATCTTGGGCTTGACATAGATTACCACCTAAACTCATATTAAATAGGAAGATGAGAAGATTTATAAAAAAGCCGAAATATCTCATGTATTTTTGAAAGTACTTAAAAAAAATAAAAGTAAGCCTACATATTGATTTTATATGGTTATTTTACATCTGCTTTAGTTTAATAATTCATGCTATTACCTACACTGAATATTGCAGATGTTTTATTAAGCTTTTTTTACGCTTTTTTGATCATCGCCATTGGATTTTCAATTAAAAACAGATATCGGCACAAATCTTATATAAGATACCTAATACCTTTTATCTATTTTAAAATCCTTTGTTCCTATTTGTTTGCCCTCTTACATTTGTATTTTTACAAAGGAGGCGATACCTTTTTATACTTTACCGGGGCCCAATTTATCGTATCGCAAATTGTAGAAGACCCCGGGAATACTTTGACTTTACTTTTTCGT
>CAZBIF010000120.1:4607-5294 GCA_964492055.1 uncultured Flavobacteriales bacterium
AGAATCTTCATTATAATGAGTATTACCGTATTCTAGGGTCTTTTTCAGATAGTGCCACCTTGACCATTTGCCAAATTACCTCCGTAATACAATTAGTTGCATTCAATCAGTTCCTATCTACAACCATATTATTCTCTTCTGTATTTTCGATTGGGGTTTGGTTGATTTATATACCCATGTGCAAACTTTATCCTGATTTATATAACTATTTCGCCTGGGGAATATTATTCATTCCCACCTTTGGGATATGGAGCTCCGGGATATTAAAAGACCCCATTACTCTTTGTGGTATAGGAGTGATATTTTACGGTGTTTATAATTTTTTAAACTGGAACTTTAATCCGGTAATAATTACTATCGTTATTCTTTCTATCATTATATGCTTAAAACTCAAACCCTACATCCTCTATACGTTCATCCCAGCCATATTTTTGTGGATCCAATCACGCACTTCTAAATCGTCAAAAAACTCCATTTCAAAGTATATCTTCATTCCAATATTATCCCTTACTTTGATTGTAGGAGGTTATTTTTTTCTACAAACCGTTTCCGAAAGTGCCGGAAAATATTCATTGGAACATGTGCAGGAAGTCGCTAAAGGATTTCACAGCTGGCATAGCTACCTGGCTGAAACACGCAATCAATCGGGATATAGTTTAGGTGAGGTAGAATTTACCCCAATAGGAA
>CAZBIF010000120.1:5304-7850 GCA_964492055.1 uncultured Flavobacteriales bacterium
TGCTAAAAAATCACCGGAAGCTTTCGTGGTCACTTATTATCGGCCGTGGTTATTCGAAGTTACAAATCTTCCAACTGCGATGGAAAGCCTTCAATCCACTATACTTCTTGTTTTTACGATTGTTATTCTTTTCAGAACTGGGTTTCTAAAAGTCACCCAATTGGTTATGAGGAATCCGGATGTTAAAGCTTTCTTACTATTTACCATTCTTTTTGGAATTGCAGTAGGGATCACCTCCTATAATTTCGGTGCTTTGTCAAGATATAAGATGCCTAGTTTGCCATTTTTCACTTCTACACTAATTATTATTAACTACTTAGGAAATAAAAAAGTAAAAATCCCTACTTCAAGGAGGTATTGAGGTCCCGGAGCTGTTCCATGGTGTCTACGGTATACCACATGGATGGATAAACAGTAGAACACTTTAATTCTTTCTTTACCATCAATTGCTTCCAGACAGTATAAAAGTCCTCCGTAGGTTGAGTCGTTTTATTTATCTTATAAGGATTGACAATTTGTATGCCCGAGCAATACTTATCTGAGGGTTTACTGCGATTAAGTTCCTCAACCACCTGCTCCTTTTCAAAAATATAATCTCCTTCCAGGCCAGGAACCGGTTTGACGGGCACCACCATGCACGCAGGTTCCTTCAAGCTATAATAATCCGAAGCCAGTTTATCAAAATTCAAATCCACTACATTATCGCAGGTTAATACCGCTACCGGTTCGTTCAGGTATTTTAACAGTGAATTGTATAACCACCAGGCATTCCCCTTACCTTCTGTGTTTATTACGGTATTTACATGATGCTCGATTACATGCTTGGCGAGGGCGGCTTTTTTGTATCCCACCGTAATATGAATGTGTGGAATTATAGGTCGTAACTTCTCAATTCCATTAACGATAAGGGTGGTGTTGCCATACCTGGCCATGGCTTTGGGAATAGAATCGGTAAGGGGGATCATCCTGCTTCCCCTACCCGCAGCCATAATTAAAGCATGCTTTATCTTATTCATTATATTCCCTCTTCAGGTGGATGATCAATCAGTTTCCTGATCTCTTCATCGGTTAGTCTTTCTGCATTTGCCGAAGATACTTCCTTCTTTAATGGTTCTTCAACTTTTTGATTGAAGGATATCAGATAGTGCTTTATTCCATCATAGTGCTTAGTTTGAGTGTACTCCAGCTCGATATCACCAATGAGGTATTCGTCGTTCCTTTCGCCGGGCCGGCCTTTAATTTTTTCATATTTCCCCCCTTTATCAGTTGTCCATACCTTTAAAATATCCTCGATTTGGGCCGCCTTCATTTCCCGGGATAGTACCTTACCTTTTACTTCCTTGATGTTATCCATTGCCGTTATGACGAGAGCCACTGCTTCATCTACTGTAAAAAAGAACCTGCGCATCTCAGGACCGGTTGTTCCTATAACCCCGGTTTCTTCGTGCATTCTCTTCCATATCGGTAAAACTGAACCGGTAGACCAGGCTACATTCCCGTACCTCACGCAAGTAAAAGAGGTATCGGTTTTTCCGTCCATGGAACAAAATACCCTTTCCATGATCGCCTTACTTAAGCCATAGGTGTTTCTTACCGGAGGAGCCGCCTTATCGGTACTGATCCCCACCACGCTTTTTATGCCCTTTTCTACTGCTACCCTTGCTATATTTTGGGAACCCAAAACATTTACATCCACACATTCCATCGGCTGTTTCTCAGCCAGGTCAACGAATTTAGTTGCAGCGGCATGAATTACTATTTCAGGCTTTATTTCGGTAAATACATCCCGAACGGATTCAATATTACTAACATCCATAGGCAATACCTGACAGCCGGTTAATTTCTGCGCCAGTGCATTTTGCTTGTTATTCCTTCCGGTGAGGATTACCTGGTAATTATTTTTTAAAGCGAGGGCAAGGTTTCTCCCTAAAAATCCAGTACCTCCGGTAATTAATATGTTTTTCATTTTAAAATCAACTGCGGTTTCTATTTAATTTAAAAACAGTTATAATAGATGCCCGCAAAAATCGAGGTTTTAAAATTATGAAAGGGTATATTTTCAGAGCTTTTTTAAGATAGGTCCAGCTGTGTTGAAACAAGAGTAATTGATTCGCACTAATGGCGGTAAATAAGGCAGCAGAACTAAGCATCAATAGCCGGTACCTCCCAAATTTACTTTTCACCTTAGCTTGTTTCATAAGGTTTTCAATAAGGTATTTTTTTCTTTCGTAAATGGAATGTATCTGATAGCCGGAAATTGACCTCAAAGCGTGGCTTCTAATCCCGCTGTTGATTTTTTTTATAACACCTAATTTGTATACTGACCTAATTCGAATCCATAATTCCCAATCTTCTGAACCAATTACCCTAGGGTCTTCATTGAAATGAAAATCAGAATATATTTCACGATGTAGAAATACGCCTATACAGGAAATAAAATTACCTTCAGCCAGGGCTTTTATTTGTTTATCCTGAGCGGGAAACTGGTAATTATAAATTGTTTGACGCTTTTGATTTATTAATTCGTAGTAATTGTGAAAAAACTT
>CAZBIF010000121.1:0-7805 GCA_964492055.1 uncultured Flavobacteriales bacterium
CGATAGTTGTACCCTCACCCTCAGCAGTACATCACTAATTGACCCTTGTACACGGGTGGATTCCGCGAATTATAGCTGGACCGTTACCATGGGCGCACAACAGTTCTATGCCAGCGGGCTGGTAGTGACGTTTCACGGTATTCAGAGAGAGGTAATGGTTGATTTGACCGTACTTGGTTTAAATTATACCGGCAATCAGGATTGCCATCCGAATATTGTTCAGCAAATTGACCTGCCTGATTGCAATTGCCTGGATAACTGCAATTCACTTGATGTTTCAATGGCGGAATTCATTGAATTCTTTCCTGACCCCTCCCCGGAAGGTTGTACCCTGAAGTTAAGGGTAGCGTTTGAAAATCCGCTATCTCTAAACATCCAGCCAAACCGGGTAATAAGTGGCGCAGGTGAAGTAATTGACATCCACCAGATCACTGCCGGGGATGGCGTTGAATTTGAAATAACCTTTGTCCCGGATCAGCCGTGGAGCGGCTGCAATGCCTGTTTTGAGTTCTTTTTCTTTTTGCCTGATGGCACGGTATGTTGTATTCCTTTTTGTGTAGACCTGCCGGCTTGCGATTGCAGCCTGGAACTTTCCAACCTGGATTTTGACTGTACTGACCAATGCAGGGACTTTGATTTTACTTTTGATCTCAATCTGGATGCCTGTCCCGGATTTGACTATAACCTTGACATTAGTCTGTTTGGCAACCCGGATACCTTGGTGAGTTATCAGCCGTTAACGGTACAGGGCGGAAATCAGCAAGTGAATGGTACGATCAGGGGGCAGGCAGGTAATTACATTTGCTTTGCCGTTTCCACCGAATTACTGGGGGTGATGTGTGCTGATACCATCTGCGGGGTTTTCGGGGAATCGTGTGAGATAGACCCTGATTTTAGTTACAGCATTGACCCTTATACCTGTGCCCTTACGGTCAGTAGCACAACCACTGTGGGTACTTGTACCTACGTCAGTGACACCAATTATAGCTGGACAGTAGATATCAATGGTCAACAGTACCAGGGGAGTGGAGAACAGTTTACTTTTCTGAATTTACCTCCCGGAGAGGCAGAAGTTTGCTTACAAGTGACAGGTGTAAACAGCAATTGCGACCCCCATTGCCTTGAGGAGATCTGTATGACCATTGAAATCCCGGAATGCGTTTGTGAACCCGAATGTGAAGGATTGGGCGTGGACCAGTCGGATTTCCAGCACTTTTTCCCGGAGGTCGATCCTTGCGTAGCTTACCTGGATTTCACCCTTTTCAATCCCCAGCAACTTCCATTAAGTATCAACGCCATTACCACCACAGACGGTCTGGTGCAAACTTATTTTTCCAACGGTGGCAGCAGCACCTACCCTTCTTTTGGCCTCACCTTTCAGCCTACTCCGATATGGCCGGGGGGTACGGTCTGCTTCGATGTCTATATTGAACTGAACGGGGAAGACTGTTGCCTTGAAATGTGTGTATATGTTCCTCCCTGCGGGGAAGGGGGCATTGAAGGGGGAGAAGAAGAAAACGGATTTTATCGTTTACCGGCAAAGGAAAAAGAACTCAGTTCCATGGAGATGGATATTTACCCCAACCCGGCAAAAAGCAGTATCTTTATAAGACTGGGCATGGCAGGCGAAGAAAACCTGCATGTAAGCTTACAGGATCAGACCGGTAAAGAAGTGATGAACGTAACTTACCTATCTTCCTTAGAGGCTCATGAATTGAAGTTGAAGGGGCTTGCCGAAGGAGTATATCTGCTGCGCATACAACAAGGAGAGCTGGAGGTGCGTAAAAAGATAGTGATTGTGAAGTAAAGAGGAAAGATGAAATCAGAGATCAGAAATAGGAAATTGATGTCTTTGCGAGGAGTAGAGCGAGGAAGCAAACTCTTTTGAAATCAGAAATTGGAAACTGGATATAGTAAACCATAAAAAGCACGACAGAAATAAGATACAGATATTAGAGTAAAGAAGTTAGTACCAGGAGAAAAGAGACAAGTGTTACCTCTAACCTCTAAGGTCTAAGGTCTCAAAATACATAAATTATGAAACGCAAAATAGTATTTATAGCAGTATTATTCATTAGCATACACACCTACTCCCAGCGTGGCCTCCAATGGCTAAACCTCCACGGGGACGATGCGCAGGACCATCCCGAACGGGTACTTGACATCCACACCGATCAATGGGGGAACGTATACGTAGGCGGGGAAGTGAACACCATCTGGGTGCGGGACAGCAACGGGCAGACCATGAAAATGCAATCCAGCCCTTTACTGGACAGTTTGCACAACAACGGCAAGCGGGACGCCTGGATCGCTAAATACTCACCACAGGGAAACCTGCAATGGCATAGGTATGCCGGTAGTGGTACGGATGATTATTATAATGCTATGATTGGTGATGAGAATGGAAACCTTTATGTGGCCGGACAGGTATTTTATGATAATGTCAGGCCGGCCAAATCGTTTGGCAAGGTACCCCTTGGGAGTGATCAACGTGGCGATTTTATCGCAATGGTCGATTCAGGGGGCAACTTAATATGGCACCGCTCTTTCGGGGGGGATACGGTAGGTAACGGATATATAGAATATAGTGTTGAAATATATGGTGTTCAATTAAAAAATAACGTAATTAGTTGCTTTTTCAGGGGGGGGGGGGACCACGGCATCTTTGGTTACCAGAAATTGTTTGACAAAGATTCCCTGCCGAGGACAATCCATGAAGCCCTGTTCGATTTGCATGGCAATTACCTGGGCGTGAAAACATTTCCTTTTCCCGACCAAAATTACAGGCCAGACATCGAAAAGATCTTCAAGCACGATAACGGCTACGTGATCGCCGGCAACCTCATCCGCGACACCACCCTGGTGGGGGGTGACACCCTATTGCTGGGTAGCAATGCCAACAATGCCATGCTCATGTTCTTCGACAGCAGTTTAAATTACATCAGGACCTTCCGGGGGAATAATAATTTTGATCAGTTCCGGGGAGCAGCCTTGTTCGGGGATACTTTAGTAGCAGCAGGTAATTTTAATATTTATGACCGCCTTACCCTTACCTTTGATACCATCAGCCACACCGGTAAAAAGGGGGAATTCAATGCGGGGGGAATATTTGTGTTTAGTGCAACAAACGGTAAACTACTTGGGCTATACCCTACGAAAAGTAGGGGGAATTTTACTGATTTGAGGGTTTCATCTGTGGGGATCAATCAGGATTTTATGGCAGCTGGTGGAGTATTCGATCAGGAAATGACCCTTTCTACTCTATTTTCGACCGGCAGGGCAATTTTATTACCGAAGACCCTATTCTTTCCTCTGGTAATAGTGGGGAAGGTACCCTGGCCATCCACTTCCACGACAGTATGGCTTACATCGGCGGCCTGATCGGGGGCTATGTTTATTTGCCCGGCCTTGACACGGTAAGGGCCCGCTCAAAGAACGATGCTTATATTGCGGCCTATAACTTAGCCAAATCCACCACTTCTGTCAAAGAAAACCCCGCCTACATCAAAGCCGGTAACGGCCTGCTGGCCTACCCCAACCCCACGCAAGGGCCACTTACCTTGCTGGGTGAAGCCGTAAGCAGGCAAGGGCAGTTGTTCACTATCTCCGGTCAACTTGTGCGCAGCTTTGCCCTGGATCAAAATGCCTTTCAGCAACAACTTGATTTAAGTGGACTGGAAAAAGGCATCTATTTTTTAATGGTAGTGGGGGAGAAAGAAAAACAGGTACTGAAGGTCGTCAAGCAGTAGCTTGACTCAATTACGAATAGGCCAATTACGAATTATGAATAGGGGAATTACGAATAAAGGGGAAAGGAAGAAACTTGAAATATGAAAGCTGAAATGAGAAATCAGAAATCTTTTTTCAGTCATAGCGATCCCGCATACTGAGCGGAGCCGAAGGAAAGGGAGAAGTTAGTAAAACTTGAAATATGAAAGCTGAATGGGAAAATGGTTTAATGAGGGAATGATTTAATGAGGAAATGGATCAATGGAACAATGAGGGAATGTGTCAATGAGAAAATGGGAAAATTGCAGAATGGAACAATAGAGAAAAGGAGCAAGAACCAGGAAAAAAGACTTTGCCGGTCACTGCGATCACGACTGAGTCGGGAGAAGCAGTCTTTCCCCGACCGGGAACCGTCTATTTTCAATAGCCAGGATCTTTTTTCTTTTTCAGGTAAAAATGAAAATCAGGGACAAGAAAATAGAACCAAGAAACAAAAGACAAGAAGCAAGAGACAAGAAACAAGAGAAAAGAAGCAAGAAGCAAGACTTGAGATTTTAGTAACAGGTCTAAACTCTAAAGTCTACTCTCTCCCAGAATAATTAATTATTCAAGGCTTCTGCCCCACCCACAATTTCAAGGATCTCATTGGTAATGGATGCCTGACGGGCTTTGTTATATACCAGCTTCAGATCACCGATAAGTTCGGTGGCATTGTCAGTGGCCTTATGCATGGCTGTCATCCGCGCTCCGTGCTCCGAAGCATGGGAATCGAGAATGGCTTTGTACAACTGAATGCGCAATGATTTGGGGATTAACTCACTGATGATAAATTCCCTGGAAGGTTCAAAGATGTAATCTGATTTTTCCTTTTTGTCATTTGCCGGTTTTTCGGCCGGGAGAATAGGCAGGTACTGTTCCACTTCCACCTGCTGTACTGCCGCATTTACAAAGCGGTTGTAGATCAGTTCTACCTTGTCAAACTGCTTGTAGGTAAAAGAGCGCATTATTTTCTTCGCTACTTTGGCTACATTATCAAAAGTAAGGTCATCAAACAACTGATCGAGACGTGTGGGCAAAGTCGTGCCCTTGATGTTATAATCGGTTTCTTATCTGCATACTGCTCCCGGATCAAACGATTAGTTTCCTTGATAATATTGGCATTAAAAGCACCTGCCAGGCCCCGGTTGGAAGTAATTGGAACGAGCAATACCCTTTCCACTTCCCTTTGCTCGGTATAGGCACTTTCCGCGCTATCTTCAGTAGCTTCACTCAGGTTGCTCAACAACTCCTGCAATTTATTGGCGTAGGGCCGCATCTGGGTGATGGCATCCTGGGCACGGCGCAATTTAGCAGCAGATACCATCTTCATGGCAGAGGTGATCTGCCTGGTTGAACTTACCGAAGTGATCCGGCTGCGTATCTCTTTTAAATTTGCCATAGCAAGCTAAGCTCTAATCTTTTTTAGGTTTGTAAGAGGCGGTAAGGTCTTTCGCCACTTTTTCAAGCACAGAAGTTTCTTCATCGGTGTATTTTCCGGCTTTCAAAGCATCCATAGTGCCTTTGTGTTTGGCATTCATGTATTCCAGGAATTCAGCTTCGAACTTTTTTACCTGATTAACGGGTACATCCCTCAACAATCCTTTGGTACCCAGGTAAATGATGGCCACCTGATCCTCTACTTTCATCGGTGAATTCTGGGCCTGCTTCAGTATCTCCACGTTTCTCGCTCCTTTGTCGAGAACGGATTTGGTAGCGGCATCCAGATCAGAACCGAATTTGGAAAAAGCTTCCAATTCACGGTACTGGGCCTGATCCAGTTTCAAAGTACCGGCCACTTTCTTCATGGATTTTATCTGTGCCGAACCACCTACCCTGGATACCGAAATACCCACGTTGATGGCCGGACGTACTCCGGAAAGGAATAAATTGGACTCCAGGAAGATCTGACCATCCGTGATGGAAATTACATTGGTAGGAATGTAGGCGGATACGTCACCTGCCTGGGTCTCAATGATGGGTAAAGCGGTAATGGACCCGCCGCCTTTTACTTTGCCTTTGAGGGATTCAGGCAGGTCGTTCATCTTAGAGGCAATATCATCATCATTAATGATTTTGGCAGCCCTTTCCAGCAATCTTGAGTGCAGGTAAAATACGTCCCCGGGATAAGCTTCCCGCCCGGGAGGTCTTCTCAATAGCAGGGACACTTCACGGTAAGCTACTGCCTGCTTGGATAAATCATCATAAACGATCAATGCAGGTCGGCCGGTATCGCGGAAATATTCGGCAATGGCAGCTCCGGTAAAAGGAGCATAGAACTGCATAGGTGCCGGATCAGAAGCATTGGCCGCAACGACGGTGGTATAGGCCATGGCGCCGGCATCTTCCAGGGTCTTTACGATCCCTGCCACTGTAGATCCTTTCTGACCTACTGCCACATATACACAATAAACAGGCTCTCCCCTGTCGTAAAATTCTTTCTGGTTAATGATGGTATCAATTACCACTGTAGTTTTTCCGGTTTGCCGGTCGCCAATTACCAGCTCCCGCTGTCCCCTACCGATGGGGATCATGGAATCGATGGCTTTGATACCGGTCTGTAAAGGTTCATTTACCGGCTGGCGGTAAATCACTCCCGGTGCCTTTCGCTCGATGGGCATTTCAAAAGTTTCCCCTTCAATCGGCCCTTTCCCGTCAATGGGATTTCCCAGGGTATCTACCACCCTGCCCAGCATGCCTTCGCCTGTTTTGATAGAGGCAATGCGGCCGGTACGCTTCCTTTACTTCATTGGAAGAGCCGAGCAATACAGCCCCCACATTATCTTCTTCCAGGTTTAGCACGATGCCCATCAGGCCGTTCTCGAACTCGATCAATTCACCCGACTCTACACTGGACATGCCATAAATCCTGGCAATACCGTCACCCACGTAAAGTACGGTACCTACTTCTTCCAGGTCGGCCTCTGATTTAATGCCCGCTAATTGATCTCTTAAAATGGCAGAAACTTCTGCCGGATTTACTTCAGCCATGCTTTGTATTATTTATGCGTGTATTAATTCTTGTTTAATGTCTTTTAATTTTCTTTTGATGCTTCCATCAATTTGCTTGTCGCCAATGCGGAGCACTATCCCACCAATCAGTGATTCATCTACCTTTTCCGTCAATTCAATTTCAGAAAAGTTATAGGTGGATTTCACTTCACGGATGATTTTTTCACGGGCCTCTGCATCCAGGGGACGTGCACTCCTCACCGTAACTGTGGCAATGTTATTTTCCTTGCGGTATAAGGCCACAAAATGATCGGCTATGTTTTTCAGGGAAGCTTCCCTTTTTTGCTTTGCAGCCTGATCAATCAGGGTGAGGGACAAGTCATTTACCTTCCCCTTAAAAATAGCAGCAAGCACCGTGCGTTTTTTATCGGTTTTTACCAGGGGGCTGTTCAGCAGGTTTTCAAGCTCTTTGCTATCACTCACCGCCCTGGAGATCACTTGCATATCCTCCACCAGGGGCTTTACAATTCCCTTTTCCCTGGCCAGTTGCATCAAGGCCCTGGCATATCGTATGGCTGCTCGGTGTGAGGTCATGGATCTGGCTTAGTTTAAATTGGCTTCTTTTAAGGTGTTGTCGATCAGCTCCTGTTGCTTATCGGTTTCTGAAAGCTTTTCCCTGAGGATCTTTTCCGCGATCTGTACCGATAGTTCTGCTACCAGGGTTTTTAATTCCTTCATGGCAGAAGCTTTTTCCGCACGGATGGTTTCTTTGGCATTGGCAATGATCTTATTGCCTTCCTGGGTGGCCTGATCCTTCGCATCAGCGATCATTTTTTCCTTGGCTTCCCTTGCAGATTTCATCAATTCATCCCGCTCGGCCCTCGCCTCAGCAAGCAACTTTTCGTTGTCACTTTTCAGCTGTCGCATCATTTCCTTTGCCTTTTCGGCAGATTCCAGAGCTTCCTCTATGGATTCTTCCCTTTCTTTAATGGATTGCAAGATGGGTTTCCAGGCAAATTTGGCCAGTATGAACAACACCACCAAAAAGGCGATGGTGGTCCAGATAACGGTTCCTAAACTAACTGATA
>CAZBIF010000122.1:0-4999 GCA_964492055.1 uncultured Flavobacteriales bacterium
TAACATTAAACAGATTCTGTTTGTTCAATCTTTTTTATTTTTCTTTAAACATTTTCTCCTGATTGCGTTTTCTACGAACCAGTACAGCTGCTAACTGTTTAGCTGTAGTTCATGAAAACAGGAAAGCCACTACATATCCTGGTATTTAGCACCCTGCTTATTCTATTGATCATCTTACTTTTCTGGGGGAGTAAGCAGGCCTATGGATTTCTGATGCCCTTAGCAGTTGCTGCCTTGCTGGCCATGATCATCCTTCCGGTGGCGGAGCAATTTGAAAAATGGGGGGTTGCGCGCGCCTGGGCCTCCCTCTTTGCAGACCTGATCGTGATCGCCGCCTTTGTTGGAATGGGTTTTCTGCTTGCCCAGCAAATTCAAAATCTCACCGATGACTGGCCGACGATCGAAAAAAGGGTAAAAGCAGAATTAAAAAAAGCTACCGATTTCGTGGAGAAAAAAACCGGGATCTCCCTGGACCAGCAACAGCAAAAAATGGGAATAGACAAGCTTTCAAAAAGTACCGGACAGGAAAGATCATCGCAGGCAATCTCCGATTCGCGGATAGCAAAAACCGCCAAAACAGCTATTGGCACCCTCATGACCTACTTCAGCAACTTACTCTTGATCTTTATTTACATCTTCTTTTTTCTTTTCTATAGGAGCAAATTGAAAAAGTCAATTTTAAAGTTTGTAAACGAAGAAGAAAAAGACAATGCCGAAGAAATCATAGATCAATCCACCTCCATATCGCAAAATTACCTGTACGGAAAACTGGTGATGATCTTGTTTTTGATTGTTTTGTATTCAATAGGTCTAAGCGTATCCGGGGTGAACAATGCTATTCTTATCGCCATCATCGCCGCCTTGCTCACATTTATTCCCTTTGTAGGCAACATTATTGGTTTTACCCTGGCGGCTTTTATGGCCCTGATCTCCGGGGCCGGCACGGCGGGACTGATTGGGGTGGCCATTACTTTCACTATCACCCAGTTTGTAGAAAGCTATATTTTGCAACCTTATGTAGTGGGAGATAAAGTAGACCTTAATCCCATCATTACCATTATTGTAGTCATCCTGGGAGGCGCTGTATGGGGGCTTGTGGGCATGTTGATCGCCATTCCCGTGACCGGTATTTTCAAATCTGTCTGCGACCATATCCCTGCACTGAAACCGGTAGGTTATCTTTTGGGAAATGAAGATATAAAAGATGAAAAATCTGATCAGGACAACTTCTTTAGCCGAACCCGTAAATGGGCGAAGCAAAAATTTGGAGATACATGAATGAGGGAATAACGGAAATCACCGATATGCTATTTCTGCTTGGAGGCATTATTGCAACTGCCGGCTTGATCATGCATATATTTCCGCCAAAAAATGCTAATTATATTTACGGTTACAGGACCCCACGTTCCATGAAGGATGAAGCAAGCTGGAAATTCTCACAACGTTATTCCGCCAAATGGATGCTGGTAGTGGGTGGAGGCTACCTGCTAATTGGCGGATTTATTTATTTTCTGGAACTTGATCCCATTTTTAATTTCACTACCTGGCTAATCATCTGTATAGTCTGCGTATTCATTCCCATTTTTCTTACAGAAAGGGCATTAAAAAGACGTATCTAAAATTTAATACCCCCTTTAAACACTTCCTCTGCCGGACCTGCCAGCCAGATCTCTTCAAAAACATATGTACCTTTCTGCTGAAGCTGGATCAGCAAACTTCCTCCCTTGGTTTCCACCTGTAGCTGATCGGTTTGGCGTTTATTTTTACACAAATAAGCAATGGCAGCAGCCGTTACTCCGGTGCCGCATGAAAAGGTTTCCGCTTCTACTCCACGCTCATAGGTTCTCACTTTAATCCCTCCGGTGGTCTCCTCCACAAAATTCACATTGATTCCCTTTTCCTTAAAGCGCTCACTGTAGCGTATCCCGGCCCCTTCCTTTTCCACTTCCACCTGCTCCACATTTTTCACAAAGCGGATGTAGTGGGGAGAGCCGGTGTTTATAATATAATCTTTTTCAAAAAACTCCACCTCATGGACATCGCCCATTTTCGTAGCAAAACCATCCAGCCGTTTTTCTCCCCGGTGCAGGCCATCAATAGCGATAAATTTTGAAGTATCTTCAATCCAGCCCAGTTGATAGGCAAAGGCCTGGGCACAGCGGCTGCCATTTCCGCAAAAACTCTGGCTGCCATCGGCATTGTAATAATCCATCTCAAAGTCAGCCTCCGGGTGTTTTTTCAGAATGATCAAGCCATCTGCCCCGATACCGAAGCGGCGATCGCACCATTGCCGGATAGTCTCAAGACTCAGCTCTATTTTATGACTTTCCCCATCGATCATGATAAAGTCATTCCCGGTCCCCTGGTATTTATAAAATGGTATCTCCATCAGTTCATTTCCTTGCTTAACAATCTTTAACAGCCAAGCCCTACTATCGCAAGGGTTTTGGCGTTTAAATTGCTGTTCTGGATCCCAAAAATAAACCCTAAAATTTGAAAGCAATGAAAAAATTAATGCAAGGATTCCTGATGGCGGTGATGGGTGGAGCTGCCACTCTGGGAATGTACAAGTACTTTGAGCCGGAAACGGCCATTAAGGCCACCCAAACCGATCCCCAAACCAATAAACTGGTTAATCTCCTTACTACTGAACCGGAAAACGCCATCGACTACGTAACGGCTGCAGAGATGACTGTAAACGGGGTGGTGCACGTTAAAGTGGAAGGTATGGTGGAATATTCTCAGCGGGCCTTTGATCCGATCCGCGAATTTTTATATGGCAACGGCAATATCGAACGAAATTTTCAGCAACCGGTAAAAGGGGCGGGCTCGGGTGTAATTATCTCTGAAGATGGCTACGTGGTGACTAACAACCATGTGATAGAGCACGCTAACCAGATCACTGTTACCATGAACAACAAGAAAAATTACACCGCCAAATTGATCGGCACCGATCCCAATACCGATCTGGCTGTATTAAAGATAGAAGAAGAAGGTTTACCCCATCTTGTTTTCGGAAATTCGGACGATTTGCACATAGGGGAATGGGTACTGGCGGTAGGAAACCCCTTTAATCTTACCTCTACCGTAACTGCCGGTATTGTGAGCGCTAAAGGAAGGGACATCAACATCCTAGGTGATAACCCTTACTCCAATATTTCTTCCATTGAATCTTTTATCCAGACTGACGCAGCGGTAAATCCCGGAAACAGCGGAGGAGCCCTGGTAAATACCTCCGGTGAACTGATCGGCATCAACACCGCCATTAAATCCAATACTGGATCGTATGCAGGTTATTCATTCGCCATACCTGCAAACATTGTCAGAAAGGTAGTCTCAGATATTATTGAATTCGGCAACGTGCAACGCGCCTTTATCGGCATTAACATACGGGACATCGATCAGAAGCTGGCCGAGGAACTGGAAATTGATGATCTGAGCGGAGTGTATGTGTCTGGCCTGTCTGAAAATGGTTCGGCCAAAGAAGCAGGCATTAAAGATGGTGACATTGTGAAAAAGATCAATGGAAACCGGATACGGAATGTAACTGAACTACAAGCGAAGATAGGGGAATACCGCCCTGGCGATGAAGTGGATGTTACCGTAGAACGCAAAGGGGAACTGCTTACCAAAAAAGTGGTACTTCGTAACATAGAAGGAAGTACAACAGTGATGGTAGACGAGCACCTAGACCTGATCAAGGCCTTAGGGGCCAATTTCTCCAACCTGCAGGAAGAAGAACTTGAAGAGTTGAAACTGGAAGGCGGAGTAAAAATCACCCAGTTATTTCCGGGTAAACTGATGAACTCCGGCATGCGGGAAGGATTTATCATCACCAAAGTAGGTGAAAGCCAGGTAAGAAATAAAGCAGAATTACTTGATCTGCTTGAGGATAAGCAAGGTGGAATCTTGGTACAAGGATTGTATAAGAACGGCAGAGAAGCCTATTACGGCTTCGGTTTGTAGTAGTAGTTGTTTTGGTTAGTGAAAATGCCTTCCTGTTTTGAGGAGGGCATTTTCTTTTTTGCTTTCAAAAACTAAAGAAAATCACGAAATTTGCCGACCTTAAAAACACCTTTAAACTTTTCAATTTTTCATGAGTACAGAACTAAAAAACACCCTGGTTGCCGAGGAATTTGAGTCGGAATTGAACAACTGGGTGGAACAGGAAAAAAAGGCCGTTGACCTGATCAATATCGTCGGCCATTTGCTTTATGAGCGCTCTGTGGAACTGGTGCTTTTCCGCCATCCTCTCTTGGACCAGAGCGTATCCGACATTTTGCGCCTGCATAAAAACGCCCAGAATTTCACCAACCGCCCGGTCAGTATCTTTGAGACCGTTGCTTTAGCTGAAGAACTGAACAAGCTGGACCTGGCCCCATCTAAAATAGATATTGGCAAGCTGGCCAACGAATGGAGTGCCGAAGAAGAATCTTTTGAGAGCAAAAATGATTTTTTGCGCAATAAACTAGACGGATTGATCGGCCTGGAGCGCATCAAGTTGGAACCAAAAGATGTAGTGCTTTATGGTTTTGGCCGCATTGGCCGTATCGCAGCCCGAGAGCTGGTTAAACAAGCCGGTAAAGGGCAACAGTTACGCCTGAAAGCCATTGTTACACGTAATGATGATGCGGTAGCCATGGAAAAAAGGGCCAGCCTGTTGAGAAACGATTCAGTACACGGAAAATTTAACGGTACCGTAGAAGTGGACACGGAAGCCCGTACCATGAACATCAACGGACAGATCGTTCACCTGATCAATGCCAACCAGCCCGATGATGTGGATTATACCGAATACGGGATTAACAACGCCCTTTTAATAGACAACACAGGGGTATTCACGGACCGTAATTCACTCAGCAGGCATTTGAAATCCAAAGGCATCAGCAAAGTGATCCTTACGGCCCCCGGAAAAGAGATCCCCAATATCGTATATGGGGTTAACCATAAGGAAGACCTGAACTTAGAAGAGGACAAGATCATTTCCGCCGCTTCCTGT
>CAZBIF010000122.1:5009-7728 GCA_964492055.1 uncultured Flavobacteriales bacterium
ACCACCAACGCCATTGTGCCGGTTCTGAAGGTGATAGAAGATGAACTGGGGGTGGAAAAAGGCCATATTGAGACCGTACACGCCTACACCAATGATCAGAATTTGCTTGATAACATGCACAGGAAAACCCGCCGGGGCCGTTCTGCAGCCATCAATATGGTGATCACGGAAACCGGTGCCGGACGTGCCGTTACCAAGGTTATTCCCAGTCTGAAAGATAAATTAACTGCCAACGCAGTGAGGGTACCTACCCCGAACGGTTCCCTGGCGATCATGAACCTGACGGTGAAGAAAGAAACTTCAGTGGAAGAGATAAACGCCATTATGCGCAGGGCAGCCCTCGAAGGGGATCTGGTAAACCAGATCTATTACTCCACCGACGGAGAGATTGTTTCCTCAGATATCATAGGCAATACCTGCTGTTCCGTATACGACAGTCCCGCCACCATTGTCTCCCATGACAAAAAGAATGTGGTGCTGTATGTTTGGTACGACAATGAGTTTGGCTACACCAAACAAGTGATCCGCCTGGCGAAATATGTAGCACAGGTAAGGAGATTGATCTATTATTGATGCAAGCTAAATGATTTAAGCAAGCCCTCCCCGATTAAGTCGTGGGGGGCTTTTTTTGTGCTTTATCTGTTTCTTCCTCCTTGGAGCTGATCTCCTCTTCCTCAACCAATACGTGTTTTTTATCCTTATCGTATTTCAGCTGGTTTCTGGTTCCGAAAATAAAATAAGCCAGGCTCCCCAGAATGGGTATACAAATAATAAACATCGCCCAGAAAATGCGGTCGGTATCCCGATAAGATTTAACGAAGAGATCCCGCAAGGCCCAGACAAGTAAAATCAGGGCTACGGCCAGGCAACTAAACAGAATAATGGTTCCCCTCGTGCCATCCAGGTCCAGGGAAGCCAAATCAAAGTTTTCCATATTTACTGATTACGACCCCATACCAGGTAAACGATACTTCCGAGGTAAGGTATAAAAAGGATAATGGCCACCCATAGCAATTTTTTGGCGGTAGGCCATTGCTTACCCATCAAATGAATGATGGCAAATACCGGCAGCAACAAAGCCAGTATGATCAGGATGATCATAAATATTGATAACTCTTCCATTCTAGTAGTTTAACCCCATAACAACGGGGAAGGGAAAAGAGTTTATCCAAAAAGGATTAACGGACTATTTCTTAAAATTCTCTACCGTGCGCTTGATGATGGAAATACAATCCCTCAATTCCTCTTCTGTAATAACTAAAGGCGGGGCAAAACGAATGATATTGCCATGAGTGGGTTTGGCTAGCAAACCATTGTCACGTAATGCCAGACAAAGATCCCAGGCCGTGCTGCTTTCCTCGGTGTCATTAATAAGCAAGGCATTTAAAAGACCCTTGCCGCGTACTTTGGTAAGCAGCTCTGAAGCATCCACCAGTTTTTGAATCTCCTGCCGGAAAATCTTTCCCAGATATTCCGCTTTTTCGGCCAGGTCCTCTTCCCTGACCACTTCCAGGGCAGCCATGGCTACTTTGGCGGCCACCGGGTTTCCCCCGAAAGTAGAACCGTGCTGACCGGGTTTGATCACCATCATCACCTCATCATCAGCCAGTACGGCACTAACCGGATAGGCACCCCCGGAAAGTGCTTTACCCAGAATTAGGATATCGGGCTGTACATCCTCATGATGAACGGCAAGCAAACGCCCGGTGCGGGCGATGCCGGTTTGTACTTCATCGGCAATAAAGAGGGCATCGTATTTTTTACATAATTCATAAGCTCCTTTCAAGAATCCATCATCCGGCACGTTTACTCCTGCTTCCCCCTGGATCGGCTCTACCAGAAAACCGGCAATATTCTCCTGCTGTAAGGCTTTTTCCAAGGCCTCAAGGTCATTATAAGGGATTTCTAGAAAACCGGGAGTATAGGGGCCAAAGCTTTTACGGGCACCTTCATCGTTGGAGAAAGAAATTATGGTAGTGGTGCGGCCGTGAAAATTGCCCTCGCAAACGATCAGGCGCGCCTGATCCTGCGGAATTCCCTTCTTTTCATAGGCATACTTCCGGCAGAGCTTGATGGCGGTTTCCACCGCTTCCGCACCGGTATTCATGGGCAATACCTTATCAAAACCGAAGAATTCCGTGACGAATTTTTCATATTCCCCAAGTACATTATTGTGAAATGCCCTGGAAGTCAAGGTGAGGGTTTCCGCCTGAATTTTCATGGCATTGACGATCTTGGGGTGGCAGTGCCCCTGATTTACTGCCGAATAAGCAGAAAGAAAATCGTAATACTGTTTGCCTTCCACATCCCATACATGGACACCCTTGCCTTTTTTCAGCACTACGGGCAGCGGATGATAATTGTGCGCCCCGTATTTTTGCTCCAGGGCGATGGCTTCTTCTGAACTTATGGAACTTGCTACAGTATTCATTTTTTTCGGAATTTATTGGCTTGCCAATATAGCTATATTTGAGGCCAACCTATGGGTAAAACAGCTTCCAATATATCGGGCAAAGGCCGCTTACTTCCCTCCCTCCTCAGCCCCTGGTTTATTTTCCTGCTCGCATTCCTTATCTATCTTCCGACTGTAAATCATCAATTTGCCCTGGATGATTACTCGGTCATTCACGAAAACCGCCACGTGCAGGCAGGTTTTGAAGGGATGGATGAGATCCTGACTACTAATTACCGGCACGGACAACAGAATTTCAATGACGGG
>CAZBIF010000123.1:0-2712 GCA_964492055.1 uncultured Flavobacteriales bacterium
GAAGTTCACGCTTATTTGTGTTACACGAGGGCACCAGGGTGCGACTGGAAGAGCAAACCGAAGGCTGGTACGAAATATCACTTCCCAATGGGAACACCGGATGGATCAAGACAGAGCAAGTAAAGGGCATCTGAAACCCCTGCTTCTAAAAAGCCCTGAAATCTCATTCCTGAATCTGTAACTTTGAATCCAATACAAGCAAAAAAATGGAACTGGATAAAATAGAAGATGCAATTGAAGCTATTCGTCAGGGTGAGATCATCATTGTAGTGGATGATGAAGACCGGGAAAACGAAGGGGATTTTCTGGTAGCTGCTGAAAAAGTTGATGCCCAGGTGATCAACTTCATGGCCACTCACGGACGGGGTTTAATTTGCGCCCCCCTGGTGGAAAGCCGCTGTGATTCACTGGGATTAAGTCTGATGGTAGAGCAGAACACCGCAGCTTACGAAACGCCCTTCACCGTTTCCGTAGACCTGATCGGCCATGGTACCAGCACCGGCATTTCTGCATCTGACAGGGCGAAAACCGTACAAGCACTGGTAAACCCCAACACAAAGCCTGAAGAACTGGGGAAACCCGGTCACATCTTTCCCTTACGGGCAAAAGAAGGCGGGGTATTAAGGCGTGCAGGCCATACGGAGGCTGCCATAGATTTTGCCCGACTGGCGGGCTTTCAGCCGGCCGGGGTGATCGTGGAGATCATGAATGAAGACGGTACCATGGCGCGACTTCCACAGTTGAAGGAAATTGCCAAAAAGTTCAAGCTGAAACTTGTAAGCATCAAAGACCTGATCGCCTATCGACTGACTAATGAAACCCTGATCAATAAAGAGGTGGAAGTGCAGTTGCCTACTGAATTCGGGGATTTCAAATTGATGCATTTTACTCAAACCACTACCGGTCAACCCCACCTTGCCCTGGTGAAAGGCGAATGGAAAAAAGACGAAGCCGTGCTGGTGCGGGTACACTCCTCCTGCATGACCGGGGATATTTTCGGCTCCTGCCGCTGTGACTGTGGCCCGCAATTGCACCAGGCCATGCGCCTGATTGAAGAAGCCGGCAAAGGGGTGATCGTTTACATGAACCAGGAAGGCCGCGGTATTGGCTTGCTTAATAAGCTCAAAGCCTATAAGCTACAGGAGGAGGGTCTGGATACGGTAGAAGCCAACAAAAAACTAGGCTTCAACAGTGATCAGCGCGATTATGGCATCGGAGCACAGATCCTTCGCTTTGTTGGGGTATCTAAAATGAAGCTGATGAGCAATAATCCCAAGAAACGCACCGGACTGATCGGTTACGGACTGGAAATAGTAGAAAATGTACCGCTGGAAATAGCGAGTAATAAGCATAACGAACTTTATTTACAAACCAAAAAAGACAAACTGGGTCACTCCCTCCGGCTTGGAGCTGAATAAGTTTAAATAATTCCGAATTGAAAAAGACCGGTTTTATTTCTAAAGTTATCTTATTTCTGAATAGTCTGGCTGTATTGGGTTTGCTGGCTGGCTACCTTGCCCCCTATGTCAGTCCTAACTCTTTCTGGCCTCTTGCCTTTGTGGGTTTGGCCGTACCTTATTTATTCATCATTAATTTCCTCTTCCTGCTATTCTGGCTCCTGAAAGGACGCATGTTGTGGTTACTCTCCTTTGTAATACTCGGACTGGGTTATAAAACCTTTCCCGCCTATGTGCAAATTCCGCTAAAACAAACTGAAGAAATAGAAAGTGAAGGCTTTAAAATACTTTCCTTCAATGTGCGCATTTTCGATCTGTACATGTGGACTGAAGACAAAAGCACCCGCAACAAGATCTTTGATTTCCTGAAAAAAGAAGAGCCGGACATTCTTTGTCTGCAGGAATTCTACCAAAGGGATATCCAACATCCGGATTATGAATTTAAGACCCTGGATACCCTGATCCAATTTCTCAAGGCGAAAAACTACCACACCTACTATACCACCAATTTGCGGGAGGTTGACCATTGGGGGATCATTACCTTCAGCAAATACCCCATCCTCAACAGGCAAACCGTGCCTTTTGCCCATCGGGATGACAATGTGTGCATCTTCACCGATATCCAACATCCTCAGGGGGTATTTCGCCTCTTCAATATGCATCTTGCTTCCATTAAACTGGAAAAACACGATTACAAAGCCATGCGGGAAGTAAATGATAATGCTTACTCCAAAAATTTTGAGAAAGAACGCATGGTGCTGGGTAAATTGAAAGCAGGTTTTATCAACAGGGCGGCCCAGGCGGATTCCATCCGCAAGGCGATCGCAGCATCGCCTTATCCGGTGGTACTTTGCGGTGACTTTAATGATACGCCCTCTTCGTATGCCTACCAGAAGATCAAGGGAAAACTAAATGATGCCTTTATGGAAAGTGGCACCGGACTGGGCCGCACCTACATTGGTGAATTTCCCTCCTACCGAATAGATTATATTTTATATGATGATCACTTTCAATCACGGGATTACACCACCCATAGTGAAAAACTATCGGATCACCATCCGGTGAGTACCACCCTATACTTCAATTAAATACCTTTATCCGTCCTTTTGGCCGCTCGTAAAGTAGCAGGCCGGGGCACCGATTAATTGTTTTATTTTGAACACCCATGATTAAACTACACAACATCCATAAATCCTACCAAAGCGGTAAGAATAAACTGCATGTACTCAAGGGCATCAATATGGAGATCGCAGAA
>CAZBIF010000123.1:2722-2954 GCA_964492055.1 uncultured Flavobacteriales bacterium
AAAGGTGTTTCCATACGGGTAAACGAAGGCGAAATGGTTTCCATCATGGGCTCTTCGGGTTCGGGAAAGTCAACCCTGCTGAATATCATCGGCATGCTGGATACGTACGATGAAGGCACCTATAAACTGGATGAAGTACTGATCAAATACCTGAGCGAGACCAAGGCTGCTCAATACCGCAATAAATTCCTGGGCTTCGTTTTTCAGTCGTTTAATTTGATCTCTTTCAAAA
>CAZBIF010000123.1:3029-7716 GCA_964492055.1 uncultured Flavobacteriales bacterium
GAATACCTGGATAAAGTAGGTTTAAAACCCTGGGCTGATCATTTGCCAAGTGAACTCTCCGGAGGGCAAAAACAGCGGGTGGCCATTGCCCGGGCCCTGATTACCCATCCGAAAGTATTGCTGGCTGATGAACCAACCGGTGCCCTTGATTCCGCTACTTCAATTGAAGTAATGAAGCTCTTGCGGGAAATCAATCAGACCGGCCTTACGGTGGTGATCGTAACCCACGAGAACGATATTGCTGAAAAAACCGATCGGCTTATCCGTCTGAAGGATGGGCAGATCATAAACGAAGCTGCCTATGTTTGACCGGGATAAATGGCAGGAGATCTTTCATACCATCAGCAAGAATAAGCTGCGCACTTTCCTTACCGGTTTCAGTGTAGCCTGGGGGATTTTTATGCTCATTGTCTTATTGGGCTCCGGGACCGGTTTGCAAAACGGCGTAAAATACCAGTTTCGCGATGCCGCCACCAATAGCATCTGGGTATTTAGCGGACAGACATCAGTTCCTTATGAGGGCCTCAAACCAGGCCGCTTTATCCGTTTTACCAATCAGGATTATGAAACCATCAGTAAAAAAATGCCAGGGGTAAAGGAATCTTCCGGCCGCTTCTACCTGGGAAATTCCGAAGTGACCTATGGCAAAGAACACGGCACATTTAATATCCGCACGGTGCATCCGGGCCATCAATTTATCGAAAAGACTGAAACCATTGAAGGGCGGTTTATCCATGAAATAGACATCCGGGAAAAACGCAAAGTGGTATCCATTGGCACCCTGGTAAAAAAGGCGCTGTTCGGGGAAGAGGATGCCATAGGCAAATACATAGAAGTAAACGGTGTACCGTTTAAAGTGATCGGGGTATTTTTTGATGAAGGAGGGGAAAACGAACAGGAGATCCTCTACCTGCCCATTTCCACCGCGCAGATGGTATTCAACGGGGCCAACCGAATAGACATGTATATGTTCAACCTGGCGGAGGATGCCGGGCTGGCAGAAGCAAAAGCCATGGAAGAAAAAGTGCGCAATAAAATGGCTCAGGTCCATCACTTCGATCCACAGGATGATAGGGCCATCCGATTCTGGAACAATGTGGAAGAATTCATGAAGATACAGAATCTGTTCACTGGCATTAAAACCTTTGTGTGGCTTATTGGTATCATGACCATCATTGCCGGGATCGTCGGTATTTCAAATATCATGATCATTGTGGTGAAGGAACGAACCAAGGAAATTGGCATTCGCAAAGCCCTTGGGGCCACCCCCGCATCCATCATCAGTCTTATTATTCTGGAATCGGTCCTGATCACTTCGGTTTCGGGATATATAGGTTTGGTCCTGGGGGTAGGCCTGGTCGAACTGGTACGTTCCTTTTTACCCCCCGACACCCCATTCTTTACCAATCCTGAGATCGATTTTCAGGTGGCTGTGATCGCTACCATCATATTAGTAATAGCCGGGGCCCTGGCGGGTCTGGTACCGGCACGCAAGGCCGCATCCATTAAACCCATAGTAGCACTAAGAGACGAATAAGCGATGTTTGACACGGATAAATGGGCTGAAATATTTAATTCGCTTTCCAAGAATAAGCTGCGGACCTTCCTCACCGCCTTCGGGGTTTTCTGGGGCATCCTGATGCTGATCATTATGCTTGGTTCCGGAAACGGATTGGAAAATGGGGTAACCAAAAATTTCGGTGAAATGGCCACCAACAGCGTTTTTATCTGGACTCGTGCCACTACGGTAGCTTATGCAGGCTTACCAGAAGGCCGGCGATTCGAAATGCGGAATGAGGACATGGATGTACTGAGGCGGGAAGTTCCGGAACTGGATAACCTGGTGCCCCGCAACCAATTAAGGGGTTACCGCGGTGGGAACAATGTTACGTATGGGACCAAAGCCGGTAATTTTCAGGTAATGGGTGATTACCCGCAGGTTCAGGAAATAAACCCCATGGACATTACTATCGGCCGATTTCTCAATAAAAATGATATTGACGAAAGGCGGAAAGTGGCCGTTATCGGAAGAAATGTGCGGGATGTTCTTTTCGGGGAACTGGATCCCGTCAATAAAAACATCAAGATCAACGGGGTCTATTTTAAAGTAATAGGGGTATTCAAATCCAAAAAATCAGGGAATGAAGGTGAGCGGGATACCCAGACTATTTTCATCCCCTTCACCACTTTTCAGAAAGCCTTTAATTATGGCAATGTAGTGGGTTGGATTGCCGCCACCGCTCAACCTCATTCCAATGCCAGTGAAGTGGAAGAGAAAATAAAACGCATTTTAAAGGAACGCCATAAGGTGGCACCGGAGGATGATCGGGCTTTTGGCTCTTTTAATGCACAGGAGGAATTTGAAAAAATGAATGGCTTGTTTACCGGCATCTCCATGCTTATCTGGGTGGTCGGCACCGGAACCCTGATAGCCGGCGTGATCGGGGTCAGCAATATTATGCTGATCATAGTGAAAGAAAGGACTAAGGAAATAGGAATCAGGCGGGCCATAGGAGCCACTCCCCTCTCCATTACCTCTCAGATCATTATGGAATCCATTGTACTTACCTCTCTTGCCGGCTATTTTGGGCTGGTATTCGGCGTAGCAATCACTGAACTAATTGCGAATGCCCTGGGGGAAGGAAGCGAAGAAAGCATGTTCATCAACCCCACCATTGATCTGCAGGTGGCTTTAACTGCATTGACAATTTTAATAATTTCGGGCGCTCTTGCAGGCCTCATTCCAGCAAGGAAAGCGGTTAAAATAAAACCCATTGATGCCTTGCGGGCAGAATAAAAATGACAATATGAAGAAGATTTTAAGGATATTATTAGGCGTAGTCTTGTTGGGACTTTTTATCTGGACTATCTACTTCCTCTATTCCAAATCGGAAGAGGAACCGGTGATCTACCAGACCACTACTCCATTTAAAACCAACATCATAAAAAAAACGGTAGCCACGGGTTCGGTCGTTCCCCGAAAGGAAATTGAAATTAAACCCCAGGTATCCGGTATTATTGATGAGATCTATGTAGAGGCCGGCACAATGGTAAAGAAGAACGATAAAATAGCCCTGGTGAAGATCATTCCCAATATGGTGACCCTTAACAATGCAGAAAACCGGCTACGACAGGCAAAAATTGCCCTCGACAATGCCAAGCAGAATTACGTGCGTAACAAACAACTAGTGGATGACGGGGTCATCGCAGAAGCGGAGTTTCAGCAGTTTGATATAGCCTATTCCCAGGCAAAAGAGGAATACAATGCAGCCATTAACAACCTGGAATTAGTGAAAAAAGGGGAAACCGCTGGTAACCGTTCCACCACCAACCGCCTGATCCGCTCTACCATAGATGGTATGGTACTGGACGTGCCGGTGGAAGAAGGGAACTCCGTAATTGAGGCCAATACCATGAACGACGGCACCACCGTAGCAGCGGTAGCCGACATGCAGGACCTGGTTTTTGAAGGTAAGGTAGATGAATCGGAAGTCGGTAAGATACGGGAAGGCATGGACCTGATCCTCAATATAGGTGCCATAGAAAATGAGACTTTTGATGCCAAACTGGAATACATTTCCCCCAAGGGAAGACGGTGCTATACAGTTTGAGATCAAGGCGGCGGTAAATTTAAAGGAAGGACAGTTTATCCGGGCAGGGTATAGTGCCAATGCCGATATTGTCCTGGAAAGAAGAGACAGTGTCCTTGCCATATCTGAAGCTTTACTGCAGTTTGATGGGGATTCTGCTTTTGTAGAACTGGAAACAGCGGAGCAGCAATTTGAGAAGCGGTATATTCAAACCGGTCTCTCTGATGGGATCAATATTGAAGTTTTGTCGGGTGTGCAAAAAGGCGATCGTTTAAAACTCTGGAACCTGGCAGAAAAAAAACCCACGGAAACGGCTCAAAGAGGCCACTAAGCTAGCTTTGTAAATTCCTCTCCGGTTCAGGTGATTTTCATCGGATCTATTCGGAGTGGTGGGGACGTTTGTACTTCCGGACGATCAACCTAACTCCCTTGTCGAAGTTAAAATAACTTATTCCCCAGTTTAATAAAGTCACCAGACGGTTCCGGAAACCAATGAGTGACATCAGGTGAATGAACATCCATACATACCAGGCAAATAACCCGTGGAAATGCAATTTCCCCATATCTACTACCGCCCGGTGCCGGCCGATGGTGGCCATGCTCCCTTTGTCCCGGTAGCGGAATTTTTTCATCTCCCGCCCTTTATGTAAGCGTTGAATATTTTTTGCCAGCCGGGGCCACCATGGGGTAACCTCTGGGGAAATCAGATGTACTGCGAAAAGCTATGTCACCAATGGCGAAGATGGCGGTATAACTGTTTATCTGATTAAACTCATTTACCAGATATCGCCTGTTTTTTACTGCCTGCTCATCCAAACCATTAAGCAGGTTTCCCATTACCCCTGCCGCCCAGATCAAGGTATGGGTAGAAATAGCATCTCCTTCTTTAAATGAAAGTACTTCCCCATTATAATCAGCCACAGCCTTCCCGAGCAATACCTTTACTCCCATATTCTCCAGGTATTTTAAAGCCTTGCGTGAAGAATTCTCAGAAAATGGAGGCAAAACTTCGTCCTGCATTTCAATCAGGTAAATGGTCATGAGCGACAGATCTATATCCGGATAATCATAGGGCAGCACATGCCTTTTCAGTTCTG
>CAZBIF010000124.1:0-4255 GCA_964492055.1 uncultured Flavobacteriales bacterium
CTGCTGAAGAACAACAAGAAGAAACTGCCCTTCGGCCTGTACCTGGTAAATGCCATACAGGAAGAGGTGGGCCTGCGGGGGGCGCAGATGATCGTGGAGCGCATAGAACCCGATGTGGCTATCGTAACCGACGTATGCCACGACACCAACACACCTTTGATCGATAAAATCGAACAGGGCGACTTCAAAAGCGGTGACGGGCCGGTGATCACCTACGCCCCGGCGGTGCACAACAACTTACGGGAGCTGATCATTGCCACGGCGCAAAAGAAAAAGATCCCCTTTCAGCGGCTGGCGGCCTCCCGCTTTACCGGCACGGACACCGATGCCTTTGCCTACGCCAACGGAGGGGTTGTTTCCGCCCTGATCGCCCTGCCCCTACGCTACATGCACACCACAGTGGAGATGGTGCACAAAAGCGATGTGGAAAACGTGATCCAACTGATCTACGAAAGCCTGCTGAAGATCAAGGACAAGCAGGATTTTTCGTATTTGAAGTGAGGGGGGAATTACACGCTAAGCCTCAGAGCCGCCAGGACTCTTTGCGCCTTAGCGTCTTTACGAGAAATAAAAGGGGCAGGCAAATAAAAAACAAGGAGAGCTTTTCAAGGTACTTCTTGCAGCCCTTGGACTATGGAACCTATTTACCCAGCGGTGATCTCCCGCCTGCATAAAGAACCCTTTAAAATAGCCCGGCTGGTGGATTCCCTTAATTTTGTATTTTAGGGCAAAAACGGAAACACTCAAGAGGAAGTTAAGCCCGCATCTCGCCACTTTTTCTCCTGGAAATACACCGGGGGGGTGGCGGGGTGATACGGTAAATAAAGTACATTTATAATATGCAGCAAACTACAGTTTCAACTGCAGTGGAGGTTGTCAAAAGTGGTAACCGTGTTTTTATACAAGGGGGTGCAGCTACGCCCACTGTATTGCTAAAAGCTTTACTTGCCCGCAAGCAAGCCCTTAGGGAAGTGGAACTGGTAAGTATCACCACTTTGGGAGAAGATATTTTCCGTGCTGAAGATATGGGCAACAGCTTTTTCATCAACTCTCTTTTTGTTTCAAAAAGTGTGCGTGAAATCGTTAATACCAGACACGGAGAATACGTACCTGTTTTTCTGAGTGAAATACCCCTGCTCTTCAAACCTAATATTTTACCTGTGGATGTTGCCCTCATCCATGTTTCTCCCCCCGATAAGCATCATTATTGTTCGTTGGGCACCTCAGTGGATATTGTCCGTTCGGCTATACAAAATGCCAAACACGTAATTGCGCAGGTAAATAAGCAAATGCCCCGCACACATGGCAATGGCCTCATCCATCTTTCGGAGATCAACACCCTGGTAGAAACAGACGAACCCCTACCGGAAATAAATTACGGTAAAAAGATTGACGAAAAATCCCTGACCATCGGCAAACATATAGCCGCCTTGATTGAAGATGGCTCCACCCTGCAAATAGGCATAGGCGCTATCCCTGATTCGGTGCTTCTCTGCCTCACCAATCACCGGGACCTGGGCATACATACCGAAATGTTCTCCGACGGCTTGTTACCTCTGGTTAAAAATGGGGTGATCACGAATAAATATAAGGCCCATCACCAGGGTAAAATTGTGACGAGCTTTGTGGTGGGCACGAAAGCGCTTTACAATTTTGTGGATGATAACCCCCAGGTTTCATTTTTAGATATTGATTACGTAAACGACACAAGAGTGATCCGTGCCAATCCGAAAGTAGTGGCCATAAATTCTGCTGTAGAAATTGATATTACCGGGCAGGTATGTGCTGATTCCATAGGTACCTATCAGTATTCAGGGGTAGGTGGACAAGTAGATTTTATGCATGGGGCAGCTTTATCTGAGGGAGGTAAGCCCATTATAGCAATTAAATCAGCTACCAAAGAAGGATATTCTAAAATAGTGCCTTTTTTAAAGCAGGGAGCAGGGGTGGTAACCACTCGTGCCCATGTACATTATGTGGTTACCGAATATGGAGCAGTTAATCTGTTCGGCAAAAACCTGCACCAACGGGCCATTGCCTTAAGGGATATTGCCCACCCTGACCACAGAGAGGAATTGGATAAGGCAATTTTTCAACGGTTCAGTATGTGAATATAAGTTCCCTTACTTTTGCAAATTCCCATGGGGAAGAAGGGTTGGCCGGTAAGCAGAGCATCCATCCCATTTCTCAGTAACCCCCAAAACCGAACACAACCCCCTCTCCGGTGGTTGATAGCATACCATGAGTTTGATCAACGAAAAAGAAGAGACCAAAGTAGAACTGGGGCTGTTGCAGGCCGAAGATTTTGATGATCTGCTGGCGGCCATGAAGCTGAGCTACACCGACATGCAGAACGAAATGTGGGAGAAGGAACATTTGCAGCGGCTGATCGACCTCTTTCCCCAGGGTCAGATCGGGGTGTGGGTGAACGACCGCCTGGCGGGCTGCGCCCTCTCGATCATCGTGAAGGGGGAACGCTTTCATAAAAAGCATACCTATACCGATGTGATCGATAATGCGAAATTCGGCACCCACGACCCCAAGGGCACTATTTTATACGGCATAGATGTATTCATCGACCCGGCCTTCCGCGGCCTGAAGCTGGGACGACGGCTATACGATGCCCGCAAGGAACTGGCGGAGAACCTCAATATGGAAAGCATCCTGATTGGCGGAAGATTGCCCAATTACAAGGACTATGCAGATAAATTAACCCCGAAGGAATACATTGAAAAGGTAAAAGTCTCCGAGATCAAGGATCCGGTGCTGGCTTTTCAGCTGTCCAATGACTTCCACGTGAAGATGGTACTGAAAAACTACCTGCCGGAAGACGAAAGTTCGCTGGAAAATGCCGCCCTGCTCGAATGGAATAACATATACTTCTCCGATACCTCCGTAATTGAAACCACCAAATCGGTGGTCCGCATTGGCCTGGTGCAATGGCAAATGCGCAACTACAAATCCTATAATGATTTTATAGAGCATATCACTTTTTTCACCGACGCCATGTCGGGCTACCGGGCCGATTTTGTGCTTTTCCCGGAATTTTTCAACGCCCCTCTGATGGAGGAGTTCAACCACATGCGGGAGGCGGAATCCATACGGGAACTGGCAAGGCATACCGAAGGGCTGCTCGCCAAATTCAAGGAACTGGCGGTAAGCTACAATGTTAATATCATTGCTGGCAGTATGCCCATCTGGCGCGCTTTCAATTGAGTTCTCTGTGCAATGGTGATCGATGAATCCCTGGAAAACGTCAGCTTCCTTTGCCGTCGCGATGGCACGCACGAAGCTTATGCCAAGATCCACATCACCCCCAACGAAAAACGTTACTGGGGCATCAAGGGAGGCAACAAACCTGGCATTTTCGATACTGACTGTGGCAAGATCGGTATCTGCATTTGTTACGATATAGAATTCCCAGAACTAAGCCGCTATTACGGTGAACAGGGAGTAGACATCATTTTTGTGCCCTTCCTCACCGATACACAAAACGGCTACAGCCGGGTGCGCCGCTGCTCCCAGGCCAGGGCCATTGAGAACGAGTGCTACGTGGCCATCGCCGGCTGTGTGGGCAACCTGCCCAATGTGAAGAACATGGACATACAATATGCCCAATCCGCGGTTTTTACTCCCTCTGATTTTGCCTTCCCCAACAATGCGGTAAAGGCAGAAACCACTCCCAATACCGAAATGACCCTGATCGTGGATGTAGACCTTGACCTGCTGAAAGAGCTGCACAATTACGGTAGCGTCAAGACCTTACAGGACCGCCGTTCAGACCTGTATGAAGTGGTGTGGAAAAATAAATAAATAGCCGGCCCTGTCTATTGCTCCCCTCCTGCCGATTGACTAACATTGTATCATGAACCTTTTGTTCAAACGCATAGGTGCTTTCTTCCTGGACTACCTGATCGTGGCATGTTATGGCTTGTTCCTCTATTTTATTTTTTCAAACGTGCTGCACGTCAGGCAGCATATCTCCCCGGTACAGGCTCAGTTTCTGGGTTTCTTTACTGTAACCCTGCCCGTCTATCTCTATTATTTTTTATGTGAGTCCAGTCATTTCCGGGGAACCATTGGCAAATTATTATTGCAATTGAAGGTGGTGGGCCGGGAATTGCATACCAAAAACAGCCTGGCATTACGCAACTTATTAAAGTTAGTGCCCTGGGAGATCGCCCATGCCGGGGTGCACTGGTGGTTGTATTACGAGCATCATCAACTTCCCGTACCCTGGTGGGTATGGGTACTG